>DASTSW010000105.1:0-36837 GCA_035760445.1 Solirubrobacterales bacterium | reverse complement strand
CTTCCTCTCGCTATGCGAGAGGAAGGCGACACTCGCCGCTTCAGGGGCGCGAGGCCGCTTAGGGCCACCAGGGCGGAGAGGGCGAGGGTCGCGGGGCCGAGACCGATCTCTACCTCGGGATAGGTCTGGAAGTCGTCGGCGCCCAGGGCCTTGCCCGCGATCGCGGCGATGAGGACGACCGCGGCGACGGCGTAGAAGCGGCGGTCGTAGCGCGACCGCGCTCGGCGGTTGCGGGCGCGGGGGGCGTCGAGGCTGTAGCCGCGCAGCTCCAGCGTCGCGGCGACGTCGACGGCGCGGTCGAGGGAGCCGGCGAGCAGGCGGCGCGCCAGCGGCGCCTTGCCGACCGGGGCGGCGGCGGGGCCTCGCAACCGCGAGGCGTCGCGCAGGCGCCCGGCGTCAGCGGCGGCGACCGGGACCATCCGCGAGACCAGGGTCGCGGTCAGCGCCGAGCGGCCGGCCAGCGGCCGCAGGACCCGCAGGACCCGGTCGGGGTCGACGCAGGCCGAATAGACGGCGGCGGCGATCATCGCCACGGCTGCGCGAAGGCCGCCGGAGAGGCCGGCGACGATCGCCTCGAAGGTGATCTCGACCTGGCCGAGCAGCGGCCACTCCCCCAGCCGCGCCAGCACCGTCTCGCCACGGCTGACGACGAGGGCGTTGACGACGACGATCAGCAGCGCCAGCGCCAGGCCCATCTTCAGGGCGACGCGGACCGCGCGCCGGGCACCAGCCAGCAGCCCGGCGAGGACCGCCGCCACCCCCGCCGCGACAAGCACCACAGGGCTCGAGTAGAGGAAGGCGACGACGACGATCGCGCCCAGGTAGGCGACCGCGGCGCCGGGCGAGGCCAGCTGCAGCGGCGCCGGGCGCGGCTGGTAGGCGAAGGGCGATTTCATCGCCCCTCCAGCGGCAACGGCGTCGATTTCCCGTTCTCGATCGCCACCGCGTAATGGTCGCGCAGGTGCTCCGCGTCGAGCGCTTCAGCGGCATTCCGCACAGCCGCTGGCGTCGCCCCGGTCACGACCCAGACCGGCGCCCCGCCGTAGCGACTGGTGGCGGCGACGAGGCCGGTGTCGGGAGCGAAGCTCCGCGCCGGCTCGCCGCCTTCGTCCAGTCCCATGAGTTCCAGCTGACCTTCGCTGGAGAAGTCCGCGAAGACCCCGCTTTCGGCCGGGCCGTTCTCGATCAGGCGCGCAGTCGGGTCGGCGCGCAGCCGGTCCCAGGTCCCGACCAGCACCCGGATCGCCTTCTCGGGAGAGCCGGAGGCGACCGTCATCCCTTCGCCCTCGAGCGATTCGCGCACTTCATCGCACGACGCCCCTCCACCCTCACATTCCACGCTTACCGGCTGCCCCGGGTCCTTGAACGGCGCTGGCCAGGAACCGACCACGGCCGGTACGTGGTTCGTCGCCGCCCAGTTGCGGTAGTCCCACCAGACCCGCTCGCCTCCTTCCAGCTCGACCTCCGCCGCGCCAATCGGCGACTCCACCCCGTCCACATAGAAGAACCAGTCATATGGATCGCCGTCGCGCTGCTCCTCGGCAACGCCGTCGATCGCGTGGACGTAGCCGCCGCCGTAGCGGGTCTCCACCTCGGCCTCCCCTTCCAGCAGCCGCATCACGGTGTCGGACTCCTTTGCCGCCAGGGAGCGTTCGAGGACCGGCTCCGCGCCGAATTCCCGCGTCACCGTCAGCCGCACGTCGCCGACATCGGCGCCGGGGCCGAGGCCGCAGCCGGCGGCCGCGAGCGCTGCCGAGAGCAGCGCAGTCGCGACCGCCGTGCCGCGGCGCGCCGTCATTTAGGGCACTTGCCCCCGACGCAGACCGCCACCTTGGCGGAGGGGATATCCCCCGTCGCCTTGGCGCTCAGCTTCGCCGGCTTCGCCAGCGTCACCGTGGTCCGGCCGTCGGCACCGGTCGGCCCGGCGGCGCCGCTTACCTTGGCGCCCTCGGCCGGGGTCTTGCGGCCTTTTTCGTCATAGGCCCAGACCCGCACCGTGAACTCCATCCCGGCCTTGGCGCTCGCCGGTGCGGTCAGCACCAGCTCGTCCGGGTAGGTGTAGTCCGGCGCTTCGGTCTTCGCCAGCGCCCAGAGCACGTCGTCGCCGGCTTTGATCTTGGCGGCGTCGCCGCTGACCATCTGCGCCTTGTGGTTGATCTTCAGGTACCAGGACGAGCTGCCCTTGGCGACGCTCGAGCCGACCCCGCAGACCGCGAGCCCGAAGTCGAAGGCGTCGGTGATCGACAGCGGCTTCAGCGCCGGAACCGTCTTGGCGCCGCTGGCGAGCAGCCCCATCGCCGTGTTGCCTTTCAGCTGCACGGTGTCGCCGCTGCCGGCGTTGTCCGGCCCGAAGCAGGTCGCTTTGGGGCTGGTCTTGACGGAGACGTCGGCCCCGGCGACCGCCTTATCGGCGAGCACCTTGCCGCCGCTGCCGACCACGAACAGGTTCGCCTGCAGGCCCTTGGCCGCAGCGACCGCCGTGAAGCACAGCGTCAGGGACAGAGCCAGCGCGCACGCAGCCGCCAGCCGGAACGGAATGAGTCTTGGCATTTAGCCACCCTTTCCTCGAGGGTTGAATTGGCAAAGGCCGGGGACAGGTCTCCTGGCTTCCGGGATCAGGGAGGACGCGCCTTCCCGGGGACGAGGTGTCGTCCCCAGTGGCTGGCGCCGCAGCGCCCGCGAACTCCTCCACCCGGTCACAGTGGCGGGACCACGCCGGACTTGCACCGGACTTCCCTTGACCACCGACCGATATGTACGCGGCGAGTCTATCCCGCCGCGCCGTCAAGGTAAGGGATCCCTACCTGAGGTGCTGGCGGATGCAGCCCACTTCCCGCAGGCAGTAATCCGGCTCGAATTCGGGCCCGGCCAAGGGTTCCGGGTCGACACCGGGGAACTGAATCGCGAGGTCGCCCCTCCAGGCGAAGACGGATTCGGGGGTACGGAAGAACGTGGCGGTGCCGGTGAACGGCGGCGGCGGTGAGATGACGATGCGTTCGGGGCGAGCATCCCGGAAGGCGGAGACGGGAGCGGTGACCGTGGCGCGCCGGTAGACGATGTATGCCGTGCGGCCGGCAGCCGTCTCGAAACGGACGCCGGTTTCGGCAAGGAAGAGGACCTGTCCTTCCTCGATCACGCCGGGCTCGTATTTCCTGGCGATGAAGTAGGTCCCGAGGGTTCTGGCCCCGAGTTTGCTGGTCCATTCTGCGTTGCGGCGGATGCGTTCCACTTCGAGTTTGGCGCCGGGATGGCAGCGCCAGCCCCTCGGTTCTTCGATCTCCGCCTCCGCGCGCTGCGCTTCGACGCGGGTGTAATCGCTCTCGCCGACGAACTTGATCGTGCCGCGGACCACGCCGGGCTGAACCGTCGGAGGCCGTCCCTTGCAGCCGGGAGGAGTGGGGTGACGAACTCGGCCACGTGGCTGGAAGCTCACCGCGATCGAGCCCAGACCAGGCACCTTGGCCTTGATCCGGTCGGGACTGGGCTGGGTGTCCTGGACCAGGTATTCGGCGGCATAGGAAGGCGCCCCTTCCACCCCCTCCTGCGTCGCCAGCACGGTCACGCGCTGCCGCGCACTCGAGACGATCGAAACCGTGTAGCCATTGGAGCCCTCCAGCTCGATTCGGAGCAGCTTCTTGTTGGAATCCCCATCGTCTCTGCCTGCGGCACCGGCTCCCGCGGGAGAGCAGGCGAGGAAGGCGAGGGTGAGCGCCACCACCGCGGCCGGGCGCAGTCTCATCGCGGCATCCACCCCAGGCTCAGCGCCGGCCGCTCGTCGGCCGGCGGCGGCGGTGCCTTGAAGAAGTCACAGCCCGTCCGCGGCGCGTAAAGGGGATTGAGGACGCAGAGGCGGGCGCGGAATCCGGGGCCGGTGAGCGGCAGCTTCAAGCCGGGGAACTCGATGCGGAGGTTGCCGGCCCAACGGCGGGAATCGGCAGCCTCCTCCTGATAGCTGGCCTGGCCGGACAACGGCGCCGGCGGGTCCAGCGTCGCGCTGGCCGGATGCGCTCCCGGCGGGCTGGTGAGCAGCGTTCCCCGGCCCCCGTAGACGAAGCCGTAGTGCCCGATCGCCATCCTCCCCCTCTGTTCGAAGCTCCCGACCCTGACCTCCGCCCCCGGCGGTTCCTCCTCCAAGTGCCCGGCCGCGACCCCGACGAAGCGCCCGTGCCGGCGCGAGGAGGCATAGAGGAGCGCGATGTTGCCCTCGCTGGAGAAGAAGGAGCCGGGGGCCACGTACCCCAGCAGGGAGCCGGGAGGCCGTTCGTCCGCCTCGCCCCTTTCGCACCTGAGGCGGAACGAGTGGGAGATCGCTCCCGCGTGCCCCGCTAGCGAGAAACGGAGGTATCCACGCTCGCCGCGAAAGGTCGCGCGGCCGGCGAACCGCCCGTATTCGGTGAACGCGGGCGACCCTTCGCAGCCCGATTGCACCGTTTCCTGCCGCTCCACCCGCCCATTCGGCCGGAACCGTAGTGAGAACCTACCCAGGGAGCCGAACCGCGCGCGGATCGCACCGCTCGCCAGCGACGCCTGGTTGCGTACCGCGTAAGTGGTGGCCGTGAAGGAGCTCCGGTCCCCTGCCCACTTGATCTTGTAGACGTAGAGGACGGCGGTCCGCTCGTCGGGCAGGATGAGCCCGACCCTGTAGCCATTCCTCTTCCCCAGATCCATGTATCCAGCGAGGCGGGCCGGCTGGATTTCGTACTTCGCGCCGGGCCGCAGCTTCGCCGCAGCGCCGCCGGGCACGGCGAGCAGCGCGATCGCGACCACGAGACCAACCAGCCAGGCGCCCCTCCTCCCCATGCGCGAAGACTACTTCGTACCTCATACCCCCAGCGCCAGGTCCAGCGCGATCATCACCGCGGCGCCGCCGAGCAGGCCGGCGGTCGGGCCGACCCAGCGGCGGCGGTCCGCGTAGGCATCCGGCAGCAACTCGACCGCGATCAGGCTCAGCATCGCCCCGGCGGCGAAGGCGAACGAGAACGGCAGCAGCGCGTTGACCTCTTCGACCGCCAGGTAGGCGATCACGGCGCCGACCGGCTGCGGGGCGCTGGTCGCGACCGCCGCCCAGAACTGGCGCATCCGCCCGTAGCCCGCCGCCTCCATCGGGATCGCCACGCTGGTCCCCTCGGGGATGTTCTGGATCGCGATCGCGACGATCACGAAGAGGCCGAGGCCGGCGCGCTCGGAGGCGTAGGCGGTCCCCACCGCCAGCCCCTCGGGCAGGCTGTGGATGAAGAGCACGGCGAAGACCAGCGCCGCCGTCCGGGCGCTGGGGCCGCTGCGCCCCATGAACACCGCTTCATGGTCGAGCCGGCGGCGGGCCACGCCCAGCAGCACCGCGCCGACCGCCAGCCCCGCCAGCAGCTCCCAGACGGTTCCTTCGTCGGCCGCCGGAATCAGCAGCCCGGCGATCGAGGCGACCCCCATCACCCCGGCGGCAATTCCGAGCAGGACCGGGGTCAGCGCCGCGGCGCGGGCGCCGAGTAACCAGACCGGGATCGCGCCGAGCCCGGTTGCGAGCGCCGTCGCGGAAGCAGCGAGGAAGAGGACGAGAAGGTCGGGCATCCAGCCCGGACGCTAACCCTCTCGCATCTCCTCAGCGGGGAAGCTGGCCGCTCCCACGACGACGTCGCGTGTGTTCTCCGGGTCGCGCGCCTGGCTGGCCCTTACCGCGGCCAGGGTCTGACGCTCGAACTCATCGCGCGCCTCACAGATCGCTCGCCAGGCCTCGGCGTCGACCCGCGCAAGCGACCACTGCCAGGTTCCCCCTGGCGGGTCGCCGAACGGCGCTTCCTCCATCGCCGAGACGGCGACGATGAAGCTCTCCTCGACCGACATCGGCCGAATGCCCTCGTCGGGCTCCAGGCGGCGGAAGGGGTCGCCACCGCCCAGAGCCTCGAACTCGAGGGCATAAATCTTCTCCAAGGCGCCCCGCCTTTCGACCGCCTCGACCAGCTCGACGACGCCGCATTCGCGGGCCAGGACCTGGTTCAGGTGGTAGGAGACGACGCTGAGGTCGAGGTCGAGCTCCTTGGAGATCGCGCTGGCGCTGCCGTCCCGTTTGATCAACGAGCGCAGGATCTGCCGGCGCACGGGGTGGCCGAGAGCATGGAGGACGCGGTCAAGCGGGCTGTCGGCGCGCCTGCCGACGGAGCCGGTGCCGTTCGCAGTGGCGTCTCTCGCCACTTTGTCTTTCGCCACCATTCCGGTCCCCCCCATTGCTGCTCCCGATCTATATGTGTGAATCCCTGTAACCACTAAGGGACTTCTTTCCAGAGCGTATGCAGGGGCGAGCGGCCTTACGAAGGCAAAATCCGGCAGTAATCCGACAGGCCTGTTTCTCGAACTCAGGGAAGCCGGCTCAGATACACCGCCTTCGTGTGTAGGTTTTCGTCAAGCCCCGGGCTGAGGGCGCCGTCCTGCTCGCCATAGACGGCGATGCACTCCAGGCCGACTTTCTTGAAGGCCGCCTCAACCTCCTCCTGACTGAAGTGACGCTGCCGGTGGACGTGGGCCGAGCCCTCCGCCCCGACCTCCTCGAAGGAGGCTTCGGCGAACATGCCCGGAGTTACCTCCTCCGGAGTGAGCTTTCCCTGCCAGACCAGCTGGCGGCCGTTCTGGTTGACCACAACCTCCTGGCTGAAGAAGGTGCGGTAGGTGACCAGGGTGTTGATGTCGAAGAGGGCGATCCCCTCCGGCGCGAGGTTGCGGCGCATCCCGTCCAGCGTTGCCTCGAGTTCCTCAATCGAGAGCAGGTAGTTGAGCGGGTCGTTGATCGCCCAGATCAGGTCGAACTCCCCGATGGCGGGCAGCTCTCGCATATCGGCGAGGAAGAGCTCGGCTTTATCGCCAAAGCTCGCTTTCGCGATCTCCAACATCGCCGGTGAGATGTCGCACCCCGTCACTTCCCAGCCGCGCTCCAGCATCGTCACGAAGCTCAGCCCGGTGCCGCAGGCGATGTCCAGCAATCGCTTCCCCTGCAGCCCCGCCGCTTCGGCCTTCTCCAGCAGCCTCCCCGTCCACCGCTCGTACATGTAGCCGTGGTTGAAGTCTTCGTACGCCGGCGCGTACGTGTCATATGTCAGTCGAACCTCATCGCCGGCATCCCACTTTTTCCCCATATTCCCTCTACTCTCACTTACTGATCAAGAACTGCACAGTTAATTATGGAAAGATGGGGTCCCCTCTCGCCTCCAGAAAGGGAACCCCACACCCCTCAGCCAGACTTGCTGGTGCTGATAGTCGGCACGCTCGTAGCAGTGGCCTCGATCTTCAATTTGCTCACCCCCCTTCAACAAACTGAACCGTTTGATGAAGGAGGGTTTATCGCTGGCAGAACCCGGCAGCACTCCCCACTCTCCCAGTTTGGGAGGAAAGAATTTGCACAGCGTGTCCACTAGTGTTAGCTTTCCCACTCAGCATCTACTGAGGGGAGAGAAGTGGGGCATTCGGTCAAAAGAAAGGAACCGGCGGCGTTCGGGATCAGTGCCCGGACGGCAAGGGCCCTGGCCGACTCCTGGCGGGTCCGGATCCTCTCCGAGCTGAGCGTCCGCCCGATGAGCCCCTCGCAGTTCGTCGAGGAGGTCGGCGGCGAGCTGACGCAGATCGCCCGCTGCTTCCGCCAGCTGGCGGAGTGGGACTTCGTCGAGGTGGTCGAAACGCGGCCCGGCCGCCGCCGCGGCGCCGCGATCGAACACGTCTATCGCGGTATCCGGCGATCCCACTTCGACACCGCGACCTGGAAGACCGTCTCGCGCTCGGAGCGCGACACCTGGTCCCGCACCGCCGTTAGCGCCTACTTCGCCCGCATCGCCGAAGCCGTCCAGGGCGGCACCTTCGACGCCGAGGTCGATCGCCACGTCTCCTGGGACGGAATTGCGCTCGACCGGACTGCCTGGCTCGAGCTCGGGCGCCGGCTGGACGAGGTGCTCGAGTGGCTGCCGGAGCTTGCCGTCGAGGCCGATCGGCGCCTGCAGGACCCGGACGGCGAGCGGATCCCCACCGTGGCCGGTCTCTCGGCGTTCCGCTCGCCCCAGTCCCCCACCACCATGCTGCTGGCGTCCCGGCGCCACCAACCGCCGCCCGAGGGCAGCTCAGAGATCGCCTTTGGCCCGCGGATGGCGAAGGCGCTCTCCAACAAGTGGCGCTCGCAAATTCTCTTCGAGCTCTCGAGCCGGCCCCTCAGCCCCTCCCAGTTCGTCGAGGAGATCGGCGGCTCGATGACCCACATCTCCCGCTGCTTCCGCGAACTCGCCGAGTGGGGCCTGGTGGAGATCATCGAGGAACGCAAAGGCGGACGCCGCGGCGGCGGCGTCGAACGGATCTACCGGGGACTGAGCCGCCCTTTCCTGGACACCCCGTCCTGGGAATCACTCCCCCTCATCGTCCGCCAGGAAATGTCCCGCTCCTTCCTCGACGCCTACATGGAGCGCGTCACCGAAGCAATCGACGCCGGCACCTTCGACGCCGAGGACGACCGCCACTTCTCCTGGAAGCCAATCCTCCTCGACCGCCCCGCCTGGACCGAACTGGCCCAGGCCCTAGACGAGGTCCTCGCCTGGCTCCCAAGCCTCGAGTCCGAATCGCTCCAGCGCACCGAAGACCAGGAGGAGCTCATCCCAACGATCGTCGGGATGGCGTCCTTCCGGATGCCTAGCCAGTCGGTCGAGGCTTAGCGCACCCTCGCCGACGGCGACTCAGCCCCTGCCACTTTGAACCTGGCGGCGATGGCTACTCCCTCTCCCTTTTTGTCTTTGAGAGAACGCCGCAGTTTTTGGACGATCGCGAATTGCCCGCCCTCCATGTCAGCAGGCACCTTCCAGGTGAAGCAATGCCCAGGTTGTCCACCCGGCACCAAGACCCGAGCATCCACGACTCGCCCATCGCGCCACACCCAATCCACTGGGACCCACTGAGCCGGTTCTCGCTTCTCGATGGTCACCACCGACTCGGTCCATACAGGTTCGGTCCCAAGATTCTTCAGCCTTGCTCGCAGGACTTGGCCGGGCCGCACCAGTCTGTCGCTGACCGTCATGTCAACATCAAACCTCGGCTTCATCACTCTGAAATATTCCGAATAGGCCCCCAACAGGTCCCCGTCGAAGGTCTTGAAGGAAATATCGACTCTGTAGTAGGCGGGCGTGCCCGGGACTGGAAACTGCGGTCCAAAATTCCTATCCCCATTCAGCCTGCGCGTTCCGAGTCTTTGCTTCTTACGAGCAAGGATCTTCAAGGGCAACCCTTCCGCACTCACCCGAACCAAGGAAGCACTGAGAACCCAATTGAGGTGCCGTGGCCAGTTGATGGCTTCGTCTGCGAGCCCAAACCCGACAGCGCCCGGACCGACAAGGGGCCGTTCTCCAATTGGATAGACGAGGACGCCGCGAGGGGCGAAGGGCAGCTTTCTGGACGCCGGAATTCTGTGCAGCGGAGCCGCGCGCTCCACGCCGGCAAGGTAGTCCTTCGTCGGATCCTGCTGGCAGAAGCTGCGGTCTTCGCCTTGAGCACGGACCTGAAACAGAGCGCTGCGGTGCATCTTTTTCCGGTCCGCCGATACGGAGACCGTAAATCGATACCGACCCTCTGCCTGGTCCTCGAGCACAGGAAAATGGAAACAAACACCGAGCCCGCCGGGCTGTAGTTTTCCCGCCTTTTTTGGCCACGGTCCATCAGGACTGGCTGGGTCCAAGGTCCACCGACCACCCACCCGTCTTTCAATCCTCAGCGCCAAGCCATAGGTCGCAATCGCCTCGCCTCGATTGAGAAGCCGCGCGGAGACGACCTCGCCGGCCTGCACCCGCCCGCTCTTCATAACTAAGACGATGTCGTCCTGCGTCCCACTCCCCGCAGCCCGCGCTTCCACCGTTGGCAGGTTGCTGGTCGCGCAATAGGGAACCTCAGATGCTCCCGAGCGCGTTGGAGTTACCAAGGCCAAGAAGACCCCAGAAACCGTCAGCGTCGCAAAACCCACTCGGCCACATACGCCCCTGCCGCTCATCTCGCCCCTCTGTCAGCCAATCGAGAAAAACGCTCCACAGTTCCAATCTGTCGCCCTCGCGCCTCGAGCCTCGCTACGTGCAATCACGGCAAATTTCCCCTTCCCCGTGAATGGACGAGGCGACACTCTAAAGCGGCCGCGACTATCGGTCCAAACAGCTCCCAGTGATGCGCTCGACTGGGTGCCGGCCCAATCCTCCAGACCGACAGTCCCAGCGCGAGACGGCCGAACTACTCGCAGGGATATTCGGGCCAATCGGAACGGAGGAAAGGTCCGTCCAACAAGTTCTGGCGTTGCATTCGTCCTGAGCTGCCCTTTCGACTCAACCCCAATGCGGGTGCCTCGAGGCATAGGCCGCGGCACATTGATCGAAGCCAGCGGGACGAGTTCCGCGACAGGATCGTTGACAGCAAAGGTCGAGAACGTCACTCCATACTTAGTCCCAGGCCACGCTGGGTAGGTCCCCCTGACCAAGAGGTTAACCGTTGAGTTGCTGTTCGCCGGCATTTCGACCCAGTAGCGTCGCGAGAAACGGTCCGGAATGGCCCTAGTGCATCCATTCCTAATACGCAATACAGGCTTGGGCGTTAATCCCGGCGCAGAGCTGATCGACCCTGGCCCCAATAGCCCTACCGAGGACACCTTTACCGGAGAGCCAAATACCGGTTCCGTAGTAGGCCATTCTGGCAGTCCATACTCGAACCCAAATTGAGCGCCATCGGCTCCAGATTGGATTCTGAGCTGGTACCCGACTTCATGCGAGGAGGGGCCGGCAGAGGTCGTGACTACAAGAGACTGCGGCATCTGTCCGACTGCCGTTGTAGCTAACTTCGCAGACGCTGCCCCGCAGGTAATCACGGTGATAAGCAGCGTCAAAACAGCGCGCCGCTTTGCGCCTTTCAATACCCAGCCCGCAGCGTCATCTTCCATCTCCTCGTATGGAGAACTTAGCCACCTCGGGAAATTTCTGAATGCGGGTCTCAGATCGAGCGTTAAGTACCGTAAGAAATCGATAGCGGCCGCCTATTTGATCATTCGCTACGGAATAGCGATAGCAGCCCCTAGTTTTACCCGCCCTGAGTACTGCGGCAGAGCGAGGCCATGGACCATCAGGACTACTAGCATCGGTCTCCCAGCCTGACGATCCATAACGCTGAACCTTGAATTCAGCCCCAGAGATAAAGTTTTTGGCGGTAAAGTTCGCTAACCGTGCATAAATTACTTCACCCGCTCCCACACTCTTGCGGTTCGCCAATAGCTGAACTCCAACTCTTGGACCCCGCAGGTGAGACCTATCGGCGAGCAGCTGAGCATCGGTGATCTGGCAGAATTTTGCTTCAGATTGACCGGCTTGGACCGATGTAGGGGATAACATCCAGCCATACATCAGCGTACCCACAGCCACCCCTATGAGCATCGATAAGGCTTTTAGCGCCACTACCCATCTGTACTGATCTTGTGTTTCAGCCTTGATTTTCATGGCTGGAGAGTGAGTCCATCTAGCGGCGCTAAGCGGCTGTCAGTTAGAGCGCTGGGTGCCTGAGGATGCTCAGGATTTGGCAGAAGTGGAGCAAAACAGGTCTCCGTGTCCGTTCCAGCGGACACTATTCCCACTGCGGTTTCGGAACCCTCGATCCAAACTGGACCGCCACTGTCGCCTTGTTCAGTCCGGCGATCAAAACACCATCCTTCGAGCAGATGAACCCTTTCAGGAGAACGTTCTTCTTCGAGAGCGTACGGAGACCATGCGAATACCGTCCCGCATTTCCCTCCAAATGGGTGGTTGTAATCGGTAACAGCGCCGGAGTAACACACCTTGGTACCAACTTCAACAGCTCCCACACCCTTAACAGGAATCGGCTTTGCGTCTTCTATAGGATTGAAGATTCGCCTCGGCTCAATTCCGTGAACATCCTCAAAGCGAACCGCTGCCACATCGAGATCGAGGTTCCATTCTGGGTTATCCCAACCCGTGCGCTTGACCGTGCCAAGCTTCTGCCTTTCACCAGGAGGCGATACTTCCGCAAGAGTCGCTACGCGGAAGGCCGTGGACCCCACTCCCTCCTCTGAGCAGTGGGCAGCGAGGAGGAAAAACATGCGCAGCAGCGGCTGATTAGTCGAAGGATTCATCGCCATATTGTAGGCACCGAAGCCCGCCGAGCATCCGAATGCTTCGCCAGAGGATTCTTTCGTATAAACGCTGTCCCCGGCCAACATTGGGCTATTGATGCGATCCCTATCCCCGTGCGGTTCCAAAGGCTCGCCGTAGACGAACCGAAGCGGCGACTGAGCCCCGAGAGCTAAGTGCAGGCGCGATTCAGCCTCGGACAGGTTGCTCGCAACAACGGCAACCTCATTCTCCCGAACATCGACATAGGCACGACTCGCGATATTGGGGGGAAGCGAGGAGACCGTCGACTGAGCTTGGTCGGCAAGAGCTTCCAGAGTGGGTAACGAGTTTTGCGGCGGAATGGCAAAGCCGACGATCCGGTCTGAGGCGGATACAGACCCTGATGCGATTAGTGATTCGACTTGGGCTTTTTGTGCTTCCTGCCCACCGGTAAAACCAACCCTGATCTTTCCACCGGCCCGTTCGTCCAAAAAGAAGCCAGCAAAACTTGACGCCGCATGGGCTGAAGTCCACTGGGGAATCGATGCCATTGCGTGCTTCCAGTACGCCTGGCGGTGTTCGAGCTCTGCGGCGTCCACTGCGCGGAGTGGCGCCCCCCACTTCGCATAGGTAGCCCGCGCAACTTCTCCCGCCGGCGTCATGGGGTTATTCCAATCCCCCATCGATTCGAAGATGCGGTCGTTGATCGCCTGCTCGTCGCCCTGGAGATCTAGGTCGAGCCCGTGCTCTTCGCGGAAGCGGAGGATGTCGTTGAAGCGCGGGGGTTCTTCGGCTTCGGGGTCCGGCGGGGGCGTGTAGGGGATGTTGACCCAGAAGCGCTGGCTGGAGGCTTCGCCGAGGCGGTCGGTGGCGATTACTTCGAGGTAGACGATGCCCGGAGGCCAGTTGGCGGTTTCCGTCACCCACTCGTTGGTCTCGGAGACGCATTCGGTGGGTTTTTCGGGGTCGTAGTCGCAGGTGCGTTCGTCGACCAGCTGGTTGTTGTTGGCGATCACCTGGATCGAGGCGACGCCCTCCTCGTCGTGGGCCTGGATGACGAGGTTGTGGACCCCGGTTGAGATCGGGGAGCTCGTTTCCCGGTTCTGGAAGAGCGTCCCGGCGACGTCGTCGAAGACCGGCGGCTGTTTCGCGTTCCACCATTTGAAGATCGAGCCGTCGGCGGCGATGTCATAGGTGGTGGCCGGGGCGTCGGGCGGAGTGACCGTGGTCCGGTGCGGTTCGTCGGACCAGCTGAAGTAGGTGGTCTTCGGGTTTTTGCCTTCGACCGCGACGGTCACCGATTTGACCCGGCCATAGGTCGCTTCGTAGGCGACTTCCCCGTAGGTGCCGTTGGCCAGGCTGACTTTGGTCATCCGCCCCGCGCTGTCGTAGGTGAACTGCGCTTCGCCGTCGGGCGCGTCGACCGCGGTCAGCAGGTCGCCGCTGTGCTGGTAGTCGATCGTGCCGCTCTCCTCGCCTTCGACGCTGTCGACCAGGCCTTCGGAGACCTCGACCTCGAGCTGCGGGTCGTCTTCGCTGAGGACCGGTTCGTTGGAGGGTTCGTAGTTGCCTCCAGCCCATTCGGCGACCCGGTCATTCCCCCCGTCAGCCACCCAGATCCGGTCCCCGTCGAAGGCGATCCCGGCCTTGGCTTTGATGTCGAGCTGCTGGGCACCCGAGCCGGTGGCACCGAAGCCAGCGAGGTAGTCACCGGCTGAGGTGAAGACTTGGATGCGATCGGTCAGCGAGTCGGCCACCCAGACGCGGCCTTCGGGGTCGATCGAGACCTCGATCGGGGCGGCGAGCTGGCCGGGGGCGGTGCCGCTGACCCCGAACTGGCGCAGGTAGTCGCCCTCTTTGTCGTAGACCTTGATCTTGTCCAGCCCCGGGTCGGCGATGAAGACCTCGCCACTGGGAGCCACGGCGATGCCCTCCGGGGAGGTGATCTGGCCCGGGCCGGAGGTCGCGATCTGCTCGAGGAGCTGCCCGGAGGCGCTGAAGCGATAGATGCGAACGTTGTCGGATGCCCAGACCGATCCGTCGACGCCGACCGCCAGGCTGGTGGTCGGCGTGAGGAACTGGCCGCTGGCCCCGAGGGGCCCGAATTTGGCCAGCAGTTCGCCGGAGGGACTGAACTTCTTCACCCGGAGCTTGTCGGCGACGAGGACGTTTCCGCTCGCATCGAGGGCGATCGCGCTGGGGGTTTCGAGTTGGTTTTCGCCGTTGCCCAGGCTGCCGAATTTGGAGATGAGCTGGCCATCGGGCCCGAACTGCTCCACGCGGCCGTTTTCGTTGTCGAGAACCCAGACGTTGCCCTGGGGGTCGGTGGCGACGTCGGCTGGGGCTTTGAACTGGCCGTCGGCGCTGCCACGGGTGCCGAAGTTGGCGGAGTGGAGGAAGGCCAGCGGGGGCGATGCTTCGCCTTCCTCTATGTCTTCCGGGTCGGCGTTGGCGGTCCCCGGGTCTTCGATCGTGATCGCCGAGAGATCGCCGCCTTCGTAGTCGTATTCGACCGTCGCCGCGGTGCCGTTGGTCAGCTCCGCTGCCTTACCGGAGGAATCGAAGGAGACCGTCTCGCCGCTTTCCCCGCTTTCGTCGGTCAGCGCGTAGCCACCGCCGGCCACCTTTTCCACCGTGCCCTGCAGCCGCTTGTCGAACTCCGCTTCGCCGACGCTGGCCGGCAGGTCGACCTTGCTTTCGACCATCGCGCTTTCGTCGACGATCGTCGCCTCGCTCGGCGGGCCGGCGCCGGGGTCCTCGATTTCCAGCTCCGGCGTCTGCGCGAGGGTCCAGCCGTCCCCCCACTCGGTGTCCTGCTGTTCGGGCAGCAGCGAGTTGTAGAAGAGTTCCAGCTCGAGGTCGGCCGCCGCCCCGGAAACGTCGAGGTCCTCCTGGCGGTAGAGGAGGTTGCCGCTGACCAGGTTGACGGTGAGTTCGGGGCGGCTCGGGTGCTCTTCTTCGGCTTCGTTCCCGCTGCCGTCGGGCAGGGGGAAATATTGCATTACGTACTCGTCTTTCATCCCGGTCGCGGGGATGTATTCGAACTCGAGTTTCCGTTCCCTGGGCGCGTTGCCGGCGAAGTCGGTGGCGAGGACCCGCAGGTAGTGCTCGGTGTCGGCGCTGAGTTCGTTCAGTTTCAGGACGAAGACTTTGCTCAGCGGGCAGTTGCCGGCGGAACAGGAGGAGGCTTCCCAGGTCTGCTCCGGCGTCGGCCGGTTGTCGATGAAGACCTGGATCTTCTTCACCCCGGAGCGCTTCTGGCCCCCTTCGCTGGGGTTGAGGACGCCGTCGGTGGTGTTGACCGTGAGGTTGTAGACCGGCAGCGGCAGCGGCTTGTCCTTGTCGTCTTTGCCGTCGCCTTCGGTCTCGTCGGTCGCCTGCGCCAGCTGGCCCGCCAGTTCGATTTCCGGCGGGGTGCGATCGACCTTCAGGTTCCACTGGTAGGTATTGGAGGGCTTGCCGAGCGGGTCCTGGGCGCTGAATTTGACCAGTTTTTCGCCCTCGTCGAAGCTGGCGGCGCCGACCGGGAACTGGAAGGTGTAGCCGCTCGGGCAAGCGCTCGAGTAGTGCCCGTCGCAGCCTTGTTTTTTTTCTACCGGCGGTGAGCCGCCCGGGCTCAGGGTCGCCGAGTAGACACCGGTCCCCGGGTCGCTGGCGGGCGCGTTGATCGTGAAGTTGGTGCCGGATTTGATCCAGCCGGTGGGGTACCCGGAGGTGGCGCTGGCGGTCGGGTTCTCGATGTCATCCAGGTACAGGGTCGCGCCGCCGAGGCGGTAGTCGCGGCCGCAGTTGAGGTTGGAGTTCGATTCCGCGTGGATGCCGACGAAGGCGGTCCGGGTCCCCGGCGGCAGGTTGCCGACGTCGACGCTGGTCGCCCAGCCCGAGGGGAAGGCGTTGTTGCGGACGGCCCAGAAGCCGCTGTCGTTCCAGACCCCGATGTAGCCGTGGGGCTCGTTGGCGGTGCAGCCGTGGGCGTCGTAGTTGACCGGGCCGAGGATGACCCGGCGCATGTAGGTGGTCGAACCCTGCGGGGTGAACCACCAGCGGCCCCAGCTGCCGGCCGGATAGGTGAAGTTGGAGCGCGCCCGCACGTAGAGGCCGTTGCCCCAGCAGGTGACGATGCAGGAGGTGCGCCCGATGTAGTCTTCCGCGCCGGCCACGCCGCTCCAGGACCAGTGCCAGTAGCCGAGCTTGCTGGTGTCGGCGAAGCCGCTCCAGTTTTCGATGATTTCCGGGTCGACGAAGAGCGGGTAGGCGACGTCGAGTTCCTGGTGCGGGACCAGGATGCCGAGGGTGTTGCCTTCCACCGCCAGCGCCACCGGGATCTCGGTGCCCTGAGCGTCGACCGCGTGCGGGGCGGTGATCGTCGCGATCGGCTCACCGCCGGTGTCGACCACCTCCGCCCCGCCGGATTCGCCGGCGCGCAGCGCGGCGCCCGGCGGCAGGGTGACCTCGAAGGCGAGTTCCTGGGGGCTGTTGCGCGAGGCGAGCATCGCCGAGAGCTCGAGGCCACCGGCAATCGGCGAGAGCAGCAGGCTGGTGTCCTCGTGGGCCGCGGGCAGGAGCAGGTCCTCCCCGCCGATCGGGGTCGCGGCACTGGCGGCGGTGCCGACCGGGGTAATCGCCAGGCCTTCGTCGCCGATCCCTATCGGGTCCTGGGCGCTGTCGGGCAGGCTCAGGTCGACCAGCGGATTGGCCGGCTCGTAACCGGCGGGCGTCGGTTCCAGCCCGAGTTCCACTTTGGTCAGGTCGCCGTCCTCTTCCGGCGCCCGCAGCGGCACTTCGGATTCGAGCAGCGCCTTCTCGCCATCCAGGGTGACCAGCGCCTCGGTGGGCGAATCGAGCCGCTCGATCGTCACCTCGTCGAGGGCGCGGGCGGGGTCGGCGTCGATCGCCTCCAGCTGCGGGGCGAACAGGCCCTGCAGGAGATCCGCTTCCCCGCCGGCGGTCAGGTCGGCGTAGGCGTATTCGGAGTCTTCCCGCGCAGCAGCCGCCTGCGGGGTTTCCAGCGACTCGTCCCGCTGCAACTCCAACGGATCGGAAACTTCGGGTTCTTCAATCGGCGTCTCGGCGAGCACCGGAGCAGCAATGCAAAGGATCGACAACAGGGCAAAAAATGCCGCCAGGCGGCTCCGTTTTGCCAGCTCTCCCCCACGCATGAGCACGGCATGTTCACTGTTCTAAGAGAATTCAGCAATACCTAGAAATTTGACCAATCTATTCCTGAAAATAGAGCCGTTTCTGACGGTGGAGAAAATTAAAGTGGACACCCCGTAGTCGGAGTTGAGCACAAGGGCATATATACCCTGGACATTGCTGGGGATTTCTCTGAGTGGGCTAGGTGGTCAGCTTGTCCAGTTTCGCCCTGCAGGGAGGGCTGCTCCCCGACCTGAAACAGAGCGGTTTCTTGGCTGCTCAATCTCCCCTTAACTCAAATCTTTGACGAACCCGGGTGTAGACATCTGTCCAGTGCCGCGAATCCGGGGTTAGGGTGCCGCCGCTTCAACCGGCCCGAGCGATGAGCGGGCTCGGTTCAATCAACTCGAACCCAAGGGAGAACTCGATGAGCAGGGAGATGCGGCGCCGGCTGCCGGCGCTGATCGTCGCCGGCCTGGCGCTGGTGGCGGCTTTGAGCGGGACGGTCTACGCGGCCGGGAAGATCAGTGGCAAGACGATCAAGGTGAAGTCGCTGCCGGGGAACCGGCTGGCGCTGGGATCGGTGCCGGGGAACCGGCTGAAGCCGGGCGCGATCAGCGGCAGCCAGCTGGCGCCGGGGTCGATCACCGGGATCCAGATCGACACCTCCACCCTCAGCCAGGTGCCCTCGGCGCTCCATGCCGAGACGGCGCAGTCGGCGCACGACGCCGAGACGGCCCTGAACGCGGCCAGCGCCGACAACGCGAAAGCGGTCAACGGCTACCAGGCCGGCTGCAAGGTGGGGACCGAGCCCTTCGCCGGCGCCTGCTGGCAGGAAGAGCCGAGCAGCTCGGCGCTGAACGCCCCGGCCGCCGCTGCCGCCTGCGCCAGCCAGGGCGGCGAGCTCCCCGACGCGCTCTCGCTGGTGGCCTTCTCGCAGCAGCCGGGCGAGGCTCTGGCGGAAGGCAATGAGTGGACCAGAGATCTGCCGGTTGTGTCGAGCGTCGACGTTTACGCAGTAGCGACGGTTACCCCTCAGGGGAAAGTGTCGTCCGCCGTTTCCACCGCCACGAAAAAATTTCGCTGCGTTATCCCAATTCTTGGTTGAGCGCTCTATTCTTTGAAGCCGGATGCACTTTCACGCAGCCGGCAACCACAGGATCAGCCCGCTACTCGTGCTGCTCCTAACGGCTATCGCTCTCGGCCTCGTTGCTATCGCCGAGGCTGCCGCCGCCTAGCTCGTTAATCGGCCTCGAGCAGGCGGCGGTAGTAGCGATAGTCGCTCCGCTCTGGCCGCAGGTTGCAGGCCAGGGCCAGGTGATGGCGAGCGCGGCGCTTCTGGCCGGTCTTGCTGAGGGCGCGGCCGAGACAGAAGTGGGCGTAGTCGTTGACCGGATGGGACTCGACCACGGCCTCGAACTCGGCCGCGGCGGGGGCGAAGCGCCCGGCGCGGAAGTAAGCGCGGCCGAGCGCCTCACGCACCGAGCTCTTCTCCGGCGCCCGGCGGGCGGCCTCGGCCAGTGGCTTGGCGGCGTGCTCGAAGTCGCCGTCTTCGAGCAGCTCGATGCCGCGCCGGTACAGCGTGTAGGTCGGCTCCTGGGCGCTCTCAGCGGTCATCGACCAAGTGTAGGAGGCGGGCAAAGCCGGAAAATCCGCTAAGAGCGCCGATCGTGCGTGCGAGCAGGGCAAAAGCAGCACCCTGCTACCGTAAGTAGACGGGTTTGGCAGCTTCGTCCTGCGCCAAACCCAGCCTTATTCATGAGCACGACTACTGCAAAGAAGTGGACCTGCGATCAATGCGGGGTATCGGTAAGCCGCCTCGGCGGTGAGAAGGTCGAGCTGCCCGAAAGCTGGACCAGCGCCAAGGAGGGCACCTTCTGTCTCCTCTGCCGCCGCGAGCGCGCCGCCCAGGCCGCCCTCGACGCTGCCCCCGAGAACTCCGGCCTCGAAGACCGAGCCAAGCTCCGCCGCGCCGCCCTGGTCGAGTTCGAGGTCCGCCGCCGCCCCAACCACGGCAACGGCGAGATCGCCAAAGCCTGCCGCTCCTCAGTAGCCGCCGTAGTAGCCGCTCGCAAACGGCTAAAGATCCCGGCGCCGCAGTAGGGCCGATTTAGCCGCCTGCAAGCGGTTCCTCTGCCAGCTAGGCAGTCTTGACGATGTGAATGGCCGGCAACGTGCGCTGCATGCTCTCAAACTGCATGCCTCCTCCTCCCTTGTCGATCAGAGATGCCGCGTTGCCAAAACACGCTTAAGACGTCTTGACGATCTGAACGCTGGGCAGCCCGTGTTTCGTTCCCTTGAGCTTCATGTTGTTTCACCTTTCAGCGATAAAAGATCTTGAGCATTCTATAAACCGGGCTCAGGAGAAATAGCGAGAGCAATTACCTGGCCGCAAGCATCATGCCGAAGGCGCAGCTCACCTCAGGTTGGTCGATCGTCGCGAGCTCCGATCAGGAGGCAGAGAGGGCCGACACCCTGATAGACGGGGAGTGCCGGCCCTTCGTGATACCGACGACGCAGGGCACTTCTTCGTCGATCACGCACCTTAGTCGATCACTCCGGCCCTCTCTTCGGGCTGATCGACCAAGAAAATAGGAGGCTCCTCGACATCCCCGCGGTCGAGGAACGGGCTGCGAACCCCACCCCCATTCATCGACTAGGCGCCCTTGACGAGATGCATGTGCGGCATTTTCGGCTGAGCCTCGATGACCTTCATGTCCTCCACCCCCTTTGCTTCCCCCGATCAACAACTACTGAGTGGCGAGCACTCTAGCGAATTTGAGCAATAGAGGTTGGTCTAGTTAGTTGCGGGCAAACACAACAAAGCGGTACCTGCGCGGGTAAAATCGACTGCTCAATCGAGCCTGAAAGGAGTGCTGGGCAGATGGGAAAGCGCGCAGGAGAAGAGGCAGCCGCGATAGACGCGGCCGAGTTGCCCAGCAAGAAGAAGGGGACTAATCGCCTAGAGGCGATGAACCACCCTTTGCGCGCTCGCGTTCTACGTCTCTTGGTGGAGCGCGGAGTTATGAGCCCAGCCGAACTGAGCCGAACGCTGCGAGCGGAACTATCAGACGTGAGCTACCACGTTCGCCGCCTTGAGAAGCTCGAATGCGTCGAACTCGTCGACACGCGACCCGTACGCGGTGCCCTCGAGCATTTTTACCGGGCGACCGAGCGACACCTGATAACCACCGAGGAGTTCGACAAGCTGGATCCGATCGTTGCGGACGACATCGTCTTGAACAGCTTCCAAAGGATCGTCGACGATGTCGTCGCCTCAAGGAAGGCGAAGATGATCGGCTACGACCGGCATTTTTACCTCGCCAGAACTCCGTACATCTTCGATGAGCAGGGATACCAGGAAGGAATGGATCTTCTGGAACGCTGCCGTGAGGAGATGTCGGAGATCGAGCGAAGAAGTGCGGAACGGCGAGTGAGCGGCGCTCCCGGGGTCGCCGCGTCTGGGTCGCTTCTCCTCTTCAAAGTTCCAAACGCCTCTCTTGATACCTGAGTAGCAGCCCTCTCGCCACTGCACGCCGAAGCGAGAATCGCCCCCCTGTTAGCCAGGGGAAGCTTGCCTGACCGCTGGAGTCTGCTTTAGCACCGGAACGTTGACAACCAAGAGGCCAATTCGGAAGTCTCGCCGCCACTTGAGTTCACCAACAACTGTGGGGGGTTCCGATGGGCAAGAGGGACGAAGGGGGCGAAGTCGATCAGCGGATGGTGCGGGCGCTGGGGCATCCCTTGCGAGTCGAGATCCTGCGGCTGTTGGAGGAGGGACCGAGTGGGCCCAAACGACTTTCGGATCGCATGGGGGAGCCACTGGGCAACGTCTCGTACCACATGAAAGTGCTCAGCAAGTGCGACTGCGTCGAGCTCATCGAAACCATCCCCTCGAGGGGCGCCGTCGAGCACATCTACCGGCTGAATCCACAGGGAGCGCTTGGGTCGCGGAACTGGAAAGAGGTCCCTCCCGCGCTTCGGACCCATTACGCGGGTAGCTCCCTCGCCGCTTTCACCAACCGCGCCGTCGAAGCACTGGATGCCGGCACCGCCGAGTCGCGGGAGGGATCCGGCGTCACCTGGCTTCCGCTGAGCGTTGACGAGGAGGGCTGGAAGGAACTGCGCCGGGTGCTTGGCAACGTCGAGAAGCGATTCCGAGCCGTTGCGGACAAGAGCGCGGAGCGCGCTGAGGGGGATGTGATCCCGGTGATAGTTGCTGTCGCCGCCTTCGAGGTCGCGGGCGGAAAGGACGTCGAGCCTTCGTGACGGCTGCGATCGACTACACCCGCGTCCGCTCCGCGAGGTCCCGCAGCAAGGCCTCGATCCCGCCCTCGGCGTGGACCCTTCGCTGCTGGTCGGCGCCGTTGCCTTCGCTGAGGATGCGGTCGATCTCTTCGAGGGCGTCGGCGCCGTCGAGCTGCTCGGCGTAGGGGCGGGCCTCCTCGAGGGTGGCGCGGGCGACCTCCGATGCCGGGGCGGCGGTGGTGTCGTCGATCATCAGGCGCGCCTCGAGGCCGTAGCGGACGGCTTGGTAGTAGGACTCCTCGATCGCCTCGCGGGTCAGGCCGGGGGCGCCGGGGCGGTCGATCTCCTTCGCCGCCAGGGCTTGGATCAGGGCGGCGACGGCGGCGTTCTGCTCGGGGCGCGGGCAGACGTCCATCCCCCGCACCTCGACCGTGCCGAGTTTTGGGTGCGGGCGCACGTCCCACCAGATGTAGGTGTAGTCGTCGACCCCGGCGGCGGCGATCAGCTGATCGGCGACGCGGAGGAAGTCGTCGTAGTCGCGGAAGGCGCGGGGCAGCTCGAAGCGCGGGTAGCGGCGGACGACGCTGGCGCGGCAGCTGGCGAGGCCGGTGTCCTCGCAGTCGCGGAAGGGCGAGTTGGCGGTCAGCGCCGCCAGCAGCGGCAGGTGGTGGCGCATCGCGTTGGCAACGGCGATCGCGGTTTCGGGGTCGGGGACGCCGACGTGGACGTGCAGCCCGCAGGGCGGCGTGTCGAGGATGCTGACCAGATCGCGCTTGACCGGCGTGTAGCGGGACTTCTCGACCAGCGCCGCCTCGCCCGCGTCCCCCGGGTAGAGGCCCGAGCCCATCAGCCGCGCGCCGGTCGCGGCGGCGGCGCGCCGCACCCCCGCCAGCTCCGCGGCCGCCTGCGCGGCGTCGAGGCAGACGCCGGTCTTCAGCTCGATCTGGGTGGCGAAGATCTCGGTCGAGGCCGCGGCGCGGCAGGCGGGGTCGATCCGCTCCAGCAGCTCTTCGGCCCCGGCCACGAGCCCGCAGTCCTCGTCGACCAGCAGCAGCTCTTCCTCGACCCCGATCGTCAGCGGCGGCGAGGAGCCGAACTCGTGCCCGCGCCGCTCCGCCGCACCCTCGGCGCCGCTCCCGTTCCCAGTTTTGGATGAAGTTCCCATTGCGTTGATGAGGGCGAGCTACCCCTCGTCGGACCTTCTTTAACCCGTGAGATATTGGCCCGATGCGACTGCCAGGGCGACTCACGGTCCTGCGCGAACCGGGGTACCGGAGGCTCTTCCTCGGCCGCACGACCTCGCTGATCGGAGACGGGATGACGCCGGTGGCGATCGCTTTCGCCGTCCTCGACCTGTCGGGATCGGCGACCGACCTCGGCATCGTCTTCTCCGCCCGCAGCCTGGTGCTGATCGCCCTGGTGCTCGCCGCCGGGGTGATCGGCGACCGGGTCTCGCCGCGGGTCTCGATGCTCGGCGCCGACGTCGTCCGCACCGTCTCGATGGGCATTGCCGCGGCGTTGCTGCTGAGCGGCAGCGCCGAGATCTGGCAGCTGGCGGTCCTCTACGGGATCGATGGCGGCGCCACCGCCTTCTTCAACCCGGCCTCGAACGCGATCGTGCCGCAGATCGTGCCCCAGCGCCGCCTGCAGGAAGCGAACGCCCTGCTGGAACTCTCGCGCTCACTGGGGCGGGTGATCGGCCCGGCGCTGGCCGGGATCCTGCTCGGCCTCGGCTCGCCCGGATCTGCCCTCGCGGTCGACTCCGGCACCTTCGCGATCAGCGCCGTGGCCCTGGTCGGGCTGCGGGCGCCGCGACCGCGGGAGGGCGCCGGCGCCTCCTTCTTCGCCGACCTGCGCCACGGCTGGCGCGAGTTCTCCTCCCGCAGCTGGCTGGTGGCGGTGGTCTGCGGCGCGGCGGCGGTCAACTGCGTCTACTACCCGGCGATCCAGGTTCTCGGCCCGACCGTCGCCCAGGAGCACCTGCACGGCTCCAGCTCCTGGGCGGTGATCGCCACCGCGATGGGGATCGGCGCCCTATTCGGCGGCGCCATCGCGCTGGCGATCCGACCGCGGCGGCCGCTGCGGGTCAGCGAGGCGGCGATCATGCTGATCGCGATCCCGGTCGCGCTGCTGGCGCTGCCGGCGACGACGGCGGTGATCGCGGTCGGGGCGCTGATCGGCGGTGCCGTCGGCAGCCTCGCCCAGATCCTCTTCGAGACCGCCTGGGTGCAGCACGTCCCGGCCGCCTCGCGGACCCGCGTCTCCGCCTACGACTGGTTCGGCTCGCTGGCGCTGGAGCCGGTCGGCCTCGCCGTGGTCGGGCCCCTCTCGGTGGCGATCGGCACCTCCGAGACCCTCTGGCTCAGCGCCGGGGTGATCATCGTCTGCCTCGCCGCCGCCTACTCGGTGCCAAGCGTGCGCCGGCTCGAAGTCCAGGTCGAAGAGCCGACCCCTCCCCCGCCCCCACGCCCACTGGAGATCGGGGACTGATGGGATCGCGGTTGAGCTTTTTGCCGCTATAGGTACAAAAGCTCTGCCGCGGGTCGGCTACAGCGTCCGCAGCGCGGCTTCGGCGGCGTTGTAGCCGCAGAGGCCGTGGGCGCCGGGGCCGGGCGGAGTCGCGGCTGAGCAGATGAAGACGCCGGGGATGCCGGTCCAGTAGGGCGCCGGAGTGATCCGCGGGCGCAGCAGGGTCTGCACGGGGGTGTTGGCGCCGGTGAGGATGTCGCCGCCGATGAAGTTGGCGTTGATCGCCTCGAACTCGGCCGGGCCGCGGGTCGCCGAGGCGACGATCCGCTCGCGGGTGCCGGGGGCGAAGCGCTCGAGCTGGGAGAGGATCGCCTCGCTGGCGTTGCCCTCGTAGCCGTTGGGGACGTGGGCGTAGGTCCAGATTGGGTGCAGGTCGCCTTGGGAGCGGCCGGGGTCGGCGAGGTACTGCTGGCCGACGAGGACGTAGGGCCGCTCCGGCATCTGGCCGCGGTTGACCCCGCGCTCGGCGGCGACCAGTTCCTCGAAGGAGCCGACCACGTGGACGGTCCCGGCCCGGCGCGCCTCCTCCTGGAGCCAGGGCACGCCGCCCTCGACCGCGAGGTCGAGCTTGAAGGCGCCCGGGCCGTGCTTGAAACGCCGGTAGGCGCGGGCGACCCGGGACGGCAACCGCTCCCCGGCCAGCTCCAGCACCCCGCGCGGCGCCAGGTCGAGGACGACGACGTCGGCCGCCGGCAGCTCGTCGAGCGAGCGCACCCGGCGGCCGGTCTCGATCCTCCCGCCGTGCTCGCGGACCACCGAGGCCCAGGCGTTGGAGATCGCGATCGAGCCACCTTTCGCCACCGGCCAGCCGTAGGCGTGACCCGAGGTGGTCAGCGCCATCCCGATCGCCGAGCTGAAGGGCAGGTTGAGCGGCGCGTAGGCGTGGGCGGCGATGCCGCCGAAGAGCGCCGCCGCCTCCGGCGAGCCCAGGTACTTCGCCAGCGCCGTCGCCGGCATCGCCGCCGGCAGGCCGAAGCGGGTCAAGCGCAGCGGGTGGCGCGGCAGGTGGAGCAGCGGCCGGTAGAAGTCCTCGCTGAGCGCGGCGTAACCCTTGGCCGGGGCGTCGAAGAGCCGCCGCCAGCGCGCGCCGGCGTCACCGAGCCCCGCCGCGGTCGCCTCGACCGAGCGCAGCATCACCCCCCCGCCGCCGCCGTCCAGCGGGTGGGCGAGGTCGACCTCCGGCCAGCACCACTCCAGCCCGTGGCGCTCGAGTTCGAGCGAGACGACGGCCGGCGAGGAGACGACCATCGGGTGGGTGGCGCTGCACTCGTCGTGCAGCAGGCCGGGCAGGGTCAGTTCGGAGCTGCGGGTGCCGCCGCCGATCGTCTCGGCCGCCTCGATCACCGTCACCTCCACCCCACGGCTGGCGAGCGTCGCCGCGCAGGCGAGCCCGTTGGGACCGGCACCGACGACGACGGCGGAGCTCATGAGGTCCGGTGCACCGGGAAGGGCTCGTCGCCGACCAGCCAGGGCTGGCGACTGGCCATGTCGCGGACGTCGACCCAGCCCTCCTCGACCAGGCCGTCGGCCGCGTCCCAGATCCGATAGCGCTGGCGCTGCACATGCGCGGGTTGTGACTCCAGGGTCACGACTCGCAGTTCCCCGGGCTTGAAGCCGCAGCGCTCCTGCACCGCGGCCAGCAGGCGGTGGTCGTGGAAGTGGCCATCGCCGAAGTTGTAGCCGAGGACGACGCCGGCGACGAGCTCCCCCTCGCGCACGTCGTACTCGTCGACGTCGGCGACCGCCCGCGCCGTCAGCGCGTTCAGCGCCCGCCCGTGCGAGTGCATCGAGCGGAAGGCGAGCCCTTTGTAGACGAGCACGTCGATCATGTCCTGCTCGTAGAAGCTCTGCAACTGCTTGGTGACGATCGGCGCCGACTTGACGATTCCGGCGTCGAGCTTGTCCTCGGCCCCCGCGTCGCGGCGGAACAGCCACTGGCTGGTCGCCCAGTTGCCGGCGTAGTAGCGCATCGAGGGCAGGAAGGAGACGAGGTCGGGGCGGAAGTTGCCCAGCACCGGCAGCCCGACGCAGGTGAGAACGAGGATCGCGACCAGTAGCGGATCGTCGAGCGTCGACCAGGGCACGTCGGCGTAGTGGCCGAAGAGGAAGAAGAGGCCGAAGATCATGAACACGTTCCACTCCAGGGGGACCGCCAGCGGGAAGGTGGAGAAGATGTGGACGTGGAAGATCACCATCCCGGCCAGGGCCAGGGTGCCGATCAACCCGCCCTGGGTAAGGAGCAGGAGCAGCGGCAGGGTGAACTCGATCACCGTGCCGAGATGGGCCGACGCCGCCCCGACTCGTGAGGGCAGCAGGTTCTCCGGGTGGTCGGTGTAGAGCCGCCGCTTCGCCGTCCGCGATTTGTTCCAGGGCGTGTTGCTGATCATCACCGTGACGACGAACGGGAAGTGGCGGTTCAGCTTCGAGGACGCCGCCCCCCACCAGATGCAGAAGAAGACCAGCTGGGCGGCAATTACCAGGTTGGTCAGCGGGAAGAGGAAGATCAGCGAGAGGTTGCCGTATACCTCCGCCCGCGCCGCCAGGAACGGGACCTTGTCGCGCAGCCCGAGGGCGGCGAGCAGCGCCAGCAGCACCCCGACCGCGACCGGGTCGAGCCGCGAGACGGTGCCGTCGGCCCAGGGCGCGGTCGCGTCGCCGCCGGGCGAGAAGAGCAGGAAGAGGGCGGCGGCCAGCAGCCCCCCATATAGGGCGACATCGAGCCAGGTGCGCGTCGTCCCCCGGGTCCCCGGCACCTTCTCGGGCCAGGGCGGCAGCCGCGTCGTCCCCGGCCGCAACCAGTAGAGGAGGCCGCCGATCATCGGTTTGAAGCGCAGGGTCAGCGGCAGCGAGCCGGCGCCGAGCCCGAGCACCTCCCAGAGCAGCGTCCAGATCACCGCCTTCTGGAAGACGATCGGGTCGGTCCACGCAGGCCAGCCGCTGGTGGCGAAGATCAGCAGCGCCCCACCGCCGGTGTAGACGAGGATCTTGAGGATGTAGAGGAAGTAGACGGCGACCGGCGTCCCGAACCCGTTCAGCGCCCAGTCCTGAGCCAGCGGCTTGATCCGCTCCAAATGCGGCTTCCGCCGCCACTCCTCGACCTCGAACGGCGGCGGCGCTGGATCTAGTAGGCCCATATGTCCAAAAGCTCGATTCGGCGGTAAATTCGGCTCACTCGGTGCCGATGACTTTATGTCTTGTCCACACCCCCGCCAAACTCAGTGTCGCCTGAGAATTCTCACGATCAGCTCTCACACCGCCTCAGCCAGGCGGTGAAGCTCCTCTTCCTGCTGCTCGTCCTGGTCCTGGTCAACTCCCTCCTCCACCGCGAGGAAGAACCCCTCGACCTGAACCCGGTCGCCGCGGCGGCCGAACGCACCCGGGAGGAACCGGGCGCCCGCTTCACGATGGAGGCGACCTACACCTCCACGGCGCTGCCGCGGCCGATGAGCGCCCACGGCGGCGGCGCCTACAACTCCGAGACCGGCCTGAGCGAAGCGCGGCTGACGATGGATTCGCCAATCGCGGGGCGGATCGAGATCGAGGCGGTCGGCGACGGCACCAGCTTCTACATGCGCGGCAACCCGATCAGCAGCGAACTGCCCGGAGGCAAGGAATGGATGAAGGTCGAACCGTTCCTCGGCCACAGCCAGGAGGAGGCGATGCTCGGCAGCGACGCCGCCAGCTCACTGCAGATGCTGAGCAGCGCCAGCGGCGTCCAGCGCGTGGGCAGGGAGAAGGTGCGCGGGGTTCCGACCCGGCGCTTCCGGGCCGAGGTCGGGCTCGACGAATATGGCGCGCTGCTGCGCGAGGAAGGGAAAGACGACCTCGCCGAGCAGTACGAGGAGTACGCGACTCTGATGCCCACCCCACCGCTGGTCGAAGTCTGGATCGACTCGCAGGGGATCGTCCGCCGCAACCGCATGGTGATGACGATGCCGACCGAACCCGGCCAGCCGTCGCTGCAGATGGACATGCGCATGGACCTCTACGACTTCGGCGCGCAGCCCGCGATCCAGCTGCCGGACGACTCCGCGGTCTTCGACATGACGCCGGTGGTCGAAGAGCAGTTGGACGCGCTGGCCGAGCAGTGATCGTGAACACCCGGGTTCGCCGCCTGTATTAGATTTCCGCATTCCCATGGTGGACCCCCCCAGTCCCATCAGGCCTCGGCTCCGATTCCCGGTTTTCCTCGCCGCCTGCGGCCTCGCGATCCTCGGCTTCGCCCTCGCCGGTTGCGGCGACTCCGGCGCCAGCAGCGAGGAACTGGAAGCGGCGCGTAAAGAAGGGGCGGTCAAGGCCCACCAGGCGGAGCGGATCCGGGAGATCCAGAAGGAACTGAAGGCGCTGCGCAAGAACGGCGGCTCCGGCAAGGCGGCCTCGGCGGCAGCGGCGGGAGCGCCCGCGCCCGAGGGCGGCTCCAGCTCCAGCGGCTCGGGCAACTGCGGCGGCTCCCTCTCGGCCAACTCGGTCACCACCTGCGGCTTCGCCGAAAACGTCGAAGAGGCCTACTACGCCGAAATCGGCAGCGGCTCGGGCACCGTGTACGCCTACAGCCCGACCACCGGCCAGGGCTACTCGATGTACTGCACGGCCGGCTCGCCACACGAATGCACCGGCGGCAACGACGCCGCCGTCTACTTCCCGTAGCGTCGGCGCGGTCGCGTAGCGTCAGATCGGTGCCGACCCTCGTCCGCCTCGCGACCCTGCTCGCCCTCCTCGCCGCGGTCCTCGCGTTTGCCGGCTGCGGCTCCTCGAGCTCCGGCGACAGCACCCTGGAAGAGGAAATCCAGCAGCTGAAGAGCGCCAAGCGCGAGCGCGAGCTGGCCGAACTACAGCGCAAGCTGAAGGCCGAGAAAGCGCGCGAGGCGCGGCGGAAGATCCTCCAGACGCCGGCCTCGCCGGCCGAACCGAAGCCGCAGTCCTCCCCCTCGGGCGGCGGCTCGTCCGCCGGCCTTGCCGGCTTCGACGAACTCGAAGCCTCCCTGCCCGGACAGGTGGGGCTGGCGATCGGCCCGCCCGGCAGCGGGCCGGCGGCAACCGCCGGCGGCCTCACCATCGGCTCGGCCTGGTCGACCAGCAAGGTGCCGGTGGCGCTGCGGGTCCTGCAGGAGGCCGGCGGCCCGAGCGGGCTCAGCTCCAGCCAGGACGCGAACATCCGCGCCGCGCTGACCGCCTCCGACAACAACGCCGCGCTGGCGCTGTTCGCCGACCTGGAACGGCGCTACGGCGGCGCGGCCGGAGCCGCCGCGGCGGTCGACGAAGTCCTCGCCGAAGCCGGCGACACGACCACCCACGTCTCCAGCGTCGGCCGCGACGGCTTCACCCCCTTCGGACAGACCGAATGGTCGCTCGAACTGCAGGAGCTGTTCATGAGCCGGCTGGCGGCGGGCTGTGTCGGCTCGCAGGCCTCGCGCGAACTCGTCCTCGGGCTGATGGGCGAAGTCAGCTCCGACAGCTGGGGGCTCGGCTCGGCCGGGGTTCCGGCGCGCTGGAAGGGAGGCTGGGGACCCGGCACCGACGGCCGCTACCTGGCACGGCAGATGGGCACCCTCAGCGTCGAAGGTGGCGAAGCGGTAGTCGCCCTCGCCGCCCTCCCGGACGACGGCAGCTTCGAAACCGCACAGAGCATGGCGACGGCAGTGGCCCAGTGGGCCGCGGAAAAGGCGCCAGCCTTCGCCGCTGCGCCCAGTGGCTGCTGAACCGCGATCGTCACTTGAGAAGTTCTGACTTTTTGGGATAGGTTCCTTCCATGAGGTACTACCGGGGTTCCTCGCCTTCCCTGCTGCGACTTCTGGTCGCGGGGGCTTTGCTCTGCCTCTGCCTGGTCGCCTTCGGTTGCGGCAGTTCGGATTCGAACAGCGAAGAGAATCGACAGGAACGCGAAGCAGCGCAGACCACCAAGGAGGAACGGGAAAGCCGGGAGGTCGAACGCGAACTGGAAAGCAGCGCCTTCGTCCACTGCGGCCGCAAGGTCTACGCCAGCGAAAAATCCCTCTGCACCTTTGCGCTCAACGTCGAGCAGGCTTATTACACGGAAGTCGTCGCCGGTGAGGGCAAGGCGGTCGGCTACCACCCGCCGGCGAAGCAGGACTACAGGGTGCTCTGCAGCGGCACCGTCCCGCACCGGTGCACCACCTTCAAGAATGACGAAAACGGAATCGAATCACTCCCCAGCGGAGTGATCTTCTTCTCGCCTTAGCGATGGGTATGTTGGTCACCGTCGTGGGGGAAGCGGGCGCCGCAGACGAGCAGGCAGGTGGACAGCCGGGCCCTGGTTGGTACCCCGACCCAGAGGGCAGTGGCAATCTCTTCTACTGGGATGGCACGAAGTGGACCGGGGACGTCCACTCGCCGCGGAACCCTGGCGCAGCCAAGCGCTCCGCCCAGATCGGGACTCCGGAGGGCCTTGTTGGTGGAGGCGGCATCGGCATCGCCGTCGCCCCTTTCCTGACCTGGGTGAAGGTGGTGCTGTTCGGAAATCTGAGCCTGTTCCAGCTCTACGAAATCGCCGGCTCGTCGAAGGCGCTGCCGTGGTTGACCGTCCTCGCTGGGATCGGGTCCGCGGTCGCCGCATTCGTCCACCGCGACCGGAGGACGACCTTCACCGTCGGCCTTTGCGTCGGCCTGGTGGGGGGCGCCCTTGCTCTCTACGCCCTGTTCGGGCTGAGGTCAGAGCTCAGCGAAGCGGATGGCTTCGCCGCGATCGGCATCGGCCCCTACGTCGCGGTCGCCAGCTGCGCGGCCATGGTCAGCGGCGCGATCATGTGCCGGCCGAGGAGAGGCGGCTAAGCCGCCTCACGGACCGAGAACTCGAGCCAGAGCGGAAAGTGGTCGGAGATGCGAAAGGTCGTGTCCCCTTTGGCGTCCTGGAGGACGAATGTGTTCCACTGGAAGGTGTCGCCTTTGCGGCGCCGGAACTCCAGCGCTCCGGGCGGCGCCGGTTTGCCGGGCGGCGCGGCGATCCAGGCGATCTGGTCGTAGGCGATCGCCTTGCCGGTGTTCTTCGCATCGGAGACGGTTCGCGGTTTGTCGAGCGTTTCGGCGTCGGGCTGCAGGCCGTTCTCGACCAGCGCCTTGAAGATCGGGTCGTCCGGGCCGGTCAGGTTGGTGTCGCCGAGCGCGATCACGTTGGAGCGGAACTCGACGCCGCTGTCGCCACCGGGTGGCTTGGCCAGACGCTTGACCATCTTCGCCAGCGCCTCCACCTCCTGGGCCCGGGTGGCGAGATCGTCGCTGTCTCCCCAGATGATGTGGACGGTGGCGAGGACGAAGGGGCGCCCGGCGGTCATGAAGCTCATCACGTAGGGCGGTTTCACCAGCTGCCGGTCGAGGTCCTCGACCAGGGGATCCGGGGCTTTGGCGTCTTTCTCGTCCGCTTCGCCGCGCGGCAACTCGCCGAGGTCCTCCACGGTCAGGGTCAGCTCGCCGGCGAGGCCGGACGGCCTCACCCGGCGCAGGTCGTAGATGAAGGCGAGGCGCTCGTCGTCGCCTTCGTCCCCGCCGCTGATGTCGGTGATGTGGAAGCCGAAATCGGGACCGAGCAGGGTCATCGCCAAGCGCAGGGCTTCGAGGTTGTTCTGCACCTCCTGGACGGCGACGACGTCGAAGCGCGAGAGGATCTCGGCGATGTAGTGGACGTCGCCGACGTTGCGCTGCGGCGAATCCCCTTTCTCGCTCTTCCAATCCTTCGTCAGGTTGCCGAACTCGCGCAGGTTCCAGCTGGCGATGATCAGGTTGCGATCGAGCTCCTTGGGACTGATCGCCCCGTCGAGCGCATCGGAGAGATGGGCCAGTTCATAAGCGACCTCCTGCGGTGGAGGCCCGTACATCGATGAAACGGTGATCGGCAAGGGGACCCCCGGTCGAAGATTGCTTGAGTACCTGAAAGTACCCTAAGCGAACCTACGTCCCACATCAACCGGCAGGCCTGCGAGCTAGTACCGCTACGGGGATTCGAACCCCGGTTTCCGGACTGAGAATCCGGCGTCCTAGTCCCCTAGACGATAGCGGCGAGGAAGGGGCATTTTAGTAGATTGCCTTCTCCCGCGGCTGTGGCGGAACTGGTAGACGCGCACGGTTCAGGTCCGTGTGGGCGAGAGCCCGTGGAGGTTCGACTCCTCTCAGCCGCATCAAGCGACCGGCGTGGCGGCGCCCTTTGGCGCCCGCGCCGCGTTCGCGGCGATCTCCTCGACGAAGGTCGGCCACAGCGCCCGAGGCAGGTCGTGGCCCATGCCCTCGACCATGTGCAGGCGGGCACCGGGGATCGCCTTCGCGGTGGCGCGACCGCCGGAGGGGTTGACGAGGATGTCGTTCTTGCCGTGGATTACGAGGGCGGGAAGGTCGAGCTTGCGCAGCCCCGGGGTGCGGTCGCCGGAGGCGGTGATCGCGTGCAGCTGGCGAGCGATGCCGGCCTCGCTGTGGCCGCGGTCGAAGGAGAGGCCGGCGATCTCCCGCACCCGCTCCTCTTCGAACGGGTAGCCGGGTGAGCCGATCGTCTTGAAGGTCTTGATCACCCGCTCGATCGCCGCCTCGCGCTCGCGCGGCGGCTTGCCCAGCATCAGGCCGAAGGTGCGGTAGCTCGGGTGGCCGACCCGGCGGCTGCCGGTGGTCGACATGATCGAGGTGATCGAGCGGACCCGCTGGGGCTGCTCGATCGCCGCCGTCTGGACGATCATCCCGCCCATCGAGGCGCCGACCAGGTGGGCGGAATCGATTCCGAGGTGGTCCATCAGCCCGAAGGTGTCTGCGGCCATGTCGCGCAGCAGGTAGGGCGGCTTGCCGGTCCCGGCAAGCATCGCCAGTTTGCCGGGAACGCCGGCTGAGTCGATCCTGCTCGAGCGGCCGATGTCGCGGTTGTCGAAGCGGACGACGCGATAGCCGCGCTCGGCCAGCATCTCGCAGAACTCCTCCTGCCAGGCGATCATCTGCGTCGCCAGGCCCATCACCAGCAGCAGCGGCTCCCCGTCGGGGTCACCCATCTCCTGGTAACAGAGCTCGAGGCCGTTGACGGGCGCGAAGAGCTCTTCGCCGAAACCTTGCATCCGGGGATCGTACCCACCCTGGCCAGCCAGCCAAACGTCATACTCGCGCCGATGCGGACGGCGATCATCTCCGACCTGCACCTCGGTGTCGCCAGCGACGAGGACGTGGCCCGCGACCGCGACGTGCGCCGGGTGCTGCTGGAGGAGATCGCCGGCGCCGACCGGTTGGTCCTGCTCGGCGACGTGGTCGAGCTGCGCAATCTTCCCGTCGGCCCCTCGCTGGCCCGAGCGCGGCCGTTCTTCGAGGAGCTCGGTGAAGTGCTGGGCGAGGCCGAGGTGATCCTCGTCCCCGGCAACCACGACCACCGCCTGGCCGAGCCGCTGCTCGACCAGCTCTCGGTCGACGGCGCACCGCTGGAGCTGGAGCACCGGCACACCCCCGACACCGGCCCGGCGGCGTTGCTCGACGGCTGGCTCGGCGGCAACCGGTTGCAGATCGCCTACCCCGGCGTCTGGCTGCGCGAGGACGTCTACGCCACCCACGGCCATTACATGGACGTCCACCTGAGCCTGCCGCGGGCCGAGTGCGTCGCGGCGGCGACGATGGTCCGCCTCTCCGGCCCGCTGCCGCGAAGCGCCACCCCAGCCGACTACGAAAAGGTGCTGCGCCCCTTATATGGGTTCGCCTACGGCCTGGCCCAGGTGCTGCCGGTCCGGCGGCGGCGCAACGGGCCCTTCGAGAAGGCCTGGGAGGTGCTGGCCGGCGAAGAGCGCAAGCGAACGCTCGGCACCCGCGCTGCCCGGGCCGGCTTTCCGGTCGCGATCCGCGGCCTCAACGGCCTGCTGCGAGCGGACTTCGAGCCCGACGTGCGGCCGCCTGCGATCTTCCGCAGCGGCGTCGCGGCGTCACGAGAGCTGGCGGTGCGGCTTGGAATCGACGACGTCCACGTGATCAACGGCCACACCCACCGCGGCGGCCCACTGCCCGAGGAACCGAAGTGGCCCCTCCCCCGCGGCGGCCACCTCCACAACACCGGCAGCTGGGTCTTCTCCTCCGCCTTCCACCAACCCGGCACCCCACCCAATAACTACTGGCCAGGAATGGTCACCTGGCTGGAGGACGACGGACCCCCTCTACGCGTACGCCTCCTCCAGAGCTACTCCCACCAGGAGATGACCGACCTAATCACCGGCGCGGGCTAGGGAACTGGGGTGACCCCCTCCAGGCACTCAACATCGAGCCATAGCGAGATGTGCCTGGAGGGGGTCACCCCAGTTCCCCTCACCCCAACCACTCAGCGATAGTCCGTCCGATCTCCGCCCCCGCGTCCTCTTGGAGGAAGTGGGAAGCGTTCTCGACCGGCCGCGGCGGCGGGAAGTTGAGCTCGCTGGAGACCCGCTCGCCGACCGAGAAGGGCAGGATCGGGTCGGAGTCCGCCCACAGCACCAGCGCCGGGCGCTCGTCCACCCGCAGCGCGTCGGCAACGGCTTTGCCCTCGGCGGCGCCGACCGCGTCGGGCTCGGTCGGCAGGATCAGCGGAAAGGCACGGACGCCGGCCTTCGAAGGCCCGTCTATATAAGGAGCGTCGTAGGCGGCGACCACCTCGTCGCCCGGGTCGTGCTTGCAGCCGCCTTTGACCAGGAACCCGACCGGCACGTCCTCGTTGTTGCGGACGAAGTCGCGGAAGGCGAACCAGGCGTCGCTCATCTTCTGGCGGCCGGTGAAGGGGCCGGTCTCCATGATCACGATGCGGCTGAAGCGGTCGGGGTGCTCGACCGCGAGCCGCAGCCCGATCGGCCCGCCCCAGTCGTGGACGACGGCGGTCGCGTTGCGCACATCGAGTTCCTCGAGCAGCGCCGCCATCAGCTCCACGTGGCGATCGTAGGTGTACCAGCCGAGGTCGGTGGGCTTGTCGGAGCGGCCGAAGCCGGCGTAGTCGGGGGCGATGCAGCGGAAGCCGGCGTCGCGGACCGGCGGGATCACCTTGCGCCAGAGGAACGACCAGGTCGGCTCGCCATGGAAGAAGACGACCGGGTCCCCCTCCCCCTCGTCGAGGTGCGCGAGCCGCAGCCCGTCGACCTCCCGGTAGTTGGACTCAAACGGATAGTCGGGCAGCCCCTCGAGCAGCTCGTCGGGGGTGCGAATGGCGTCGATGCTCATCGGCGCATCCTATGCCGGAAAGGGAATGTTGACTTGAAATCCCGGAATTCGGATCAGCATTCCCTACTTTCCTGATCGACTTTGTGCTACGGTGCCCGCCTCATTGAGCACTAAGCTGCTCAACAAAGTAAGTCAGTCGACATAGGAAGGAAACTTTTTGATGCGGAACGCTCGCACTACCCGGCGGCGCAGCGTGAAGATCGGCCTCCCGGCCGCGCTTCTCGTACTGCTCCTCGCGGTCTTTGCCGCTGGTTGCGGCGGTGGTGACGACACCACCAGCTCGGACTCCGGCTCCTCTGGAGGCGGCGAGCTGTCAGTGGTCGGCTACTCCACCCCAGAAGCCGTCTACACCGAAAACCTCGAGCCCGCTTTCGAGGAAAGCGACAAAGGCAGCGGTGTCAGCTTCAGCAACTCGTTCGGCGCGTCCGGCGATCAGAGCCGCGCGGTAGTAGCGGGTCAGCCCGCATCGGTGGTCCACTTCGCCCAGGCCGGCGACATGGAAAGGCTCGTCGACGAAGGCGGCCTCGTCGCCAAAGACTGGACCAACAACAAATACAAAGGCATCGCCCAGAACTCGGTGGTCGTGATCACCGTCCGCTCGGGCAACCCAGAGGGGATCAAATCCATCGACGACGTGCTCACCAAGGACGTCGACGTGATCACCCCGAACCCGTTCAGCTCCGGCGCCGCGCGCTGGAACATCATGGCCGTCTACGGCTCGCAGATCAACGCCGGTAAATCGCCCGACGAGGCGCTGGCCGCGGTCAAGACCCTGCTCGAAAAGGCAGTCGCGCAGCCGGGTAGCGCTCGCGACGCGCTCTCGGCCTTCACCCAGGGCCAGGGCGACGTGCTCCTCGGTTACGAGAACGAGGCGATCAAAGCCGAAGAGGAGGGCGAAGACGTCGAATACGTGATCCCGCCCTCGACGATTCAGATCGAAACCCCGATCGCGGTGACCAAATCCGCGCCGGAGCCGGCCGCCCAGGACTTCCTGGACTTCATCTGGTCGGACGAGGGGCAGGAAATCTGGGCCGAAAACGGTTACCGCCCGGTCAACCCGAAGCTCGTCGACGAGAAACAGTTCCCGACCCCGGCCGATCTCTTCGAGATCGACCAGTTCGGTGGCTGGAGCAAAGTCAACGACGAGTTCTTCGATGACGAAAGCGGCTCGGTCGCCCAGATCGAGAAGGAACTCGGAGTCTCGACGAGCGGCTGATGGAGGCACACCCGGCAAACCTCCCCGCTCCCGCCACGTCCCGGGCAGGCCTGCGCCTGCCCGGGGTCGGCACCGGCGTCGGCAACGGCATGGTGGTGCTCTACCTGAGCATCATCGTGCTGCTGCCGCTTGCCGCCGTCGCCAGCGACGCCTTCACCGGCGGAATCGGCCACTTCTGGGAACAGGTCACCCAGCCGCTGGCCGTCAAGAGCCTGAAGCTGACGGTCGTCTGCTCGCTGATCGTCGTCCTCCTCAACGCGTTCTTCGGCACCATCCTCGCCTGGCTGCTCGTCCGCGATGAATTCCCCGGCAAGAGCCTGATCAACGCGGTCATCGACCTCCCCTTCGCGCTACCGACGATCGTCGCCAGCCTGGTCCTGCTGACCCTCTACGGGACCGACAGCCCCCTGGGGATCGACATCGCCGCGACCCGCGCAGCCGTAGTCGTGGCGCTGATGT
>DASTSW010000104.1:0-55020 GCA_035760445.1 Solirubrobacterales bacterium | reverse complement strand
CCAGGCGAAGCTGAAGAGCGGCCGCCTCGCGGTCCGCTGCTGCGAGGAGGCGGTCCAGATCCACGGCGGCTACGGCTACATCGAGGAGTACCCGGTCTGCCGCTTCTACCGCGACGCCAAGATCCTCACGATCGGCGAGGGGACCGACGAGATCCAGCAGATGGTTATCGCCCGCGCCCTGGGGGCTTAAGCGCCGTGATCCCGAAGGCGGTCCGCATCCGCGAGGTCGGCCCCCGCGACGGCTTCCAGAACGAGCCGGAGACGATCGCCACCGAGGACAAGGTGCGGCTGGTCGAGATGCTGGCCCGGACCGGGGTACGGCGGCTGGAGGTGACGAGCTTCGTCCGCGCCGACGTGATCCCGCAGCTGGCCGACGGGCGCGAGGTGCTGGAACGGGCAGCGATCCCCGACGAGGTCTCGGTCAGCGTCCTGGTCCCGAACCTGCGCGGGCTGGAGGCGGCGCTCGAGGTGCGCGAGAAGATCGACGAGGTCAACGTCTTCCTCTCCGCCTCGGAGACCCACAACCGCCACAACCTCAACCGCTCGGTGGAGGAATCGCTCGAGAACGTCGAGCACGTGCTCGCCCACGCCACCCAGGAGGGCTTGCGCTGCGAGGGCGTGATCAGCACCAGCTTCGGCTGCCCCTACGAGGGCGACGTGCCGATCGAGCGCGTCTTCGAGATCGCCGAACGGCTCGCGGCCGCCGGCGCGGTCGAGATCGGCTTCGGCGACACCACCGGGATGGCGAATCCGATCCAGGTCGGCGAGTTCTTCCGCCGCGCCCACGAGGAGCTCTCCGGAGTCGAGCTGACCGCCCACTTCCACGACACCCGCGGCCAGGCGCTGGCCAACGTCCTGGCGGCGCTGGAGACCGGGGTCGACTCCTTCGAGTCGAGCTTCGGCGAGCTCGGCGGCTGCCCGGTTCCGGCCGGCGCGACCGGCAATGTCGCCAGCGAGGACCTGGTCTCGATGCTGCACGAGATGGGGATCGAGACCGGCATCGACCTGCCCAAGCTGATCGCGGCCGCCGCCGTCGCGCAGGAGGTGCTCGGCCGCCCGCTCGGCTCGCACGTCCTCGTCGCCGGCCCGGTCGAGTGGCACCCGGAGCGCACCTCATGAGCACCGCGGTCGAGGGCGCCCGCGAGAAGCACCTGGCGCTGATCGCCGAGCTGCGGGCCGAGCTGGAGCGCGTCCACGGCGGCGGCGGCGAGAAGTCGGTCGAGCGCCATCGCAGCCGCGGCAAGCTGACCGCCCGCGAACGGGTCGAGGACCTCTGCGATCCCGGCACCCCTTTCCTCGAGCTCTCGCCGCTGGCGGCGCACGGGATGTACGACGACGCCGCGCCCGGCGCCGGGATCGTCACCGGGGTCGGCACGGTCAGCGGCCGCCGCTGCGTAATCGTCGCCAACGACGCCACCGTCAAAGGCGGCACCTACTACCCGATCACGGTCAAGAAGCACCTCCGCGCCCAGGAGGTCGCCCTGCAGAACCGGCTCCCCTGCATCTATCTGGTCGATTCCGGCGGCGCCTTCCTGCCGCTGCAGGACGAAGTCTTCCCCGACCGCGAGCACTTCGGCCGCATCTTCTTCAACCAGGCGACGATGTCGGCGCGGGAGATCCCGCAGATCTCGGCGGTGATGGGCTCCTGCACGGCCGGCGGCGCCTACGTGCCGGCGATGAGCGACGAGACCGTGATCGTCCGCCACCAGGGGACGATCTTCCTCGGCGGCCCGCCGCTGGTGAAGGCGGCGACCGGGGAGGAGGTGACCGCGGAGGAGCTCGGCGGCGGCGACGTCCACGCCCGCAAATCCGGCGTCGCCGACCACCTCGCCGCCGACGACGCCGAGGCCCTCCAGATCCTGCGCGAAATAGTCGCCACCCTGCCAGTCGAGCCGGCGCCGCCCTGGGCGCGGATCGAGCCGCGGCCGCCCGCCGACGATCCGGAGGAAATCCTCGACGTAGTCCCGATCGGCTCCCGCGCCCCCTGGGACATCCGCGAGGTCCTGCGCCGGGTCGTCGACGGCGGCGAGCTGCGCGAGTTCAAGGAGAAGTACGGGAAAACCCTGGTCTGCGCCTTCGCCCACATCGACGGCCACCCGGTCGGCCTCGTCGCCAACAACGGCATCCTCTTCTCCGAGAGCGCCCTCAAGGGCGCCCACTTCGTCCAGCTCTGCGACCACCGCCGCATCCCGCTCGTCTTCGTCCAGAACGTCAACGGCTTCATGGTCGGCTCCAAGTACGAGCAGGGCGGGATCGCCAAGGACGGGGCGAAGATGGTCGCCGCGGTCTCGACCGCGCGGGTACCGAAGCTGACCGTGATCGTCGGCGGCTCCTTTGGCGCGGGCAACTATGGGATGTGCGGCCGCGCCTACTCGCCCCGCTTCCTCTTCATGTGGCCCAACGCCCGCATCTCGGTGATGGGCGGCGAGATGGCGGCGGCGGTGATGAAAGAGGTCGGCCAGCCGGAGACTGCCGAGCTGCTCCACGACCTCTACGAGGAGCAGGGCCGCCCCTTCTACTCGACCGCCCGTCTCTGGGACGACGGCGTTATCGACCCCCGCGACACCCGTCACGTTTTGAGCCTTGCGCTCGCCGCCTGCGCCAACGCGCCGCTGGAGGAATCGGCGGCCCCGATCTACCGCATGTAGCAGGGGGAACGGTTTCCTCGCTTCGCATCGGGGGTACCTGACTTGTCCCGAGGCGGATTCCCTGCCGTTCCACCAGTCGCCGCTGGGACCCACCGTTTCTCGGGATTACTGACCAAGTCGCGTTGTCTCGTCCTGAAGCGCGCGGATCTTGGGAACACACCATCTAGGAGGAACAAGCATGGAGTCAGCAACGACCCGCGCCGACGGCGTGAGGGCGGGTACCGACCGCTCCGCCAGCCGCAGTAGCGCGATACGAAGGTTCTCCACGGAGACCAAACAAGCGTTCAAGACGACCGAGTTCTGGGCCATGGTCGTGGTGATCGTCGGCATCCTCGTCGCCGCCGCCTCGATCAAGGGTGGGGACACCTCGGGGACCGACGAGTTCATCGCCAAGCAGGCCTGGCTCTACGTCGCCATCGTCGCCGTCGGCTACATGGTCAGCCGCGGCCTGGCGAAGTCGGGCTCGCGTGAGCCCTACGACGCCGACAACAATGACGGCGAGGACCGCCGCCACTAGGACGCATCGGGGACCGCGGCAGCTCGGCGATACTTCGCCGGTGCGCCGCGGTCTCGCAGGTTCGCTCCTTTGCTTTCTCGCCCTCGCCGTTCTCGCCGGCTGCGGGAGCGACGAGCAGGCGCCGAGACCGCAACAGGCGCCGGATAGCGACGCTCCTCGCGGTCGCGTCGACGCTGCCGAGAAGGTCGAGCCCTCGCATTGCCCGCCGGGGCACCCGGCCTGCCGGACGACCGAAGGGCGGATCGTCTACGTCGAGGCGGTCGACCCCGACGGAGACGGGGACGCCCACTTCGTAATCGCCGACCCGCAGGGGATCACCCTTCCCGGCCTGACCGCGATCGACGTTCGCAAGGGCTTGCGCCCGCATCCCCTGCCGGGTCACGGTGACCTGATCAGCGCCGCCGGGCCGGTTCAAACCGGCTCTTACGGGCAGGACCAGATTCACGCGCTGGAGTTGCACGTCGCAGGCGGAGAGATGTAAGATCAACAAATCTTGATCATTCTGAAATCGCTCGCTGCTGTCGCCGCTGTCACCCTTTTGGGTGTCCTGTCATTGGCGGCCCCCGCTTCTGCGACCGTTCTCTGCGGAGAAAAAAAAGACCCCTGTCCCGCTGCCTATCCCGTCGGCACGAAAATCGCCGGCGAACTGAGGTCCGGAGAAAAAACGCTCTTCACAGGGTTCGAAGACGGCTGTACCGAATCCAGCTTTACCGCTGAAGTGACCAAAGCGGGCGGGTCGAGCTCGACAGTGACCATCGCCTTCACTTCCCTCAGCTGGGGTGGATGCCTTAGGGCGAAGCAGTTGGTCAAAGCGGGAACGATGGAAATCCATCAGTTCAACAAAAGCTTCGAAGGGCGGGGCACATGGACCGGTCTCGTCTACAAAGACAGCTTCTGCACGTACACGGTCGGCGCCACCGGGATAAACGCCGCCATCGTCGCCGGTTCGCCCCATGCCGAACTCCTCGTCGAAACGACAGCCTCCGCGTTTGGGTGCCCCAATCAGACTTGGGAGGCGATCTTCACAGTCACGGCCCCGTCGCCGCTCTACGTCAGCGGGAGCTGAACCTGCCAGGCCGGTAGTCGTCGGTCGCCCCGGCCGCTTTGGGAGAATGGGGCCGTGTCCCGCCGCTTCAGCCAGGTCGACGTCTTCGGCAGCGGGCCTTGCTCGGGCAACCCGGTGGCGGTGGTGCTCGACGCCGAGGGCATCGGCGATGAGGAGATGCAGCGGTTCGCGCGCTGGACGAACCTCGCCGAGACCACCTTTGTGCTGCCGCCGACCCGTCCCGACGCCGACTACAGAGTGCGGATCTTCACTCCCGTGCTCGAGCTGCCCTTCGCCGGCCACCCGACCCTCGGTACCTGCCACGCCTGGTTGCAGGGCGGGGGAGAGGCGCGCGACGCTGGCGAGATCGTCCAGGAGTGCGACGCCGGCCTGGTCCGGATCCGGCGGGGCGATTACGGTCTCGCCTTCGCGGCGCCGCCGCTGGTGCGCTCGGGCCCGGCCTCGGACGAGGACGCCGCGCGGGTCGCCGACGCGCTCGGGGTGAAGCGAGACGAGATGCTCGCGGTCGAGTGGGTGGACAACGGCCCCGGCTGGATCGCCGCTCTGCTCGAGAGCGCCGAGCGGGTGCTGGAGCTGCGACCCGGCGCCCTCGACTTCGACCTCGGTGCCGTCGGCTTCCACCCGCCCGGATCGGAGGCGGTGCTCGAGGTGCGTGCCTGGGCGCCGGTCAACGGCCTCGCCGCCGAGGATCCGGTGACTGGCAGCCTCAACGCCTCGGTCGCCCAGTGGCTGCTCGGCAACGGCCAACTGACTGCCCCCTTCGTGGCCACGCAGGGTGGCGCGATCGAACGCGCCGGCCGGATCGAGATCTCCCAGGACGGGGACGGGACGGTCTGGGTCGGCGGCCGGGCCGAGGCCGTGATCGACGGCTCGGTCGAGCTCTAGTCGGCTCTGGCCAGCTCTGCCGCGTTCATCCGTGCACGCCGGTCTGATGGACCACGGCGTGACCTTTGCCACGGGCGATCAGCCAGCGGTTGACCGGCCAGGCGACCAGGCCGGCGATCAACAGGGCGAAGGCGAGGCTGCCCCAGAACAGCAGGCTGTCGAGCCCGGCGTCCATCGCCCCCGGCACGGCGACCATGATCAGGTTGTCGACGATCTCCATCACGGCGATGCTGAGGGTGTCGGAGGCGAGGGCGATCGGGATCACCGCTCCCAGTGCCATCCCGGCCCGCAGCAGCGGCAGGCTGGTCAGCGTGTAACCGAAGAGGAAGGCGAGGGCCACCGCCAGGGCGATGGTGCCGAGGTCGGAGAACCCGAGTGCGGTCCCGATCGCCATCCCCGCCACCTCGCCGATCGCGCAGCCGGTCAGGCAATGGACGGTGGCGGAGAGGGCGACGGCATTGAGGCTGTGTTCGGCGGTGTTCATGGACCCATCGTACCATACCCCTAGGGGGTATAAAGGTGAGAACTGACACAGCCACCCCTAGGTCGTTTCATCAGCAATGAGACCTACCGGAAGGAAGGCCGCGATGAATCAAACGAATTCCAGCCACAGGCGGGGGCTCCGGCTGGCCCTGGGGATGGTCCCAGCCGTCCTGTTCGCCGCCTTCGTATTTGCCAATGTCGGTTCCGCCGCGCAGGCCGGTTCCGCGAACCTGAAGATCACCAAGGCCGACAGCCCCGATCCGGTTCGGGTCGGTGCCGGCCTCACCTACACGATCGGGGTCGAAAACCTCGGTTCTTCGCCGGCCAGTGGCGTGACCGTGACCGACAACCTGCCGAAAGGCGTCGACCTCGTCTCCGCCTCTGGCCCAGCCGGGCCCTGCGCGGCGCAGGGCGGCAAGGTGACCTGCGCGATCGGCTCGCTCAACCCGATCGGCGTCAACTACGGCGGCGCTCCGGCCCAGGTGACGATCGTCGTCGTCCCGCGTAAAACCGGCACGATCCGCAACAGCGCCACGGTCAAGGGCGACCAGAAAGACCCGGTCAACTCGAACAACAAAGCGACGGTCTCGACCCTGGTTCTCGGCACGGTCAGTTGCCGCGGCGTCGCCGCCACGGTCAGCGGGACGACGGGCGACGACGTGCTGTTCGGGACCCCCGGCCCCGACGTGATCGCCGCACTTGCCGGCAACGACCGGGTCGTCGGTCTCGCCGGGCGCGATCTCGTCTGCGCCGGCAGCGGTGCCGACCGCGTCGCCTCCGGCTCGGCCGCCGACCGCGTCTTTGGCGGGGCCGGTCCCGACCGTCTGATCGGCCGCGGCGGTCCGGACCTGCTGAAGGGCTCCGCCGGTAACGACGTGCTGAAGGGCGGGCGTGGATCCGACCGGCTGCGCGGCGGCCGCGGCTTCGACCGCTGCCGCCCCGGCCCCGGCCTCGACTCGGTTCGCGGCTGCGAGCGCTAGCGCTCGTGGGCAGAGCCAAAAGAAAGAGCCGGCCCCCAAGTGGGGGCCGGCTCGAGGTGCTTCGGCTCGAGGCGCTAGCCGATGTACATGATCGCGATCGCCATCGCGTCGTCGATCAGGTGGTGTCCTTCCGGCACGTTGTAGATCCCGTGCAGTCGGATCGTGTCGCCTTTGGTGAACGTTGCGACCGGATTGCCTTTGCAGACGTTCATCGAGGAGACGTGTTTACGACCGTCCGGGGTTTCGTAGCCTGCGCCGCCGTAGCCAGCGACCGAGTTGCAGAGCAGGGCTTCTCCGGCGGTTTTGTTGGTCAATTCGATGTTGACGCCGTGGTCATGGATGTGACCGGCAGCGGCGATCAGTTTGCCGCCGATGGTCGATTTCCATTCGTAATGCGTGTCGCTGAGCCCGGTCGGAACCGTGATGTAGGAGTTCAGCGAGCACTGGTTGGCGTCCATCCAGACCGGCCGCAGCGGCGCCCGGCTGGTGTGGTCGGTGCCCGTCGCGTACTTCCAGGTCACCCGGATTTTCACCGTTTTGCTGGTCGTTTCCCAGTTCATCAGGTCGAAGACCATGTTCCAGGTCTCGGAGCTGTTGACCTTGTAGCCGTAGGGCAGCGATTCGAGGTCGACCGGGGTCCGCTCATCGCCCGAGGCGAAGAACCTTTCGCCCAGCAGGCCCGGCCCTTTGCCGGCGCAGGTGACGTCGGACTTGCCGCTCGACTGGGCGGCGAACATCGCGTGGTGCAACATCGGGCCCTGGCTGATCGTCGCTTTGCTGCCGTTTTCGTAGACGAGGTCGGGCGTGACGCCGATGATCGAGCAGCCGGTGCACGGCTTGGCGATGTTGTTGACGATTTTGTTGGTGATCATCCCCGCGTTTTCATGGTCGTGCGGGTCGCCGTTGCCGGCCGGGATCGTGTACGGGCCGTAGTCGATCGTTTTGGTCACGATCGCCGCGTTCGCGGTCGCCGGAACGGCGAACAGCGCGAGCGCGCAAACGAGCATGGCCAAGCGTTTGATCGCTTGCATTTATTTCCTCCCCATAGAGATAGAAGCGAGCGCTCTCCCTGCGAGAACGCTCTTGAACGTTCGAGGAACCTAAAGCAAGACATATACGGTGTCAACTAGGTACCTAGCTGTCTAGCCAACTAGGTGTGTACCTTGACATGTGACTATTTAGTCACCTATAATTTCCATCCATGGACGAGGTCTTCAAGGCGCTGGCGGATTCGACCCGCCGTCAACTTCTCGATCGGCTCTTCGAGCGGGACGGGCAGTCGCTGAGCGCCCTGGAAGAGGGCCTGCCGATGTCGCGCTTCGGCGTGATGAAGCACCTCAAGTTGCTGGAGGAGGCAGGCCTGGTGACGACGAAGCGGCGCGGCCGCGAAAAGCTGCACTACCTGAACCCTGTCCCGATCCGGCTCATCCACGACCGCTGGGTGAGCAAGTACGCGGAGCCCTGGGCCTCGGCGCTCAGCGAGCTCAAGACCGAACTGGAGGACGAGTGATGAATGACGACAACGCCTACACCGTGGTTGGCGGGCGCGGTTCGATGACCGTGTTCGAGATCTACATCAAGACGACGCCGGAGCGCCTCTGGGAGGCGATCACCAGCGAGCAGATGCGCGCCCGCTACAGCTTCGGGGTCGGGACCGTGTCGGACTGGACCCCCGGCTCCGAGTACAAGGCCTCGGTCCCCGGGGTGATCGAGATCGCCGGCGGGAAGAACCTCGAGGTCGAGCCGCCGCGGCGGCTGGTGCAGAGCTTCACCGCGCTGTGGAGCGAGGACGTGCAGAAGGAAGGCGAGTCGCGGGTGACTTGGGAGATCGAGCCGGTCGGAACCTCCTGCCGCCTGCGGGTCACCCATGACCAGCTGGGCGCCGAGGCCAACGACGAACTCTACGGCGGCTGGCCGATGATCCTCTCCGGCCTGAAGACCCTGCTGGAGACCGGCGAGGACCTCGACACCCCCGGCTCCCTGCGCTACTCAGGAGCCGCTGGCTAGGTCTGGCCTCCGGCGGGTGCGGTTCGGCTACTCACCCTCGCGGGTAGCCGAAGCGCACCCGATCAAGGAGGCCAGTCGATGACCCAACCCACCCTGGAGGACGCCCGCGAGCTGAGCGAATGGCGCCCGCCCCTCGGCGTTCTCTCCGTCTATCTCGGCTTCGACCCCGCCGACCGCGGCGGCGCCTGGCGGACCGAGCTGCGCAACGGTCTCGACACGGTTCTCGACGCGCAGAAGGAGGCCGAGCACGAGCGCCGGGTGGCGCTGCGGGCGACGGCGAAGCGGCTGACCGAACGGTTTGAAGACGGCGATCTGCGGCCGCCGCCCAGGGGCGAAGTCGGCTTTGTCGAGGTGGCCGAGAAGGGGGGAGCCGAGCACTGGTTTGGCTCCGGAGTGGCCCCTGCCGATGTCTGCGTTGAGTTTGGCTCCGAGCCGGCGATGGCGCAACTGCTGGAGCTGCGCGGCCGCGGCACCCCCCGCGCGATCGCCTTGCTCTCGGCCGAGCGGGTGCGGCTGCTGAGCTGCGTCGAAGGGGCGATCGAGGAGCTCGAGGACTGGGAGCTGACGATCACCAGCCTCGACTGGCGCGAGCGCAAGGCGCAGAGCACCAGCAACCCGGCTCGCGCCCAGGGTGTCGGCTCCTCCGGGCATGATCAGTTCGACGAGCGGCTGGAGCACAACCGCCAGCGCTTTCTCTGCGAGTGCGGCGGCCTGGTCGCCAACCGGGTCGCCGGGGACGGCTTTGGCGGGGCGATCGCCTTCGGCCCTGCTCACGATTTCGAGAGCTTCGAGGGTGGCTTCAACTTCCCCCAGGTAGAGCTGACCCACGGTGGCGACGCGGACCTGATCTCCGCCCCGAAAGGTCAGGTGGGGGAGGTGGCGGTCGCAGCCGTATCCCGTCTCGACGGAGAGCGCGACCAGACAGTGGTCGAGCGCGCGATGGCCGAGGTCAAGGGCGGCAGTCGCGGTGCCGGTGGTCCCCAGGAGACCGGGGAGGCGCTGGCGGAGGGAAGGGTCGATCACCTCGTCCTCGATGCCGCAATCGACCGTGCCGTGGCCGAGTCGCTGGTCCGCGGGGCGCTCGCCAGCAGCGCCCAGGTGACGGTGGTGCGCGGTGAGACGGCGGCGCTGTTGGCGGAGGCCGAAGGAGTCGCGGCGGTCCTGCGCTATTGACGGGAGTGTGACCCCTGTCCGGTTCGGCTTATCCCCACGGGGTACTCGGAGGTGAAAGGGAGACCGAGGAGGAAGGAGTACAGCTTGAGTAAGCAAGAGCAGGTGGCCGGAGGGCCCCTGGGCAAAATCGTCGGACGCGCGAAGCAGGCCGCAGGCGCGGCGCTGGGCCGTGACGAGCTGCATCGCGAGGGCCGGGTGCAGGAGGTTCGAGCCGACGCTCAGGCGGAGGCCGCCGAGAAGGCCGCCGAGGCCGAGCGCGCGGAGGCGGAGGCCGGGATCGAGGCCGAACGGGCCGAGACCGAAGCCGAGCGCCACGAGGCCGAACTGGAGGCGACGGAGATCGAGGCAGAGGAGGAGGCCGAGAAGATGCGTGCCGAGGAGCAGCGCGAGGCCTCCGCTCGAGCTCGAGCGGAGAAGGCGGCAGCCGAGCGCGGGCGCCTCTCCGCCGAACAGCGGTCCGAGGCGGAACGGCAACAGTCGGCCGCCGAGCAGGACGCAGCGAAACGCGATGCGGCCGAGCTGCAGCGCGAAGCCGACCGCGCCGAAGAGGCCGCGGCAGCGATCGATTCCAAGGAGAAGAGCTGATGTCAATACTTACCGTTCCCAAGGCGGTCGTCGGGGGGTCGCTGAGGCTGGCCCGGGCGCCGTTCGACTTCGCCGTCGGCGCCGTCGGCGGCCTGAAGACCCCCTCGCCGGCGGATAGAGAGCGCGAGCGCGCCGACCGGCTGCGTGAGCAGGCCGAGGCGCGCGAGCTCGAGACCGAGCAGCGCCGGGCGCGGGTCGAGGAGGCGGCCGACGAGGCCGCGGCCGGGGCCCGCCGTCAGGCCGAGCAGCAGAAGCGCGAAGCGGAGAAGCGCCGCCGCGAGCGCGAGAGCCGGGCGAAGAAAGCCGAGGCGAAAAAGAAGGAGAAAGCGGCTAAAGCAGCGGCGAAAGCGAAGCGGGCCAACGCCAAAGCGGAGACGACCGCCCAGCTGGAGAAGCTCGAGGCCAAGGAAGAGAGCATCGCGGCCAAACAGCAGGCCGCGGCGACCGAGCGCGAAGCCCAGCGGCTGGAGGAGAAAGCCGGAGCGGCCAAGCAGGCCCGGAAGAACGGGAGCGGCGCCTAGCGGCGCCGCTCAGTCCTCGCTCTCGAGATAGAAGACCTCGGCGCAGACGTCGACCTCGGCGTCGATGCCGCTGATGAAGGCGCGCACGCTGCGCCCGGTCACCCGTTCGATGATCTCGCGGAACTTCTCCGAGGTCGCGTACTGGAAGTAGATGCGGGTGTCCCGCAGGCGCTGGTGCTCTCCCATCTCGGCGAGGCTGCGCTCGGCCGGCGTGAAGGTGTTCTCCAGCGAGCAGATGACGATGTTGGGTCCGGCGAACTCCGTCCGGGCTTTGGTCGGCCCGCGCCCGAAGAGCTCCTTGTAGAGCCGCACCATCTCGCGCGAAATCTCCGCTCGGACCGAATCGTGCTGGTTGTTCTCCGCTGGCGTGGCCGGTCGATCGGACATGCCGTCCCGATACCCCGAGGAGCCGGCGCCTATCCCGGCCGTCACTGCACCCTGGGGATCGTCCCGCTCACCTGGGACAGGTGCCGTCGCGCCGCCCGCACCCGCTGCAACAGCCGGTCGCGCTTCAGCGTCGGGTCGGCTTCGGGGTCGCGGATGATCGGTTTCGGACTGGGGGGCCTGTCGTTCTCTGGGGTTGCCGCCAAGCGCATTTCTCCTCCGGCTGGGGTCGGGCTGGATGATGTTCGTCGACCTCTCCCAATCCCCGTGCTGCCGGCCGTGAGAAGTGAGCGGTGCGCCTCCCGACACAATCGGCGCTGTGACCGTTGTGCCAGTCGTCTGACTACCCCACGGCAACGCGGGCAAAACCCCGTTTCGAATGGCGCTCGCCGGGAAGACAGAACCGAAGAGCTAGAGCCATGGAACAGCGCGGTTTCCAACACCAGGCACTGATCTACGCGGGGGCGGAGGAGTACCTGGCGGGGACCATGCCGTTCGTGCACGAGGCTCTGATCGCCGGCGAACCGCTGCTGATCGCCGTCGCCGAGGACAAGGGCGCGCTGATCGCCGAGGAGCTCGGCCCCGACGCCGAGCGGGTGCTCTTCCTCGACATGCAGAAGGTCGGCCACAACCCTGCCTCGATCATCCCCCTCTGGCGCGACTTCGTCGACGATCACGAGGGGATGTCGGTGCGGGGGATCGGCGAACCGGCCTGGGCGGCCCGCTCAGAGGCGGCGCTGGAGGAGTGCCACTGCCACGAGGGCCTGCTCAACCTCGCCTTCGCCCGGGGCTCGGAATGGAGCCTGCTCTGCCCTTACGACGCGGAGACGCTCGGCGACGAGGTGCTGTCGAGGGTTGGCCTCTCCCACGGCAACGTCTCACGCCGGGGGCGCACCGAGGAGAGCGACCGCTTCGAAGCCGAGCCCGACTGCCTGGGCCAAGAGCTGCCGCCGCCCCAGTCGAGCCCCGACGTCCTCACCTTCGGGGTCGCCGGCCTCGGTGAGGTGCGGCGCCGCGCCGCTCGAGCGGCCGAGCGTGCCGGGCTCGACACGCGGGCGGTCGCCGACCTGGTCACCGCCGCCAGCGAGCTCGCCGCCAACAGCGTCGTGCACGGCGGTGGCCACGGCACCCTGCGGCTCTGGCGCGAGGAGGACCATCTCCTCGCCGAGGTCGAGGACCGCGGCCTGATCGACGAGCCGCTGGTCGGCCGCCTGCGTCCCAGCATCTCGCAGGTGGGGGGCCGCGGCCTCTGGCTCGCGAACCAGCTCTGCGACCTGGTTCAGATCCGCTCGACCGAGCGCGGGACCACGGTGCGACTGCACGTCCTCGCTTGCGACGGTGTCCTGGTCTAGGCGGAAAAGGCCCGCTTCGCGGCCGTCATGTGCAGGTCTTCGACTTCTTGACCCTGGCGGTCGGCGCGCTCGGCCAGGGCCTGGAAGTCGAATCCCTCGAGCGAGCCGCCGAACCTCTGCTCGAGTGCGTTCCAGAGCTGCAGCTTGCCGCCGATCCCGCTCGCCAGGATCTCCAGCTCGAGCACCGGACTGAGCGGCGATTGGCCGCGCAGGTGGCCGTTCGGCTTCAACCGGCCGAGGCGCTCGGCGATGACAGCCAGCTTTGGTTTGACTGGGTCGCGACGGATTCCGAGCCGCTTGGTCAGCCGCACCAGGGTCTCGCGGTCGGCCTCGATCTCGGCGCAGAGCCGCGCCAGCGGCTCGCCCAGCTCCGGGTCGCCGTTGTTGCTCGACCGCAGGCGGCGAGCCAGCTCGACCCCTCCCGCCGCCCCCGCCAGGTGGTCGTTCAGGTAGATGCCCAGGTAGCGATTGTCGCTGGCGTCCTGCGGCATGGCTAACCGAGCCCCTTGTCCTCGGCGGCTCTGTAGGCGATCTGGAAGAAGTCGGAGATGGTCAGCGCCGCGAACAGGGAGGCGACGAAGCGGGTTACGCGGGGAGCGAAGAGCAGTCCGATCGAGAAGGCGGCAACGACCCAGAGGTCGAGGCAGAAGGGGCAGGTAAGGAGCTCGCCGATTGCTTTGCGCATGCCGGTCCCGCGCGAGCGCTCCTCCAGCTCGGCCGGCCCGCCCTTGCCTTCGAGTTCGGTGAAGGGGGCTCGCAGCGGGCTCGTCACTTTGTCCTTGGCGATCATCCGGCTGACTTTGTGGGAGGCGGTGCCGATCAGCATCAACTGGCCGGCGTCGAGCTGCTCCGGCAGCTGGCGATCTCGACGCTTGGCGATTGTCAGGGCGGTGCCGACCAAGGACGCGAAGATGCTCATGAACGCCAGGTAAGGGCCGAACGGCGGTTGCTTCTCTGCAGGGGCATAGCCGCTCATCGCCCCCACCTACCCGCTGTCATAGGCGTCGCAACCCTGGCTCGTGCCCAAGTTCATCCGTTAGGATCGCCTTGATACTCCGGGCGAAAGCGCCGCGGTGTCACTTCTATAGAGAGGCATGGGGTTCGACCTGCGAGTCGATCTACGTTGATGCAGCGCTTCAAAGTCACGACCAACGATCTGCGGCCCGGCTGTCGGGATATTCGAATCGAGGGCGAGCTGGACCTGGCTGTTGCCGGCCAACTCGACGAGGTCCTAACCGTCGCGGTGGCCGAGTGCGACTTCGTCCTCGTCGGCCTCGACCGCTGTGACTTCATCGACTCGTCGGGCATCGCGGTGATTCTCCGTGCCCATAACCGGATGCAGGAGGGGGGCCGCCGTCTCGCCGTATACGCCCCCTCCGACCAGGTTCTGCGCGTGCTTTCGATGACCGGCTTGACCGCCAACGGCCTCGTTTTCGACAGCGCCGAGGATGCGCTGGCGGCGGTTGGCGCCGCCGGGGGCTGACCGCCCAGTCGCCCTTCGTCAGTGGGTGCCGCGGCGGAAGACGATCCCGCGTCCGCCGCTGGCCGCGCACTTGTGGGAGTCACCGTAGTAGTCCTTGCCGGTGAGGTCGCAGGTAAAACCGAGGACGGTAATTTCCCAGTCGTGCTGGAGGCGTTCGTTCATCAGCCGGACGTAGCGGACGATTACTCGCTTCGCCTGCGGGCAGCTGACGCCCCTGACCCTGATCCCGTTGATGTAGGCCCACTTCATGTCCTTGCAGGCGTGGGAGTTCGCCAGCTTGGCGGTCGGCTTGGCCGCGGCCGGGGCGGCGAGCGCGGCCGTGCAGGCGAGCGCGACGATCAGCGCCAGGAGCTTCGCGGGCACGTGCATCGGCGGATCCTGACCGATCCCGGCACCCGGCGCAAGCTTTGTTGAGCGCTCAGCCGAAGCGCGGTTCGAGGCGCTTGAATGTATGCCACCAGCCGGAGTCGAGTGTCGCGTGCTCGACCGCCTGCAGAAGCGAGCCGTCATCGTCGTGCAGCTCATAGCTGACCACCGGGGTCTCGCCGTCGGGGTCGACGGCGACGATCCGAGCCATCATCAGGAAGGGCGGGCAGCTCAGCCACACCTCGCCTGGTTTGGGAAGGGTTTTTACATTGGGGCTCGGCATGGGTCCTCGGTACCCCTGCATTCGACGCGAAAACCGAGAACCATCCCCCAAGAACGGGAGAAACTGGGGACGCCGGCTAGGAGATCAGATCGATCACTTCGCGCTCGATCTGGCGCCGCCGCTTGGCACTCAGGCGACCGCCGCCTTTTGGCGCCGGATCGATCGTGACGCCATCGCGGAATCGGTCGAGCACGCGGGGGTCGATGTAGGAGGCGCGGCAGACCGCGGGGGTGTTGCCGAGCGCCTCGGAGACCTCGTCGACGGCCCGTTTGATCTCCCGCTTCGCCGCCGCCTCGGAGCTGGGACGCTCCTCGCCGGCGAGGGCGACCGCGGCGAGCACGGTCCCGTGCCAGGTGCGGAAGTTCTTGGCGGTGAATTCGTCGCCGATCTTCTCGTGGATGTAGTCGTTGATCTCCTCGGAGCGGAGGTCGACCCATTCGCCGCCGGCGCGGTAGGCCAGCAGGTCCTCGGGGCCGCTGCGGCGCCGGTGCATCGTCTCGATCGCCCGCCGGGCGGCGGCGTCGCGGATCGACTGCACCCGCCGCTGGCCACTCTTGGCGGGGAAGTCGAAGACCACCTCGCTGGGCTTGACGGTGACGTGCTCGCGGCGCACGGTGGCGAGGCCGAAGCTCTCGTTTTCCTCGGCGTAGGTCTCGGAGCCGATGCGGAAGAAGCCGAGGTCGAGGAGGCGGATGGCGCAGGCGAGGGCGCGCTCGGGTGGCATCCCTTGGCGGCGCAGGTCGGTGGTCACCGCGCGCCGCAGCTTCGGCAGCGCGAGGGCGAACCGGCGCACCAGCTCGAACTTCCGCTCCGCCTGCCGCTGCTGCCAGCGCTCGTGGTAGAGGTACTGCTTGCGGCCGGCTTCGTCGTAGCCGGTCGCCTGGATGTGGCCGAAGGGGTCGGGGCAGATCCAGACCTCCTTCCAGGCCGGCGGGATCGCCAGCTGGCGGATCCGCTCCAGCGTCTCCTCGTCGGCGATCCCCTCGCCGGAGGCGTCCTCATAAGAGAAGCCGCGCCCGCGGCCGATCCGCCGGATCCCCGCTGAGGCGCAATCGGCGCGGCGAAGGCGGCTACGGCGTTTGGCGGGGGCGCTCGACATGTGGGGTGGGTACCCACGGGCGGTGGGGGTGAACCCGGCGGGGGTAGTGGAGCGCGCCGGGCCGCACCCACCTCTGCTTCGGCAGGTAGAGGTGGGTGCGGCCCGGCTTTCGGCACGCAGACGTCTGAGAGCCGCCACGAACCGCGCGCCACACGTGCGTCGTCACCCGCCACCGTGGAGGGGTGCCCACCGAGACCGTGAAAAACCTTGTAGAGCAAGGATTTTCACGGTCTCGCGGAGATGACCGGGCGCTATCGGAGCTTGCCCGGCAACAACATGGAGTGGTAGCGCGCTGGCAAATGCTCACCTGGGGAATGAGCAAGGAAGAGATCGACTGGCGCATCCGCACTGGTCGGCTGTATCGGCTGCACGCTGGTGTCTACGCCGTCGGCCATCGCCTGATCTCAAGACAAGGTCGACTGATGGCCGCGGTTCTGGCCTCGGGACCCGAAGCCGTGCTGAGCCACTACTCCGCGGCGTTGGTCTGGGGGCTGCGTGGCTATTCCGAACGAGCGGCGCATGTGACCGTCTCGCGCAAGAGCACCTCCACCAAGCGGATTCGGCGACATCACTCGCCCCTACCGGCCGACGAGCGGACAGTCGAGGAAGGGATCCCGGTCACCACCGTCCCGCGCACGATTCTCGACCTTGCCGCCACCGAGGACGCCGACACCGTCGAGAACCTCCTGCGGGAGAGCGAATTCCGCCAGCTCTCCGATCGCCTCTCGCTTCCGGACCTGATCGAGCGCTACCCAGGGAAACGAGGCACCCGCAAGGTCCAGGCAGCCCTCCATCGCCTGAAGGAAGACCCCGTCGGCCGCAAGCGCTCCCGGCTCGAGGAACGCTTCGCTCCCTTCCTCCGCCAGGACCGCCTCCCCTTACCCCGCTTCAACGACTGGATCGGAGTGGGCGGCAAGCACTACCAGGTCGACTGCCACTGGCCGGAGCTGCGCCAGATCGTCGAGCTGGACGGCTGGGATGGGCACTCGACCCGCACCGCCTTCCGCGAGGATCGCGCTCGCGATCGCCGTCTGACTACCGCCGGCTACACGGTCACCCGCCTCACCTGGAACCAGCTGGATGACGAACCCCGGGCGGTTGCCGCGGACCTGCGTTTGCTCCTGCGGCGCTAGACGACCCCGTCGGCCGTCTCGACCCGGAAGGCCGAACGCAGCGGATGCGCCGGTTTGAAGAAGGTCGCGGTCTGGGATTTCATCCGCCACTGCGGCGGCAGCGTGCCGCTGGGCTGGGCGAGGAAGCGGGTGAAGAGGACCGAGGCGCGGCGGCAAGTGATCGCCGAGCGCGACGGGATGTAGAGCAGGTACTGGCCTTTGGCGAAGAACAGGGGGCCGACGTTGGCGCCGGCGTTGACGGTGAAAGCGCTCGGGCAGAGGCGTCCGAGTTCGCTGTTGCCGCCACCGCCTTCACTGCCTCCGGCGCGGCTTACAGAGAAGCCCGCCTGGCCCGGGCGGGTGAAGGAGGCCTTGCCGCTGCCTTCGGCGACCGCGCGCCAGGGTTTCGGCAGGTTGCCGTCCCAGTCCTGGAGGAAGCGGGCGAAGAGCTGCGAGGCCGCTTGGCAGCTGATACCGGTGTCGGCAGTCACTTCGTAGTTGCCGGCGGGGAGGACCACCGTGCCGATCCGGTCGTCGTGCAGCACTTTGAAGCTGGGGCAGACCGCGGCCGAGGCTGAGCCGGCGCCCAGCGCCAGGATCGAGAGGGCCGCGACAAGCCCCAGCGAGAACGCAGCGGCGGAGCGGCGACAGGAGGCTCGGACGGGACCCACGGCGGCGAAAGCTATCAGCGCCGATCCGTAGAGTGCGGGCACCGATGCCAGAACCCGTCAAGCGCAACCAGCGCTACATGCCTGGGCTGGACGGGCTGCGGGCCATCGCCGTCCTCGCCGTCATCGCCTTTCACCTCGGCCTCGACTGGGCTCCCGGCGGCATGCTCGGGGTCGGCGTCTTCTTCACCCTCAGCGGTTACCTGATCACCGACATCCTGCTGTCGCAGCTGAGTGCCCGCGGCAAGATCAAGCTGACCGCCTTCTGGCTGGCCCGCGCCCGCCGCCTGCTGCCGGCACTGTTCTTGATGCTGGCGATCGTCGTCGCCTGGGTGACGATCTTCGGCCCCGCCCAGCCGGACCAGTTCCGCAAGGGGGTCGTCTCGGCGATCTTCTACGTCAACAACTGGCAGCAGATCTTCGCCGAAGTCTCCTACTTCGCCCGCTTCGAAGCCGAAGGCCCGCTCGACCACCTCTGGTCGCTCTCGGTCGAGGAGCAGTTCTACATCGTCTGGCCGTTCCTGCTGCTGGCCGGAGTCAAGCTCGTCCACGAGCATCCGCTGCCCTCCGGCGTCCGCCCGCGCCTCGCCCTGCTGACGATCGCCGGCGCGCTCGCCTCGACGATCCTCATGGCACTGTTGTACGAACCGAGCTTCGACCCCTCGCGGCTCTACTTCGGCACCGACACCCGCGCCGGCGGCCTGCTCTTCGGGGCGGCGCTGGCGATGGTCTGGCCGAGCCGCAAACTCAGCCGCCGCATCGCCCCGCAGGCGCGCAACACGCTCGACGCCCTCGGACTCTTTGGCCTGGCGATCATCGCGCTGATGATCTGGAAAACGGGCGAACTCTCGCCCTTCCTCTACCGCGGTGGCTTCATGGTCCTATCGCTCGCCACGGTCCTGGTGCTGATGCCGCTGACCCACCCAGCCTGCCGGCTCGGCACCTGGATGGGGGTGCGGCCGCTGCGCTGGGTCGGCGTCCGCTCCTACGGGATCTATCTCTGGCAGACGCCGCTGATCGTCCTCACCACCCCGCAGGGCGTCCAGCACAAAGACGACTTGGTGCGCGCCCTGCTCCAGGTGGCCGGGATCTTCGTCATCTCTGCCCTCTCCTGGCGCCTCGTCGAGGAGCCGATCCGCCACGGCGCGATCGGCCGCTTCTTCGCCCGGCGCCGCGCGGTGGGCTGGAAATGGGAGACCTTCGCGCCGCCGATGCGGGTTGCCATAGTCGGCATGGGCCTGGTCCTGGTGATCGCCACCGCCGGCATGGCCGGCCTCAACTCGAGCTCGGCCGAAGGCAACGACGTCAGGCTCGAGCAGGCCCGCGCCGAGGGGACGACGAAGCCGCCGCCGCTGACCAAAGCGCAGGCCGAAGACTCGACCAAATCGCAATGCAAAGCCGTCGTCCACATCGGCGACTCGACCTCCGAGGGGCTCGACGACGCTGCCTACCTGCCCGAGGAAAACGAGCGGATTCCCGCCCGCTACGCCGAAGTCGGCGCCAAAGAAGTCCACATGGACGTCACTGGGGCGACCTCGATCGAAGAGCGGTTCGAAGGCAACCCCAACGCCCAGGAAGTCGCCGCTGCCGAGAAGGCCGAAGGCTTCAAAGGCTGCTGGGTCCTCGCCCTCGGGACCAACGAGGCGGCCAACGTCGCCGCCGGCTCGACCGTCACCGAGCGCGAACGAATCGAAAAAATGATGGCGATCATCGGCGAAGAACCGGTGCTCTGGGTCAACGTCCGCTCGCTGGTCGCAAAGGGCGACCCCTACTCGAAGGAAAACATGGAGACGTGGGACGAGGAACTGGTTGCCGCCTGCGCCTCATACCCCAACATGCGCGTCTACGACTGGGCCTCCGACGTCAAAGACGACTGGTTCATCGAAGACGGCATCCACTTCACCTCGCCCGGCTACGCCGCCCGCGCCCAGCTGATCGCCCAGGCACTCGCCCACTCCTTCCCGGAAAAAGGCGAAACCGAGGGCGGCTCCAAGAACTGCGTCGTCAGCTGAGGCCGACGATCTCGACCGGCGCCGGGTCCCCGGCCGGCTCGAAGCCCATGATCCGGCCGTAGAAGTAGAGCTCGGATTCGAGGCAGCGGATGTTGGTCTCGGCCTTGCGGAAGCCGTGCTGCTCGCCCTCGAAGGGCAGGTAGGCGTGGGGAACGCCATTGCCCTCCAGCGCCGCCGCCATCTTCTCCGCCTGGTTTGGCGGCACGACCAGGTCCTCCAATCCCTGGAAGAGAATTACCGGCACCTGCAACCGGTCGACATAGTTGATCGGCGAGCGCTCCCTGTACAGGTCCGCCTGCTCGGGATAGGGGCCGATCAGCAGGTCGAGGTAGCGGGACTCGAACTTGTGGGTGTCGCCGGCGAGCGACTCGGCGTCGGCGACCCCGTAGTAGCTGGCGCCGGCGGCGAAGGCGTCGTGGAAGGTCAGCGCGCAGAGAGTCGCGTAGCCGCCGGCCGAGCCGCCGCGGATCGCCAGCCGCTCGCCGTCGGCCTCTCCCTGCTCGGCGAGGTACAGCGCCGCCTGCACACAGTCTTCGCTGTCGACCACACCCCACGTTCCCCGCAGCTTGTTGCGGTAGGCGCGGCCATAGCCGCTGGAGCCGCGGTAGTTGACGTCGACGACGCCAAAGCCGCGGCTGGTCCAGTAGAGGAACTCGCGCGAGAGGGCGGGGGTGACGTGGGAGGTCGGCCCGCCGTGGCTCTCGACGATCAGCGGCGGCAGTTCCCCCTCGGGCGCCTCGAACTCCGGGTTGCACGGCGGGTAGTAGAAGCCGTAGGACGTCTCGCCCTCGCCGGTCGGGAACTCGATCGCCCGCGGGCGGGAGACGTAGTCGGGGTCGACCGGCTCGTCGCTGGAAGTTCGCACCACCTCGGTCTTGCCCCCGGCAAGGTCATGGACGACGACCGCCGCCTCGCTCTCCGGGCTCGAGGCGCTGAACGCCACCCGTTCGCCCCGGACCGAGAGCGCCGGGTAGCCGAAGCTGGTGAACGGCAGGCCCAGGTCGGTCGGTTCCCACCCCTCGGGCCGCAGCAGCGCCAGCCGTTCTTCAGCGCCCTGGGTGCGCACGCAGACGATTGCCCTGCTCGCCAGGAACCCGTAGGTCGCCCCGCCAAATAGCCACTGCGGGTGGGCGAAGTCGGCCTGATCCTCGGTCAGCTGGACCAGCGAGCCCTCCTCGCCGCTGAGCTGGCCGCCGGGGTCGCGTGCCCGGTAGAGGTTCCACCAGCCGTCGCGGTCGGAGGCGAAGTGGAGGTGCCCGTCGGGGCCCCACTCGGGTTGGAAGACCGACTCCTCGGTGCCGCCCGCCACCAGCCGCTCCTCGCCGCTATCGGCCAGCGGCGCGACCCACAGCTCGGTCCCGTCCCAGGGCATGTTGGGGTGGTCCCAGCAGGTCCAGGCCAGCCATTCACCGTCGGGGCTGATCCGCGGGAAGGAGTAGAAGTCGCGCCCACCGGCCAGCAGCCGCGGCTCGTCGGACCCATCGAGCCGCAAGGAGACGATCTCGTTCACCGGTTCGCCGCCCTCGACGTCGCGTTCACGCACGCAGACGACGCGGCCGTCGCGGGTGGGACGGAGGTCGGCGTAGCGAAACGCACCCGGGCTCGGCGGCTCGGGAGAGATCGCCACCGGCTCCTCGCCCAGCCGCTGCCGGTAGACCCGCTGGTCGGCGAACTCGACGAAGAGGAAGAGGTCCGGCTCGACCAAGCACCAGGCGCCGCCACCGTACTCGTGCACCCGGGTCCGCACGTTCGTTTTCTCGCCCACCGCCGCTTCCGGCGCGCCGCCCGGGGCGCGCCGCATCAGCACCGAGCGGCCACCCTCGTTCGGCCGCCCTTCCAGCCACCAGACCGCGCCGTCCTCGGCCAGCGCGGGGAACGCCAGCCGCCGCCCGGCCCGCGCCACCGCCGCCGCGTCGATCGGCGAGGCCCAGGAGCCGTGGGGAGCGACCGTCGTCATCTACTCCTCGGCCTCGACCTCGCGCAGCTGGTGGGTATCGACGTCGTAGACAAAGCCCCGGACCACGTCGCGGTGCGGCAGGAAGGGGCTGCGGCGGACCCGCAGGACCGACTGCTTCACGTCCGCCTCGACGTCGGTGAAGGACTCGATCGCGAACGAGGGGGAGACGCCGGTGGTCTCCTGCAGCTCCATCCGGAAGCCGTCGTCGGTGATCTTCTGCATGCCGCAGTCGGTGTGGTGGATCAGCATCACCTCACGGGTACCCAGCCGCCGCTGCGAGATCGCCAGCGAGCGGATCACGTCGTCGGTGATGATCCCGCCGGCGTTGCGCAGCACATGCGCCTCACCTGGGCCGAGCCCGAGCGCGGCGAAGACGTCGAGCCGCGAGTCCATGCAGGTGACGATCGCCAGCTGCCTCTGGGGTTCGACATCGAGGTGCCGCTCGGCGAGGCCGGCGGCGAAGACCTGGTTGTTTCCGAGCAGCGCGTCGATCGTGTTGTCCATGGCGCGGCAGCCTAGCCAGTGAGGGACCGCGGCCGGAGTTTCCGTGCCTTGGCGCCGGGGTAGCCGCGAAGCACGGACCACCCGCCACAGACGACCAGAAAAGAGAGATGGGAACGATGGAGAGCAGCACCAGCAAAGGCATCCTCGACGGTGACGCGGCCACCCGCGAGCACATCGTCGAGCTCCTAACCAAGGCGTACTGGATGGAGATCGAGACGGTGATGAGCTACCTCTCCGCCTCGACCAACCTCGACGGCGTCCGCGCCCAGGAGATCCGCGAGTCGCTGGCCGAAGACATCAAAGAGGAGCTCGGCCACGCCGAAGAGTTCGCCAAACGGATCAAGGAGCTCTACGGCGTCGTCCCCGGCTCCGAAGCCTTCGCGGCCGAGCAGAGCTTCCTGCAGCCAGCCTCCGAGCAGACCGACGTGATCCATGTGATCCGCGGCGTGATCGAGGCCGAGACCGGGGCAATCGAGCACTACACGCGGATCGTCGAGGAGACCGACGGAGTCGACCCGGTCACCCAGGACATGGTGATCGCGATCCTCCGTGACGAGCAGGGTCACCGCCGCCTCTTCGAGGGTTTCCTGCGCGAGTACGAACTCGAAGGCAAGGCATAAGGCGCGTGAGCGCTGGGGTTGGCGAAGCCGGTGCGCTACCTCCACCTCTGCGCCCACGAGCAGTTCCCGCCTGAGCAACTCCTGCAGCAGGCGGTAGCCGCCGAGGAAGCCGGTTTCGCCGGTGTCGGCTGCAGCGACCACCTCCAGCCCTGGTGGGAACCGGGCGAGTCCGGGCACGCCTGGGTTTGGCTCGGAGCCGCGGCGCAGGCGACCGAGCGAATCTCCTTCGGCACCGCGGTGACGCCGCCGGGGCCGCGGTATCACCCGGTCCTGATCGCCCAGGCCTGGGCGACGATGGAGCTGATGTTCCCCGGTCGCCCCTTTCTCGGCGTCGGCTCCGGCGAGGCGCTGAACGAGATGCCGCTCGGTGCCGACTGGCCGACCCCAGGCGAAAAGGTCGAGCTGATGGAGGAAGGGCTGGAAATCATCCGCGGCCTCTGGGAGGGCGAGCGCCTCAGCCGCAGGGGCAAGTACTTCTCCACCGACCGCGCCTTCCTCCACTCGCGACCGCAGAACCGGCGGCCGCCGATCTACGTCGCCGCCTTCGGCCCCAAGGCCGCGGCGGTGGCCGGGCGCCACGGCGACGGCCTCTGGACCCTGGCCGACCCCGAATCCACCCCGAAGCTCATCGACGCCTACAGGGGCGCCGCCGAAGACGCCGGCCGCGAACCGGGGGAGATCATCCTCCAGGCCGCCTTCTCCTGGGCCGAGGACGACGAGGCGGCGCTGGAGGGCTGCCGGGTCTGGAAGGGATCGCAGCCAAAAGAGTTCTACCGCGACGAGTGGTACGACCCGGCGGAGATGTACGAGGAGGGAGAGCGCCAGGTCTCGGACGAGGAACTGAAAGAGGCGCTGATCATCTCCGCCAACCCCGAGGTGCATGTCGAACGGATCCGCGAAGTGGAAGCGATGGGGGCAACGACAGTGGCGCTGATGAATAACTCCGGCGCCGACCCGCTGGGGGCGATCGAGGTCTACAAGAGCTCGGTCCTGCCGCGCCTCGCCGGCTAGGGTCCCGGAGATGGAACTGCGGGCGATCGGGTCGGTCTCCTCTTCGTTGACGACGCGAGAGGCGGCGCCCAAGCAGGGCGACGAGGGATCGCCGGATGCGACCGTCGAAATCGACTCCGAGTTCGAGCCGGCGCTGCAGGGAATCTCCGCCGGCGACGAGGTCCTGCTCCTCACCTGGCTCGACCGGGCCGACCGGGGGGTCCTCACGACCCACCCGCGGGACGACCGTTCCCGGCCGGCGGTGGGCGTCTTCGCCACCCGCTCGCCGGACCGGCCCAACCCGATCGGGCTGCACCGCGTCCGGGTGATCTCCAGCGACGGCACCCGTCTGCGGATCGCCGACCTGGAGGCGCTCGACGGCACCCCCGTCCTCGACATCAAGCCGGTCCTGGAGGCCGTGGGGGAGAGATGAACGTCACCGCCAACGACATCGAGATCCGTGCGGCGACCGAAGCGGACGTCCAGCTGCTCTTCGATCTGATCCTCGAGCTCGCCGCCTACGAGAAAATGGCCGACGAGGTCACCGGGGACGCCGAGGTCCTGCGGCGCTCGCTGTTCGAGCAGCGCGCGGCGGAGGCGCTGCTGCTCGAGACCGCCGACGGCGAAGCGGTCGGCTACGCGATCTTCTTCACCACCTTCTCGACCTTCGAGTGCCGCTCGGGTATCTGGCTCGAGGACGTCTACGTCCGTCCCGAGCACCGCCGCGGCGGCATCGGCCGCCTGGTGATGGAGCACCTCGCCAACCTCGCCCTCGACCGCGGCCACGTCCGCCTCGACTGGGTCGCCTTGGAGTGGAACGAACCGGCGCTCAACTTCTACGAGCAGATCGGGGCGCGGCGGCTAGACGACTGGAAGCTCCTGCGGCTGGAAAAAGACGGGATCAAGCGCCTGGCCGACGGGAGCGTTTGAGCAGCAATTCCCGCTCGCGCTCGTTCTCGGTCAGCTCGGCGGCGCGCGCGAACTCGGCGGCGGCCTCCTCCCGCCGGCCCGCTTTCTCCAGCAGGTCACCGCGGACGCTGAAGAGGAGGTGGTGCCCGGCGAGGGCCGGCTCGTCCTCGATCTCGGCCAGCAGTGCCAGGCCGGTCTCCGGGCCGAAGGCCATGCCGACCGCCACCGCCCGGTTCAGCTCGACGATCGGTGAGGGCTGGATCTGGGCGAGCGCCTCGTAGAGGGCGGCGATCCGCACCCAGTCGGTTTCCTCGGCGCGGATCGCGCCGGCGTGGCAGGCGGCGATCGCGGCTTGCAGGCCGTAGGGACCGATCGGCTTCGGCAGCGCTTCTGCCCGCTCCAGCGCCCGCCGGCCGCGGATGATCAGCAGCGGGTCCCAGCGACCGCGGTCCTGCTCCAGCAGCAGCACCGGCTCGCCGCCCGGGCCGCGGCGGGCGTGCAGGCGGGACGCCTGGATCTCCATCAACCCCGCCAGCCCGTGCACCTCGGGCTCCTGCGGCGCCAGCTCGGCGAGGATCCGCCCCAGCCGCAGCGCTTCCTCGCAGAGGTCGGCGCGGACCCAGTCCTCACCGGCGCTCGCCGCGTAGCCCTCGTTGAAGACCAGGTAGATCACTTCCAGCACCGACGGCAGCCGCTCGTCGAGCTCGGTCCCGCGCGGCACCTCGAACGCCACCTTCGCCTCGCGCAGGGTCTTCTTCGCCCGCACCAGCCGCTGCGCGACCGTCGACTCGGAGGCGAGGAAGGCGCGGGCGATCTCCGTCGTCGTCAGCCCGCCGAGCAGGCGCAGGGTCAGCGCCACCCGCGCCTCGCGCGAGAGCACCGGGTGGCAGCAGGTGAAGATCAGCGCCAGCAGGTCGTCGCCGATCTCGTCGTCGGCCGCCGCCTCGAAGTCGGAGCGCTCGAGGGCGAACAGCAGGCCGGTGTCGTGGGCGACCTCTTCACGCTTGCGCTCGTAGGTCTTCTCGCGCCGCATCCGGTCGATCGCCCGGTTCTTCGCCGTCGCCATCAGCCAGGCGCCGGGGTTGTCCGGCACCCCGGACCCGGGCCATTTCTCCATCGCCGCCACCAGCGCGTCCTGCGCCAGGTCCTCGGCCAGGCCGACGTCGCGCACCATCCGCGCCAGGCCCGCGATCAGGCGGGCGGACTCGATCCGCCAGACCGCCTCGATCGCGCGCGTGGCCTCGGCTGTCGCTTGTTCAGGGGCCCTCGTAGGCGTCCTGCACCTCCTGCGGAAAGTCCTCCATCTCGAACACGCGCCGCACCTCGATCCGGCAGTCCTGGCCGGGGCAGCGGCTGGCCCACTCCAGCGCCTCCTCCTTCGAGCGCGCCTGGATCAGCCAGTAGCCGCCGACGACCTCCTTGGCCTCGGCGAAGGGACCGTCGGTGACCGTCGCGGTGCCGCTGCCGTCGAAGCTGACCACGCCGCCGTCGCTGGGCGGCTGCAGCCCGTCGAGCGAGAGCAGCAGCCCGGCCTTGCGCAGCTCCTCGTTGTAGCGGCCCATCTCCGCCACCCCCTCGGCGGTGGGCACCCAGTCCTTCTCCTCGATTTCGGGATACATGAACATCATGAAACGCATCTGAGCCTCCTTCGTCGCGGGCGGCGCTTCCGCCCTTTTACCCAACGACGAACGGGAAGCGGCGAAATCGACAGGGCCGCCGAACTACTCGTCGCGAGGGGTGATGCGAAAGACCGAGACGACCTCGGCCTGGTGGGCCTCGGGGTGGGCCACGTAGGCGCTGGGGCCGCCGCCGAACCAGCCGCTGGCTTCGTTGTCGCCGACGAAGACGCCGGGGTGGCGGTTGCCGTCGGCGTCCTGGACCCAGACCTTGTCGCCCTCCCTGAACCCGTGCTCGATCAACTCGTCGCTCATCGGCCGCAGTCTAATCGCGCGGGCAGGGACCGAGCCGTCGCAGCTTGTGCCGGTAGGCCTGCATCGAGGCGTGGCGCCAGTCGCCGTGGGTCTGGTTCCGCAGGCTCGGCACGCGCTCGCGGTGGTAGGGAGAGGTGAGGCTCTCGGCGTGGCCGATCACGTCGCGAACGCGGATTCCGTAGCGGCAGCGCAGCCACTGGGTCAGCCGCAGCGAGGCCCGTAGCTGGGCGCGGTCGCTGAGCACGTCGCCGTCGCCGTAGCCGACGTGCTCGATCCCAATCGCGGTCCAGTTGAGGCCGACGGTGTGGCGGCAGCGGGTGCGGAGGTTGACGAGGCGGAAGACCTTGCCCGAGCCGGAGACGACGAAGTGGGAGCAGACGTTGGGCAGCTCACCCAGCTCGGGATCGGGGTGGTCGCTGGCGAAGGTGTTGTAGACGGCAGCGGCGGTGCTGGTCTGGGCCATGTGCTCGACGATTACCTTGGGATGGCGCAGTCGCCAGGTCCGTTCGCCGTAGTGGCGCTCCGAGTAGGCGGCCATCTCGCGCTTGCGTTTCTGGCTGTACGGGATCGGCCAGGACTTGACCGGCGGCGAGGGCGGGGCGGGGAGGAGCAGTCCGGCCGCGGCAGCGGCGACGAGCGCGAGCTTCATCGCGACGATGGTAGACGCGTCCCCGAGCGGGTAGCTAAACGGTTCGAACCCCGGAAAGAGGAGGCGCAAGTACGCGATGACGGAGTTGAACGAGCGTGACGCGAAGTTGGTCCAGTACCTGAGCGAGGCCTATGGCAAGGAGCGCGAACTCGAGACTGCCCTGCAGGCTCACATCTTGATCGCCGGCAAAGGCCCATACAAAAAACGGCTACAGCAGCACCTGAAAGAGACGAAAGCCCACGCCAAAGCGGTCGAGCGCCGGATCAAGAAACTCGGCGGCGGCGGCCAGACGCTGCAGACCGCGGTCGGCAAGCTCACCGCCGCGGCCAAGGGCCCGCTGCACGCCGTCCGCGGCGACAGCGAGGCCGAGAAGATGCTGAAGAACGCCAAGACCGAGTACTTCAACGAGCACGAGGAGATCGCCACCTACCTGGCGATCGAGACGCTGGCGGAAAGGGTCCGCGACACCGAGACGGCGAAACTGGCGCGGGCGATCCGCCGCGAGGAGGAACGGATGGCGAGCTTCCTCCAGGGCCAGATCAAGCAGCTGACGGGGGCGGTCGTGCGCGAGGACATCCCCGCCACCCAGCGACGCGCCACTCGCCCGAAACGGAAAGCGAAAGCGAAACCTGCGGCGAAAAAATCGCGGCCGAAAAAATCCAGCAGCCGCAAAAAAGTCGGCAGCCGCAAAAAAGCCACCAAAGCCGCAGCGAAAAAATCGCCGCGCAAAAAAGCGGCGAAAAAAGGCTGATCAGGACGGGCGTACGGCGAGGACGACGAGGTCGTCGCGCAGGCTTCCGGAGCTGCGCCCGACCGCGTCGGCCCGCAGCCGCTGGGTCAGCTCCTCGAGCTCGAGCCCCGAGAGCGCCCGCGTCATCTCGGCGAAGGCCTCGGGTCCCTGGTGGGAGGCGACCGGCCCAACCTCCAGCCAGCCGTCGGTGCAGAGCGCCAGCGTCTCGCCCTCGCCCAGCGTCCGTTCGTGGCGCTCGACGTTCGCCGTGCTCCAGGCGCCGAGGACCGAGCCGCCGCCCAGCAGCTCGGATCGATCCGCATTCGCCAGCACCGCCGGCGGGTGGCCGGCGGCCGCCAGCACCAGCTTCCAGCCTTCGCCCTCCCGTCGCAGTCGCACCAGCATCACCGTGGCGAAGTCATTGAGGCTTTCGCCGCCGGTCAGCAGCTCGTTGACCCGCCGCAGGACCTCGTCGGGCTCGTCGATCTCCCGGGTCAGGCCGCGGACCGCGTGGCGGACGGCAACCGAGACGCCCGCCGCGGTGCTGCCCTTGCCGGCCACGTCGCCGACCAGCAGCCAGCAGCCATCCTCGCTGGGCAGCACGTCGTAGACGTCGCCGCCGACCTCGATCCCCTCGCCGGCGGCCTCGAAAACGACCGAGACCGCGAGCCCCGGCACCTCCGCCGGCCGCGGCGGCCGCAGGCCGCGCTGCAGGTTGCGCGCGATCCGGTCGCGCTCGCGGTAGAGGCGGGCGTTGTCGAGCGCCAGCGCCGCCCGTTCGCCCAACTCGGCGAGGAATTCGAGGTCGCCCGCGTCGTAGCGCAGGTCTTTGTGGGCGTGGAGAAAGGAGAGCGCGCCGAGGCTGCGCCCGCGTGCGACCAGCGGCACCACCGCCGCCGAGTTGTAGCCGGCGTCCCGCATCAGCTGCAGGTGGTCGTTGTTCTGGGCGACCTTGTCGACCACCTCGGGCGCGGTCAGGTCGCGCCAGACCATCGGCTGGTTCAGCCGCAGTACCTGCGCGACCGGGTGCTCGCCGCCCGGGTCCAGTGGCTGGTCGCGCCGAACTCGTTCCAATCGCGCCGCCATCTCCGGGTCCCTGCCGGCGACGACGCTGTCACCGAGCCAGCCGTCGGCGCGGCGGAAGTCGATCAGGCAGAGCTCGGCCAGCTCTGGCACCGCGGTGGAGACGATCGTCCGCGCCGTCTCCATCGGATCGAGCGAGCTGTCGAGCAGGCGGCTGGCGGCGACGAGGAACTCCTGGGCCCGGCGGCGGCGGACCTCGGCGGTGATGTCGCGGGCGACGACCGAGGCGCCGACCAGGCCGCGCATCGGGCTGCGGATCGGCGAGACCGTCAGCGAGACCGCGACCCGGGTCCCGTCGGCGCGGATTCGCTCGGTCTCGTAGGTCTCCAGCCGTTCGCCGCGCTTGATCCGGTCGAGGATCACTTTCTCCTCGTCTTTGTGGTCGGGCGGGACGAGGAAGGAGATGTGCTGGCCGATCGCTTCCTCGGCGCTATAGCCGTAGAGGCGCGCCGCTGCCGGGTTCCAGCTGGTGACGACCCCATCCAGGTCCTTGCTCAGCACCGCGTCCTGGGTGCCGCGCACGACTTCGGCGAGGTGATGGCGGAAGCGCTCGGCTTCGGCGCTCTTCGCCTCCGCCCGCCGCCGGGCGATGAAGGTCCCAAGCTGGTCGGCGAAGCCGCTGAGCAGCCCCATCAACTCCTCCGACTGGGGGTTGAAGGCGGTGGTGTGGAACTCCGCCACGGCGAGGACGTACTCCGGCGAGCCGGTTGGGACCGGGATCGCCAGCGCCGCCTCCAGTCCCAACTCGGCCGAGACCTGGTAGCGCGGCGCCGTGGTCGGATAGTCGCGGTAGTCAGGGGCGAGGGCGATCTGCCCGCTCTGCCAGGCGTCGCCCGGCAGGCCGGTTCCTTTCGTGAAGCTCAGCTCGCGGCTGCGCCGCCAGAGTGGCCTGGCGTCGAGGTCGTGTGCGCTCCAGCCCGAGACCAGTCGCAGCGGATTTCCGTCGTCGACCACTTCCCACAGGGCGCCCGCCTCCCAGCGCAGGAGGTCGGCGACGATCTCGAGGAAGCGGGGCGCGACCTGATCGAGCGACTCGCCCTCGATCAGGCTCGAGGCAAGCTCGCGTTGGCTCTTCAGATAGCGCCACAGCTCCAGTTCCTGTGACCCTTGCATCCCGGCTCAAAGCTACTCGGTTACCCGGGGAGGGTGGCCTACCTCATTCCGGGGAATTCTCGTTTTCCTCTTTGTCCCCTGGGTACTGAAGCCCTCACCAGGGTTAGACGGATAGGAGAAAAAGATCATGTTTCGATGCGATAACTGCGGCAGTGGATACTCGGCTCAGGCAGCCTCTTCATGGAGTTCCTGTCCGCGCTGCATGGCCAAGGAAAAGGTCCAGTCTTCCTTGACTTTCGAGCTCGGATGGCAGCGCCTTCCGGGCGGATCTCCCACCGTTTTGCCCCCCAAAGCGAGGGGTAGCCGGGGGATAGAGATCAGTCAAGCGAGAGAAAAGGGGGGCCCCGATGTCCGACCGACTGCAGGGAAAGAGGATCGCCTTTCTTACCGCCAATGAGGCGGGCGTGGTCGAGGGCCGCACGATCACCTCATGGCCCAGCTTGCAGACCGACCTGCGCAACGCCGGGGCCGAGTGGGTCGTCGAGGAGTTCGCCGAGGGGGTGCGCTAGATGCCACCGCGCGGAGTGAAAAAAGGCAGCAAACGAGACCGGCAGTACAAACACATCAAGAAGAGCGAGAAGGAGGCCGGCCGCTCGACCAAACGGGCCGAGGAGATCGCCGCCCGCGCCGTGAACAAGGAAAAGGCGCGTTCGGGCGAATCGAGAAGCTCCTCGCGCAGTTCCAAACGTGGCGCCTCCGCCAGTAGTCGCGGTGGCAAGCAGTCCGGTCACGGCCCCGGCGGCCGCACCCGGGAACAGCTCTACAACGACGCCAAGAAGCTCGGCATAGAAGGTCGCTCGAAGATGGACAAGGGCGAACTGCAGCGGGCGGTGGCGGGAGCCAGCTAGCCCGGGAGCCCGAAGTAGCTCTCTACAGCGCCTTCCCGCGGGGCGCTGTGGATCAATTCCAAGCAGCCGTACTGGACCAGCACCTTGACGTGGTAGGCGACGACTCCGGGACGGGCCCCGAGTTGCTCCGATAGCTGGGTCGAGCTGGCGACCCCAGCTCGCAGTTGCTGCAGGATCTCCATTCGCATCGGATGGGAAAGCGCTTTGGTAAGCCGCGGTTCGATCTCAGGAACCTCTCCCATCGGGGAGGCGCGGCCAAGCTCAGCCCCGACCCGACTCCGCAAATAGCGATCCGAAGTTGACCTTGCCGATCGGTCAAGAATCGCGATCGATCGCATAGTCGCCTCCGCCACGGGTACTTGGCGATCATGAGCATCAAGAAAGCAGTTGCCAAGAAAGCGGCCAAAACGGCCGCCAAGCACACCGCTCACGGCACCGCCTCGAAGTTGAAGCGCAACCCGATGCGAGCGGCGACCCTGCTCGGCCTCGGAGGCCTCGTTGGCGCTGCCGCTGGCTGGTTTGCCGCCCGCACGATGGTCGGCACCGCCTCGGTCAGTGAGTTTCGTGCCTGAGCGGCAGGGGTAGCCTTCGGGCATGAGCGAGACCAAACCAGAGCGGGATGACCCGATCGCCGATGAAGAGGCCGAGGCGGCTGCGGCCGAAGCGGCGCGGATCGGCGGCCCGACGCCAGACGACCACGTCGACGATCCCGCGCAGCGACCTGTAGTCGAGGGCGGCGAGGGAGAGGCCGAGGGCTTCGAGCTGGCCGAGGAGGAGCTGATCGATCGGGCCGAGCACGGAGATCAAAAACACTTCCCTGACGGCGACGCGCCTGCGGCGGAGGAGTCAAGCGACGCCGTTTACGGCGAAGCCGACCAGGAGATTCACCAAGACGAGTAGGAGGCCAGCATGTCGCGCCGAGTCATCGCTGTCTTGACTGACAACCTCCACGGCTCCGAGCCGGTCGAGCAGATGCTCGCCAACGCCGACCAGGACGGGGTCGAACTACGCGTCGTGATCCCTGCGGTCGAGGCAAACGCGCTGCGGCACACGCTTGGCGACATCGACGAGCCCAAGCAGGAAGCCAAAGAGCGCCTCGATCGGACCCTGCAGACGCTCCGCAGCAATGGCATCGAGGTCAGCGGCGAGGTTGGCGACCCTGATCCGGTGCAGGCAGCCCAGGATGCGCTGCTGAAAGCGCCCGCCGACGAAGTCCTGATCTTCGAGCACTGCGAGGAACAGTCGAAGTGGTACGAGGAGGGCCTGCTGGAGAAGGCGCAGGAAGGGATCGAGCCTCCGTTGCGCGTGGTGGTCGTCGAGACCGGCGACAACGGCCACCCCGATCACGTCGTCGAGGTCGAGGAGACGGGACAGGGAACGGTCAATCCACTCGCCGGCAAGGAAATCGGCGGCGGCGCCTATGTCCCGGGGATGACCCGCTCGGACTTCGCCGGCATCACCCTTGGCATCACCGGGACGATCGTCGTCGCCGTCTTGGCCGCGGCAGTCACCGCCGACAGCAACATCGGCACCGGCTGGGAAGCGGCGGCGGTGCTGATCGCGATCGCCGTCGCCCTCGCCAACCTCGCCCATGTGGTCGGCATCACCCTCTTCGAGGCGGTCAACTATCGCGGCGGCTTCGCCAAGTTCTTCCGCACCCTGGCCCTGGTCGGGACCCCGCTGGCGATCGTGATCAACGCCGGCATCCTGCTCTTCGCCGGCAGCTGAGCACCTACGGCCGCTCGGTTTCGCCCGTCACCGGTTCCGAGCGCCGCAGAGCCTCGAGGACCTCCTCCGCCAGCTGCGAGCCGTCTTCGGAGCGCAGCGGCGTCGCGCTGACGCGGAAGACGACCACGTCGCCGTCCATCTCCTCGAGCGAGACGCTGGGCTTGTAGCGGGTGGGGACGGTGATCGCCCGCAGCAGTCTTTCCTCGATCTCCTTCGGGTTCGCCTGCGCTGGGAAGCGCACGCGGACGTCGACCTTCTCCGGCTCGCGCAGCGGCACGACGACGAGGCTGAGGAGGACATTGTTGGGGACCTGGAGCCGATCGGCCCCCTGGCTGAGGGTGGTGTAGAAGAGCCCAAGCGAGGTGACGGTTCCCTCCAGCGAGCCGGCCAGGGCGCCGCCGACCAGCCGCACCCGTTCGCCGACCCGGAACGGTCGGGTGCTCTGCAGGACGATGCCGGCGAAGATCCCGCTCATCGCCTGCTGCGCGGCGAGGCCGAGCAGCACGGCGGTGAAGGCGCCACCGAGGGCGAGGGTGCTGGAGTTGACGCCGACGATCCGCAGGGCGAGGACGATGACCGCCGCGGTCGCCAGCAGGCGGACGACGAAGCCCGTGGTGCCGGCAGTGGCAGGGTCGAGGCGGCGATAGAGGCGGGGCGAGAGTCCGCGGACCAGCCAGTGGGCGGCTGCCGAGCCAACGGTGACGAGAATCACCGCGGTCCCGATCCGGATCCACTGCCCGTGGCCGGGGGCGATCTCCTTGCGCTGGTAGTAGACGAAGAGGGTGCCGGCGATCACCAGCAGCGCGATCAACAGGCCGCCGAACTGGCGTTTGGAGAATTTCGGCGCCAGCTCCTCGCCCAGACCGAGCGAGTGCCAGGCATGGCTGCGGGTCTCGAACAGCTCCCGGGGCAGGCGGGGACGGCGGGGCGCAGGGGACACGTTGGTCGGCTACCCCGCGCGAGGCGCCCGTACTCAGGTGTGTGACGACTGAACCTTCGGGCGAAACGCGGCCGTCAGCTGCTCATTGTCGCCAGCGCCTCGTCTCGGGTCGTGTGGACCGGGATCGAGAGCTCGAGGCCGGTGATCTCCAGCACCCGGCGCACCTGGTCGTTCTGGCTGCAGAGGACGAGCGTCCGCCCGTTGTTGCCGTTCTGCAGGCGCTGCCAGGCGCGGACGATGAGGGCAATCCCGGTCGAATCGATGAACTCGCACTGGGTGAGGTCGATGAGCACCGAGCCCTCGTCGTTCGCGAGCGCCTGGTCGAGAGGGGTCTCGAGCTCTGGCGCGGTGCTGAGGTCGAGCTCGCCGCGGACGGAAATCGTCCGCACGCCATGCTCGAGATCGCCGATCTTTGCCTCGAACGGGGCTGGATTCACGGTTCGATGCTACCGCAGTGGGGCGACTCGTCTGCATCCTGTTTTGCTGTACGGCAGCAGGGGTAAGCAGCCTTTGATGCGAGACAGCCGGCTATGCTCGCGATCGACCTAAGGGCCTCGGTGTTCCTGGGGGCAGGCTGGAACTTTGAATAGCTCAACCAATGACCGCTCGGGGCTGCAAATGTCCCTTCCCGCTCGGGCCGAGAACGTGGCCGTGGTCCGTCACGCCCTCGCCGGCCTCGCCGAACGCCTGGGGATGGACGAGGCCTCGCTTGCCGATCTGAAGACGGTCGTCACCGAGGCCTGCATGAACGTAGTCGTCCATGCCTACGCCGGCAGCGAGCCCGGGCCCCTGGAGGTCGAGGCGGAAAGCGATCTCGAAGGGGTCACCGTTGTAATTCGCGACCACGGCACCGGCATTCGCCCGCGGCCCGACGTCGAGCGGCCGAGCCTGCGGATCGGGCTGACCCTGATCGCGGCGCTCTCCAGCAGCTTCGAGATCAAGGGCGGCGCCGCCAAAGGCACCGAAATCCGCATGCACCTGCCGCTGCAGGCGCGCGAGGACGGCGCAAACGCTGGCGCTACCTTCACCGTCACCGCCGAGGACGAGACCCGGATCCGGGTCGGCCCGCCGGAGATCGTCGGCCCGGTCCTCAGCCGCGCACTCTCGGCTCTGGCGGCGCGTCAGGACATCAGCGTCGACCGGCTCTCGGACACGATGCTGCTCAGCGACGCGATCTCCGCCCGGGCCCCGCAGGGCTTCACCGACGGCCACGTCTTGCTCAGCATCGCCGAGCTGCCGGAGGGGATCGAGCTCAAGGTCGGGCCGATGACCCACGGCGGCGCCGAGCGCCTGCGCGAAAGCTTCGAGCTGCCCGAGGTGGGCGGCTCCCTCGAGGCGCTGACCGACGAGCTGCGGGTCGAGGACGGCGACGAAGGCGAGTACCTCGTCGTCGGCATCTCCTCTTTCTCGAAGAAGTAGAGCGGCTTAGCTGGGGGGATCGAACTCTGCTGGACGCTCAAGGTCGAGCAGCTCTTTCTTGAGAAGCTGTCGACCCTGAGCCGTGCTGAAGATGCGTGTCGAGGAGGTGACGGGAGACCCCCTCCAGACACTCAACATCGAGCCATAGCGAGATGTGTCTGGAGGGGGTCTCCCGTCACCTCCCTAACCGTAAGTTCAGTCGCTACTCGGTGTCGCTGGCGGCGCGACTTTGCTCTGCCACCTCGGCCCGGATTCGCTCCAGGGTGCGGCGGAGGATCCGGGAGACGTGCATCTGCGAGTGGCCGATCTTCTCGGCGATCTGCGACTGGGTGAGGTCGTCGACGAAGCGCAACTGCAGGACGAGGCGCTCGCGCTCGTCGAGGTGGGGGAGGGCGCCCTCCAGGGCGAGCTTGTCCTCGACCAGCTCGAAGCCGGCGTCTTCGTCACCGACCCACTCCGAGGCCGGCGATTCTTCGGAGTCTTCGCCGCCGACCGGGCGGTCGAGCGAGAGCGGGCGGCGATTGTGGTTTGCCTCCAGCACCTCGAGGACGTCGGTCGGGTCGCATTCGAGCCGCTCGGCAATCTCCGGCACCGAGGGCGACCGCTGCAGAGTGACGGTCAGCTCGGAGATCGCTTTCTCGACTTCGGCCATCCGGTCGTGCAGCCCGCGCGGCACCCGCACCGTCCAGACGCGATCGCGGAAGTGGCGCTTCAGCTCGCCGAGAATCGTCGGTGAGGCAAATGCGGTGAACGGGGCGCCGCGATCGGGATCGAAGCGGTCGATCGCGTTGACGAGGCCGAGGCTCGCCACCTGTAGAAGGTCGTCGAAGGACTCGCTGGCGCCGCGGTAGCGGAGGGCAAGGTTTTTAGCGAAGGGCAGGTAACGGCGGACCAGCTCCTCGCGGATCGCGGGGTCGCGGTCTTTGACGAACCGTGCCCAGAGGGCGCGCTCGCTGGCCAGACCCTCACCGGGACCGGGGTGTGACTGATCTTTCGTCTCCTCGCTCATCACAGCATCGTTCGGAATAGGCGGCAGTCCTTATGAAACGTCGCTGCCCTGAGAGCATCAGTCCGAAGCTGTGCAGCGGGACGGCAGCGTTCGCCGTCGCGCCAACGATAGCGAGAGAGGGAGCCTGGCCGACGGCGCCGCTCGGGTGGGGCAGCGGCGCCGCGGCTTGGCTTAGGAACGCCTAGGAGACAGTTGGCTCAGCTGCATCGTCGACCGGGGCGATCTCCTCGAGTGAGCTTGGCTCCGGCGATTTGAAATGCAGGAGGTGCACTTTCGAGAGAATGCCCTCGCCCTCGCCCGCGGCGATCCTTTCGGAAGATTCCGTCTGGATATCGAGCAGGCGGTCGAGCGCGCCTTTCAGCAGGGTGGAGATGTCGGTCCACCCCTGTTTGTCGACGACCATCGGGGTGCGGCTGAGGTGAATGTCCTCGACTTCGTCCAGGGTGCCGCTCTTGGCAGCAGCCTCGATGTCTTCAAAGACAGATTTCAGCATCGCCCCGGCCATTCCAGGGCGCAGGCTTTCCGGCATACGCGACCATTCGTCGTCGCTGAGGAACTGTCGGCGAGTCGCACGGTAGAAGTGCTCGGTGGCGCCGCGACGCTGCTTCGTATCGACCAGCTCGATGCAGTCGTATTTCTCCAGCACGCGGACGTGGTAGGCGACGAGATTCAGGCTCTGGTCGAGCTGCTGAGCGAGCATATTTGGGCTCGCGACCTTCTCATTCAAAATGATCAAGATCTGCACGCGCAGGGGATGCGCGAACGCTTTCGCGACGATCTGTTCAACGCCCTCTTGTTTGTTCTTCGTCTTCGGCAAGGCCCGTATTTCCTTAGGTCGTTTCTAGGGATATGGCCGATAACAAGACTTTACATCCCGTCGATCAAGATTTTCACAACGCTCCCGCGTTTTCCGATTATTGACGAGGTTTGCTGGTCTGGTCTTGATTGCTGGAATCAATTCGAGTAATAATGCTCAATCGCTTTCGAGCGGTCGCCGCAGACGGGCGGCGCAGCAATCAAGGGAGAGGGGAGGTGTGTGATCGTGAAGATCGTGACCGTGCAGGGCCGCGTCACTTCGGTGGCACTCGTCAAGGGCAGCTAAAGCCTGTGTTTGGGACGGCGGTCGCGCGCCTGACAGGCTCTAGGGGTGAGCCCTTGGAAGCTGCCTTTGGTCGTCGCCGCGATCGTCGTCCCGATCGCACTCTCCTTTCTTCTGGTCGGACCCTCGATGGGGCTGCCGATCGGAGCGCTGGTAGCCGGCGCACTCGTCGTCGTGGCAGTGAGGCAAAGGCCGCAAGGGGCGATTGGGCCCACTGCGGCAGACCGGGTCGACCAGCGCTTGCTCGTGGTGATCGTCGATCCGCTCGAGGACCCTGCGGCTGTCGAGCAGGTGTCTCGGCTGGCTGCCGGCGACTCCCAGGTGATGGTGCTCGCGCCGGCGCAGATCGGCTTTCTCGATCGCTGGGCCTCGGACGTCGAGGGCGCCCGCCGCGATGCCCAGCGCCGGCTCGTGATCAGTGTTGCCGCCTTGGCCGCGGCCGGCGTCGAGGCAGAGGCCCGGGTCGGAGACGAGGACGTTGTGCAGGCGGTCGAAGACCAACTCGGTGACTTTCCCGCCACGGCCGTGGTCCTGGTCAGCGCTGACCAGGCCGCGACCGCAGCTGCTGATGAGCTGCGGTCGCGACTGCGCGCCGACTTTCGCTGGGTCGTTACCGGTCAAGCAGGTCGCTGAAGCGCAGCGCCGATCGCGTTGGCTCGACGAACTGCTCGCTTCGGTGCACGAGTCCGGCGGCGCTGAGATCGCGCACCGCTCGCTCGACCGCGTCACGTTCGGCAAAGCCGCCCCCGTCGCCTCCCCGGCCTCCGCCGGCGAGTTCCCTGGTCAGCTCCGCCAGCGTCAGGCGGGTGGGGTGCAGATCCAGAAGCTGCTGCAGCACCGCCGCCTCGACGCTCTCGTCTTCGGCCAAAGTCGTCTTGCTTTCATCGCAAATGTTCATTCGCTCTCCCCTGACTAAGCGGAGGCGCCCCCTGGTTTCTCCCTGGCGTCCTCCGAGTTGGTTTCCCCCAAACCGAGAACCTGCTGCGCCCACGGTGCCTGCACGTCGCTGCGGTAGAAGTGCTGGATCGAGCCGCGAGTCGGCTTGGTTCTCACAAGCGTTACGGCCTCACTCTGGACCAGGACCCGGACGTGGTAGCTGACGTTGCTGAGCGGCTGCCGCAACGCTTCTGACAGCTCGCGAGGGCTGATCGGTTTGGCGTCCGCCATCGCGCGCAAGATCTCGCGTCGCAACGGATGCCCAAGGGCAGTCAGCAGGTTCTCTTCTTTCGGGCGATCGAGTGGTGTCATGACCGCCGGCAACTATAGAGAATTTGAAATCTGTTGTCTGTAGATCTTTTGTCTACCGAACGGACGGTGGGTTCAGCTGTCCTCGCGGACCCCGCCCATCTCGGTGAAGACCGCCGTGTAGCCGCCGTCTCCGCGCTGCTCGTCGGCGATCACGTGGGAGACGGCGTTGATCAGGGCCAGGTGCGTGAAGGCCTGGGGGAAGTTGCCGAGGTGCTGGCCGGATTCGGCGTCGAGCTCCTCGGCGAAGAGGTCGAGCCAGCCCGCCGCCTCCAGCAGCCGTTCGCAGAGGTCGCGGGCGCGGCGCGGCTCGCCAATCTCCGAGAGCGCCGAGACGAGCCAGAAGGAGCAGATCAGGAAGGTCCCCTCCTTGCCCTGCAGCCCGTCGTCGGTCTCTTCCACCTTGTAGCGACAGACGAGGCCGTTCTCGCTCAGCTCGGAGGCGATCGCGTCGACGGTGTCGCGCACCCGCGGATCGTCGGGCGGCAGGAAGCGGAAGAGCGGAATCAGCAGCAGCGAGGCGTCGAGGGCGTCGGTCTCGTAGTGCTGGCGGAAAACCCCGTCGCGGACGCCGCGCTCGAGGATCTCGGCCTTGAACTCGTCGGCCTTCGCCTGCCACTCCTCGGCCAGGGCGTCGATCCCGTTGCTGCGGGCCAGGCGGGCGCCGCGGTCGACCGCGACCCAGATCATCAGCTTCGAGGAGACGTAGTGCTGCGGCTCTCCCCGTGACTCCCAGATCCCCTGGTCGGGGTGGGGCCAGGCCTCGATCGCCGCTTCCACCTGGTAGCGGATCAGTTCGCGGTCGGTCTGGGTGCCACGCCCTTTCAGGGCCTTTTCGTGGACGTAGACGGAGTCGAGCAGTGAGCCCCAGACGTCGTTCTGGCGCTGGTCGAAGGCGCCGTTGCCGATCCGCACCGGCCGCGCGCCACCGTAGCCGGAGAGGTGGTCGAGCGTGCTCTCGGTGAGGTCGCGCTCGTGCCCGATCCCGTACATGATCTGCAGGTCCGGGTGGTCGTGGCAGACGTCGACGATGAAGCGCATGAAATCCCGCGCCTCCTGGTCGAAGCCGAGCGTGTGCAGAGCCCAGAGGCTGAAGGTCGAGTCGCGGATCCAGCTGAAGCGGTAATCCCAGTTGCGTTCGCCGCCCGGCGTCTCCGGCAGCGAGGTGGTGGCGGCGGCGATGATCGCCCCGGTCGGGGCGTAGGTGAGGCCCTTGAGGACCAGCGCTGAGCGCTGCAGGTGAATCCGCCATGGGTGGTCGGGGAACTTGCCGGCCCGCAGCCATTCGCGCCAGAACTCTTCGGTCGAGTCGATCCGCTCCAGCGCCTCGGGGGCGCTGCGGGGGCCGCCGAGGTCACCGTCGCTCCAGGTCAGGGCGCAGAAGGCCGCCTCGTCTTCGCGCAGGGTGACCGTGCCGCGGGCGACACCGTCGCCCAGCTCCAGTTCCATGTCGCTGGTCAGCAACAGCTCGTTGCCGTCGGTGTCGGTGGCGACCGCTTCGCCGAGCTCGCCGCCGCTCCAGCGCGCCGCCTCGGCGCCGTAGGCAAAGCGCGGCAGGCACTCCATCTCCATCTCGACCTCGCCGTCGATGCAGGTCATCGTCCGCAGCAGCGAGCGATCGGACTCGGGCGGCGCCCAGTCGGCGATCGTCAGCGCGTCCTTGACCACCACCCAGCCGGTGTCGGTCACCCAGGTCGTCTCGATCACCAGCGTTCCCGGCGAGTAGCGGCGGCTGATCGGCACGATCACGCCCTTCGGCCGCAGCGACATCTGGCCGGCGCCGCGGTCGAGCAGGGCGGCGAAGGTGCTGGGCGAGTCGAAGCGGGGGCAGCAGAGCCACTCGACGCTGCCGTTGAAGGAGACGAGGGCCGCCGTGTGGCAGTCGGAGAGGAAGCCGTAGCTCCCGATCGGGGGGAAGCGGTGGTTCTGGGAGCTCACGGGCCAGGCCAAGCTAGCAGCGGGCTACGCTGAAAACCGATGCACCTCTCGCTGGCCCACGTCGAAGCGGCATTCGCGCCGCTGGAGCTGCTGCCGCTGCTGGTTGCCGCGGTTCTCTACGCGAAGCGCTCACTGACCCTGGCCGAGCGGAGCCGGCCGGTGCCGATCTGGCGCCAGCTCTGCTTCGCCTCGGGCCTCCTGCTGATCGCCATTGCCCTCGTCTCGCCGGTCTCCCACATCGCCGAGGAGCTGGTGATCGCGCACATGATCGAGCACCTGATGCTGGGCGATCTCGCGACCCTGCTGCTGGTTCTCGGCCTGACCGGCCCGCTGCTGCAGCCGATCCTTGCGATCCCCGTATTCGACCGGCTGCGGATCCTCGCCCATCCGCTCGTCGCCTTCCCGCTCTGGGCGCTGAACTTCTACTTCTGGCACATCCCGGCGCTCTACGACGCGGCCTACGGCGGCGCCTTCCTGCACCTGGTCGAGCACACCAGCTTCATCTTCTTCGGCTGCCTGATGTGGATGCCGATCTTCGGCCCGCTGCCGAAGCCGACCTGGTTCAACGCCGCCTGGAAGGTCGGCTACGTGATCGCGGTGCGCTTCGCCGGCGCGATCCTCGGCAACGTGCTGATGTGGTCGGGGTCGGTGCTGTATCCGAAATACGCGGCGGGAGAGGCCTACTGGAAGATCTCGCCGCTCGCCGACCAGAGCACCGCCGGCGTGGTGATGATGATCGAGGGCACCTTCCTCGGCCTCGGCCTGTTGGCCTGGGTCTTCTTCGAAGTCTCCCGCGAAGGGATCGAGAAGCAGCGGCTGCTGGACCTCGCTCTGGAGCGGGGGGTCGAGCTGGACGAGGCGCGGGCTCAGCGCGCGGTGGCCGCCGGTCAGGGCGAGCGGCTGGAACGGCAGCTCGTCGGTGCCGGGGGTGATGACGACGACCGCCCGGGCTGACCGCCGCCTGCCGCCAGGGGCCGAACGGGACCGGAGGCTGCTGTATCCGCTGGTCTTCGTCGTTGGCGCCTCCAGTCTCGGGGTCGAGATCGCCGCCGCGCGGCTGCTGGCGCCCTACTTCGGCGCCTCGACCGTGGTCTGGGCGAACACGATCGGGGTCGTCCTCGTCGCCCTCTCGGCCGGTTACTGGTTCGGCGGACGCTACGCCGACCGCTATCCGCGGCTGCGGCCGCTCTGCTTCGTGGTCCTGGCGGCGGCGGTGCTGATCGCGCTGGTCCCGTTTGCTGCCCGCCCCTTCCTCGGCTTCTCGGTCGACGCTTTCGACACGGTCTCGGTCGGCGGCTTCGCCGGCTCGCTCTTCGGCGTCCTGATCCTGGTTGCGGTGCCGGTGACGCTGCTCGGGGCGGCGGCGCCCTGGGCGGTGCGGCTGGCGGTCGGTGAGGTCGGCAGCTCCGGCGAGGTGGTCGGGCGGCTGTACGCGATCTCGACCGCGGGTTCGCTGGTCGGGGTGATGGTCTCGGCGCTCGTCTTCATCCCGCTGCTGGGGACCCAGCGGACCTTCCTCGCCTTCGCCCTGGCGCTGGCCCTGGTCGCGGCGGTCGGGGTGGGGGGGCGGGCGCTCGCGGTGCCGGTCGGCCTGCTGGCGGCGCTGGCGCTGCCGGTGGGGACGATCAAGGCCGATGCCGACGGCCGCGTGCTCTTTGAGGCGGAGACCACCCACCAGTACGCCCGGGTGATCGAACGCGACGACGGCACCCGGGTGCTGGAGCTGAACGAGGGGCAGGCGGTCCACTCGCTCTACCGGCCTGGCTCCTACCTGACCGGCGACTACTGGGACGGCCATCTGGTCCTGCATGCTGCGGCACGCGACGAGGCCCCGCGCCGGATCGCGATTCTCGGCAACGCCGCCGGTACCGTCGCCCGCTCCTTCGGTCACTTCTTCCCGGCGACCGCGGTCGACGCCGTCGAGATCGACCCCGAGCTGACCGAGCTCGGGCGCCGCTACCTCGACCTCAGCAATCCCCGCATGGAGGTCTTCAGCGAGGACGCGCGGCCCTGGCTGGAGCGTTCGGCGGGCGGCTACGACGCGGTGATGGTCGACGCTTACCGCCAGCCCTACATTCCCTTCTACCTTGCCACCCGCGAGTTCTTCGAGCTGGTGCGCGAACGGCTGGCGCCGGGCGGGCTGGTGATCGTCAACGTCGGCCACCCGGAGGACGCGCATGAGCTGGAGCGGGTCCTGGGGCGGACGATGGCGGCGGCCTTCCCGCGGGTGCTGCGCTGGCCGATCGAGGAGACCAACACCCTGCTGGTTGCCGGCGAGGGAGCTTTCTCGGCGGCGCGGCTGCGGGCGAACCTGGAAACGCTGCCGCGTGCGTTGCGGCCGGAAGGGCGGCGGGCGGTGGCGGCCCTGGAGCCGCGGCTGACCGGCGGCGAGGTCTACACCGACGACCACGCCCCGGTCGAGTGGTTGGTCGACTCCTCCCTGCTGGAATACGCGAGCGAGTGAGGCGAATGGGTGCAGTGGACGAGCGGGTGCGAGCCTGGCTGGTGACCGGGCCGGTGGGCCGCGGCCTGGCCTTCGCGATCGATTTCGCGGTGGCGTTGCGGACGATGCTCTCGCAACGTCGCTAGGGTCAGTCGCCCATGAAGACCACCCTCAAAGAGCTGCCCAATTCACGTGTCGAGGTCGAGGTGGAGGTCCCCGCCGCCGACGTCGAGAAAGCCACTTCCCGCACCGCTCGTGCGATGGCGAAAGAGATGCGCATGCCGGGGTTCCGCGCCGGCAAGGCGCCGTCCTCGCTGGTGATCCAAAGGCTCGGCTTCGGGCCGGTCCTGCAGGAGGCGATCCGCGACGCGCTGCCCGAGTGGTACGAACGGGCGCTACTCGACTCCGGCGTCAGTCCGATCGGTGACCCCAGCATCGACATGTCCTCGATGCCTGAGGAGGAGGGTCAGCCGCTCGAGTTCAAGTTCGAGGTGGGAGTGCGGCCGCCGGCCCAGCTCGGCACCTACAAAGGGCTCGAGGTCGGCAAGGAGGAGAAAGAGGTCCCCGACGAAATCGTCGACACCGAGGTCGAGCGGGTCCGCGAGGGGTTCGCGCGGCTGGAGCAGGTCGAGCGCGCCAGCGCCGAAGGTGACTCGCTGCTGATCGACTTCGAGGGCTTCGTCGACGGCTCCGCCTTCCAGGGCGGGGCGGCTGAGGACTACCTGCTGGGCCTGGGTTCGGGCCAGCTGATCGAGGGCTTCGAGGAGCAGCTGGTAGGTGCCGGCGCCGACGAGGAGCGTGAGGTGAAGGTCACCTTCCCGGCCGATTACCAGGCCGAGCACCTGGCCGGCAAAGACGCGGTCTTCAAAGTCAAGGTCAAGGAGGTGCGGGAGAAAGTCCTGCCCGACCTCGACGACGACTTCGCCTCCGAAGCCTCCGAGTTCGACACCCTGGAGGAGCTCCGCGACGACATCCGCGAGAAAGTCGGCGAGGCGCTTGGCAGCCGCGCCGAAGAGGACTTCCGGGTGGCGGCGATCGACGCTGCCGTCGAAGCGGCGACCGTCGAGGTGCCCGACGAGCTGACCACCGCGCGGGCGACCGAACGCTGGGAGCGGATGGAACGCCAGTTGGCCCAGCGCGGCATGGACCCCAACCAGTTCCTCCAGATGCAGGGCAAATCCCGCGACGAGCTGATCGAGGAAACCAAGCCGGACGCGGAAAAAGAGCTGAAGCGCGAGGCGGTGGTGACGGCGATCGCCGAGGCGGAGGGGATCGAGGTCACCGAGGAGGAGATGGTCGAGGCGCTCGAGCACAGCGCCGAACACGAGCGCACCAGCCCCGAGAAGCTGCTCGAGCGACTGCGCCAGAACGGCCGCGACGCCCTGATCCGCGAAGACCTGCGGGCCCGCAAGGCAATCGAGCTGGTCGCCGACGCCGCCAAACCGATCCCCAAAGAGGACGCTGACGCGCGCCAGGAGAAAGCCGAGGCGCGGGAGAAACTGCTGGCGCCCGAGGGTGAGGGCAAAGCCAAAGCCGGCGGGCTTTGGACTCCCGGTAGCGACTAGCTGCTGGTCGGTGGGGGAGGGACGGGTGCCCCTCTCCCAGAGACCGTCGCGCAGCTGAACGTACTGCTGGGCGCAACCGTGGTCTCAGGAGCCTCTGTGAGAGGGGCACCCGTCCCTCCTCTCGACACGCTCGAACAGGCACCCTCAACCACCGAGAAGCACGGCGGACGCCTTCTATAGAGTGGCCGCGATGAGTCCTTTGGTGCCTATGGTGGTTGAGCAGACCTCTCGCGGGGAGCGGGCGTTCGACATTTACTCGCGCCTGCTCGGCGAGCGGATCATCTTCCTGGGCACGCCGGTTACCGAGGACATCGCCAACCTAATCGTCGCCCAGCTGCTGCACCTGGAGTCCGAGGATCCGGACAAGGACGTCAGCCTCTACGTCAACTCGCCCGGCGGCTCGGTCTATGCCGGGCTAGCGATCTACGACACGATGCAGTTCATCAAGCCCGACGTGCAGACGATCTGCGTCGGTGTCGCGATGAGCATGGGGGCGCTGCTGCTGAGCGGCGGCGCGGCCGGCAAGCGGATGGCGCTGCCGAACTCGAAGATCCTCATCCACCAGGTCTCGGCCGGCTTCCAGGGGCAGGCGACCGACATCGAGATCCACGCCAAAGAGATCATCGACGTCCGCCGGCGCCTCGACGAGATCATCGCCAAACACACCGGCCAACCGTTCGACAAAGTCACCAAAGACACCGAGCGGGACTACTTCATGAGCGCGCAGGAGGCGAAGGAGTACAACATCGTCGACCGCGTCATCGAGCACCACTGAAGCGCGCTGCCGCTTTAGCTCTGATTGGCATCGCGGCACTCGCCGCGCCGGCATCGGCCCAGATCGTCAGTCCCGACGGCGGCACCTCCTACTACGGCCACGTCTTCCCGGTGCAGGCGGCGCACGGGGTGCGGGGGGCGATCGGGACTTACCACGCGCCGCGCAGCGGCGGCCGCATCCACGAAGGCTTCGACATCACCGCGGCTTGCGGGGCGAGGCTGGTGGCGGTGCGCAACGGCCGGGTCTTGCAGCGAGGTTTCGACCCGGTCCTCTACGGCAACTACCTGTTGATCCACGGCGAAGGCGAGCGGCGCAGCTACTTCTACGCGCACCTGGCGCGGCCGGCGGCAGTGGGGCAGGGCGAGCGGGTTTGGGAGGGGGAGGGAGTCGGCGTCGTCGGCGAAACTGGCAACGCGGCCGGCACCGGCTGTCACCTCCATTTCGAGATCCACGAGCGCGGCGTGCCGGTCAACCCGGAAGCGGCGCTGCACCGCTGGGACCGCTACAGCTAGTCGTCCTCCAGCGAGCGTTCGAACCAGAGGTCGGCTTTCGGGTTCTCGTTGTAGGCGGGCACTTCCCGGTACCCGGCGGAGCGGTAGAGGCCGACCGCGGGGGTGAGGTAGTCGGAGGTATCGAGGCGGACCGCCCGGCAGCCGTGTTCGAGTGCGATCTCGTCCAGGCGGGCGAGGATGCGGCGCCCGAGGCCGGTGCCCCGGTAGGCGGGCGCCACGTACATGCTCTTCACCTCGGCGATCTCGGTGTCGAGGTAGCGCACGCCACCAAGGCCCGCTGGCTCGCCGTCGGCGAGGGCGAGCAGGAAGGCGCCGTCCGGAGGCGCCAGGTCGGCCGGAGGGCCGGCGGCGATCTCCTTGTCGAGGTCGACTCCCGCCTCTTCGCGGTCATAGACAAGTGGCCCGTCGGCCTCGTGGATGAAGTCGGCGTAGAGGTCGAGGACGCGCGGATCGTCGCGCTCAACCGGCTCCAGAGTGAAAGTCACGGAGACGACGCTAACGCGTTGCAGAATTTCTCCAATCTGCGCGCGATGCGTACGGTCACCCCTGGCAGAATTCTCTCTGTGACCGGGAAGGAACTGTCTGCAGTCTTGGCCGAGTGCGCCGCCCGCACCGAAATCGCGCGAGCGGGTGTAGAGGAGGAGAGGCGAAAGCAGGAGGCGGCCACTTCAAGGCAGGAAGAGCTCACGGTCATGCTGAAGGAGCGGTGGGCTGAGGCCGATGCACGGTGGCAGGAGGAACGCGTGGTGATGCAGGAACGTGCACTCGAGACCAAAGCGATCATCGCCGAGCTGAAAGAACACCGAGACGAGCGGCGAGCCCTGATTGAGACGATCTTCAGGGTGATCGACCGGCTGGACAGGCAGCCGCCTCCACCGCCCAACTTGCGGTCTGTCTGAGGACGGCGCTCAGACCCGCAGTTCGTAGCTGAACCACTCCGAGCGCTCGGCGCCGGTCGAGTCATAGAGGCGCTGGGCGGTGTGGTTGTCCGGAGCGGTCGACCACTCGACGAAGGGGACGCTGCGCTCCCGGGCCACGTCGGCGCTCGCTTCGATCAGCGCCCGGCCGACTCCTTCGCCGCGGGTCGACTCACCCACGTAGAGGTCGTTCATCAACACGCACTCGGTCGCCTCCAGCGAGCTGAAGTGCCAGTAGAGGCAGGCGTAGCCGACCAGTTGCCCTTCGCGGCGGGCGCCGAGCAGCAGTCCGTCCTCGCTCGGGGCGAGGAAGCGGCGGAAGAAGCTGCGGTTGCGATCGTCGTCGATCTCCTCGACTTCGTAGAAGCGTTGATAGGCGGCGATCAGCGGCACCAGCTCCTCGAACTCCTCGTTGGCGATCGGCGCGATCTCGATCTCGGCGGCCATCTGCCCACCGTATCGGGACGCAAGGCTGCCGTCACGAGGAGGGACAGCCGCCCGAGTGACGTAAACGGACCCCACGAACCCGGTTTGGATCCCTGTCTAAGCTTTGGGGCGCCGCCGGAAGCAACTGATCGATCCCGTTAGGAGGGGATTCCGCTGGCACGGCCTTCAGACTCGAACGAGCAGCTCCTCTGCAGCTTCTGCGGCAAGTCGCAGCGTCAGGTGAAAAAGCTGATCGCCGGCCCCGGCGTCTACATCTGCGACGAGTGCATCGACCTCTGCAACGAGATCATCGATGAGGAGCTGACCGCGCCGCCTGCCTTCGAGCTCGAGAATCTGCCGAAACCGCAGGAAATCCACGACGTCCTGCAGGAGTACGTGGTTGGCCAGGAGGCCGCCAAGCGATCGCTTTCGGTTGCCGTCTACAACCACTACAAGCGGGTTCAGATCGCCCAGTCCGACGAGACCGACGTCGAGCTGCAGAAGTCGAACATCATGATGCTGGGCCCGACCGGCTGCGGCAAGACGCTGCTCGCCCAGACCCTGGCGCGGATCCTCAACGTCCCCTTCGCGATCGCCGACGCGACCGCGCTGACCGAGGCCGGCTATGTCGGCGAGGACGTCGAGAACATCCTCCTGAAGCTGATCCAGGCCGCCGACTTCGACGTCAAGAAGGCCGAAACGGGGATCATCTACATCGACGAGATCGACAAGATCGCGCGCAAAGCCGACAACCCGTCGATCACCCGCGACGTCTCCGGCGAAGGCGTCCAGCAGGCGCTGCTGAAGATCCTCGAGGGGACCACCGCCTCGGTGCCGCCGCAGGGTGGGCGCAAGCATCCCCACCAGGAGTTCCTGACGATCGACACCACCAACATCCTCTTCGTCTGCGGCGGTTCCTTCGCCGAGCTCGACAAGGTGATCGAGCGGCGGGTTGGCGACCGCGGGATCGGCTTTGGCGCCGAAATCTCCTCCCGGCAGAAGAAGGACGCGGGCGAGTGGTTCGAGCAGGTGTTGCCCGAGGACCTGGTCGAATACGGCCTGATTCCCGAGTTCATCGGCCGCCTGCCGGTGATCACCGCGATCCACCAGCTCAGCCGCGACGACCTCTGCACGATCCTGACCGAGCCGCGCCACGCGCTCACCCGCCAGTTCCAGCGCTTCTTCGAGTTCGACGACATCGAGCTGGTCTTCGCCGACGACAGCCTCGAGGCGATCGCCGACAAAGCCCTGGAGCGCGAGACCGGCGCCCGCGGCCTGCGCTCGATCCTCGAGGAGACGCTGCTCGACGTCCAATTCGAGCTGCCCTCGCGGCGCGACGTGACCAAGTGCGTCGTCACCAAGGAGACGATCAGCGAGGGCCGCCGGCCGACCCTGGTCACCGAGGCGGTCCAGCAGGACATCGGGCCGGCTGACACGGGGCTCTCCGAGGAATCCGCTTAAAAGCTTGCGGTGGGGGAGGGACGGGTGCCCCTCTCCCAGAGACCGTCGCGCAGCTGAGACGTCCTGCTGGGCGCCAATGTGGTCTCAGGAGCCTCTGTGAGAGGGGCACCCGTCCCTCCTTCCGAAGGCGCTAGCTATTTAGACTCGCCGCGTGGACGCCGAGCAGCGAAAGAGGCTTGAGGAGACGACGCGCTACGACCCTTCGGAGGTAGAGGGGCGGATCTTTTCGGAGTGGATGGCGGGGGGGTACTTCCATCCGGAGGCGGAGGGGACGGCGGCGGAGAATTTCTCGGTTGCGATTCCGCCTCCCAACGTGACCGGGGCGCTGCATATGGGGCATGCGCTGAACGGGTCGATGCAGGACGCGTTGGTGCGGATGAATCGGATGCGCGGCAAGAACACGCTCTGGATCCTCGGCACTGATCACGCCGGCATCGCCACCCAGGCGGTGGTTGAGAAAGAGTTGAAGAAAGAGGGCAAGAGCCGTCACGACCTCGGCCGCGAGGCCTTTGTCGAGAAGGTCTGGGAGTGGAAAGCGGAGTACGGCTCGCGGATCGTCGAGCAGTACAAGCGGCTTGGCGCCTCCTGCGACTACGAGCGTGAGCGCTTCACCCTCGACGAGGGCTACGTCCGCGCCGTCTACCGCGTCTTCAAGCAGCTCTTCGACAAGGGCTACATCTATCGCGACAACTACATGGTCAACTGGGACCCGGGCTCGCACTCGGCGATCTCCGATCTCGAGGTCGAGAACCGCGAGGTCGAGGACGTCCTCTACTCGATCGATTACCCGGTCGAGGACTCCGACCGTGTGCTGACCGTCGCCACGGTGCGACCGGAGACGATGCTGGCCGACACCGCCGTCGCGGTGAACCCCGACGACGAGCGCTACGCCGACCTGGTCGGCAAGCACGTAGTGCTGCCGCTTGTCGGGCGGCGGCTGCCGATCATCGCCGACGACCACGTCGACGTCGAGTTCGGCACCGGGGCGCTGAAGATCACCCCCGGCCACGACCCCAACGACTTCGAGATCGGCCGCAAGCACAAGCTCGAGGAGATCGGCGTGATCGGCCCCGACGGCCGGATGACCGAGGAGGCCGGGGAGTTCGCCGGCCTCACCGCCGCCGGGGCGCAGACGGCCGTGGTCGAGGCGCTCCGCAAGGAGGGCCGACTCAGCGCCGAGGAGCCCTACGTCCACTCGGTCCCCTTCTCGCACCGCTCCGGCGAGCGGATCGAGCCGCTGATCTCGCTGCAGTGGTTCTGCCGCATGGACGAGCTGGCGCGGCCGGCGATCGAGGTCGTCGAACGCGACGAGGTCAGCATCACCCCCTCGCAGTGGAAGCGGGTCTACCTCGACTGGATGCGGGAGATCCGTCCCTGGTGCGTCTCCCGTCAGCTCTGGTGGGGACACCGGATCCCCGTCTGGTACTGCGACGCCTGCAACGAGACGATCGTCGCCGAGTCGGAGCCCGAGCGCTGTGGTGCCTGCGGTGGCGAGCTGCGCCAGGAGGAGGACGTGCTCGACACCTGGTTCAGCTCGGCGCTCTGGCCCTTCGCCACGCTCGGCTGGCCCGACGAGACCCCCGAGCTGCGCGCCTTCTACCCGACCAGCTTCCTGACCACGGCGCGGGAGATCCTCTTCCTCTGGGTCGCCCGGATGATCATGACCGGGCTCGAGTTCGCCGGCGACATCCCCTTCCGCGACGTCCACGTCCACTCGGTGATCCAGGCCCGCGACGGGCGGCGGATGTCGAAGAGCCTGGGGACCGGGATCGACCCGCTGGAGGAGATCGACGTCCACGGCGCCGACGCGCTGCGCTTCGGCCTGCTGGCGATGTCCTCGACCCAGGACGTGCGCTTCTCTGACGCCAAGGTGCAGCAGGGCCGCGACCTCGCCAACAAGCTCTGGAACGCCAGCCGCCTGATCCTCCTCAACACGGCCGACGTCGATCCGGCGCCGCGGCCGACCTGCGTCGAGGACCGCTGGCTCCTCTCGCGGCTGGAGCGGACGATCGCCTCGGTGACCGAGAAGCTCGAGACCTATGACTTCGCCCACGCCGTGCAGGAGGCCTACTCGTTCTTCTGGCGCGACCTCTGCGACTGGTACCTGGAGATCGTCAAGCCGCGCCTATATGACGGCGAGGAGGACGTCTCGGCGACGCTGCTCTACGCGCTGGAGCGGGTGCTGGGGCTGCTGCACCCGACGATGCCGTTCGTCAGCGAGGAGATCTGGAGCTACCACCCGGCCCGCCGCGGGCACCTGGCGGTGCACTCGTTCCCGGTCGCTGACGACTCGCTGTTCGACGAGGCGGCCGAGGCTGACGTCGAGGGCGGCATCGGCCTGACCCAGCGGCTGCGCGCCTGGCGCGACCTCGCCGGGGTCCCGGTCGGCGCCACCCTGCCGGCGGTGATCGACGGGGTCGAGCCGCCCGCCTTCGTCTCCCGCCTCGCCCGCTTCGAGTTCGACGGCGTCGGTGCCGAGCCGGTCGCCTCGATCGGCCCGGTGCGGGTCCTCGACTCCGACCAGCTCGACGCCGCGGCCGTCGCCGAGCGCCTCGAGAAGCGTCGCGAGGAGCTGCGCGCCGAGGTCGAGCGCGGCGAGCGCAAACTGGGCAACAAGGGCTTCGTCGCCAAGGCCCCGGCCGAGGTGGTCGAGGAGGAGCGCGGCAAGCTCGAGCGCTACCGCGCCGAACTCGAGGAGCTGGCCTAAGCGTTGATGCGCCTCCCAGACGGCAGCGGACGCGAAGCGGAGCAGTCGTCGCCTGATGGGGATTACTTGGAGTCGCTGGAGCCGGTCGGCTGGCGGCTCGGCCTCGACCGGATGCGCCGGCTGACGACGGCACTGGGGCTGCCGCAGCACCGTTTCGCCTCGATCCACGTCGTCGGCACCAACGGCAAGTCATCGGTGACGCGGATGACCGCGGCTCTACTGCAGGCGCACGGGCTCCGGGTCGGCGCCTGCATTTCGCCCCACGTCGACCGCTGGTCGCAGCGCACCCTGGTGCAGGGCGAGGAGATCGACCCGGCGGCTTGGGAGCAGGCGGTCGCCCAGGTCGCCAGCGCCGCCGAGGGGGTCGATCGCAGCCTCGAGGAGGACGACGCGGTGACCCAGTTCGAGGCGGCGACGGCGGCCAGCTTCGTCGCCCTCGCCCGGGCGAGGGTCGAGGTCGCGGTGGTCGAGGCCGGGCTCGGCGGCCGCCTCGACGCGACCAACACGATCCCCTCGCGAGTCACCGTCCTCACCTCGATCGGCCTCGACCACACCGAGTGGCTGGGGGAGACCGAGGTCGAGATCGCGGCCGAGAAGCTGGCGGTCCTGCGCGACCAGACGACCCTGGTGCTGGGCGAGGTCTCGCCGGCGGTGGTCGAGCTCGCCGAGCGCACCGCGGCGGAGCGGGGCGCGCGCCTTATCAGGGCGCCCGCCGATCCCGGCCCCGAGGTGCACCTGCGGGCCCCGGGTGAGTTCCAGCGCCACAACTTCGCCATCGCCTGCGCCGCCGCCGAGGCCTTCCTCGGCAGTATCGACCCCGGCGCAGTCGCGCGGGTGGCCGTTGCGGTCACAGTGCCCGGGCGTCTGGAGCTCGTTGCCGAGCACCCGCCCACCTACCTCGACGCCGCCCACAACCCGGCCGGCGCCGCCGCTCTGGCGCGGGCGCTGCCGGCGCTCGCCTCTGGCCGCCGCGTCGTCGCCTGCCTGGCGATCCTCGCCGACAAGGACGCGGGGGAGATGGTCGCGGCCCTGGCGCCGATCCTCGACCGGGTCGTCTGCACCGAGCTGCCCGCGGCGGCCCTGGAAGGACACGGGCGGCCGGGCGCTCGTTCGCGGCCCTCGACCGAGCTGGCGGCGATCTGCGCCCGAGTAGGCGTGGACGCCGAGTCCGAGCCGAGCTTCGACGCGGCGCTGCGACGCGGGAGGGAGCTGGCCACAGAGGACCCTGAAGGGCTCCTGCTCATCGCCGGTTCCCACTATGCAATCGGCCCGGCGCGCGGCCTCATCGGCACCTGACTGTGCGAGGATTCGCCCATGGATCGCCCTCGCAGCGCCGGTTCCGAACTGCTCTCGATGATGCTGCTCGTCGCCGCCGTAGTCGCGATCGTGATCCTCGTCTTCTTCGGCGTCGGCTACCTGTTTGGACGGCTCTTCCTCTAGAAACAGGGTTGACGTCGGCAACGGCGAAGTAGACTGCCGCCCCCGCGCGGCCCCCTTACCCCTCAATTTCCCCTTCTCATGCCTCTAGCGATCTTCGGCATTACCAACGACAGCCTCAATCTGGTTGCCACCCTCTTCCTGCTGATGCTGGTTGTCCTCTGGCTGGCGCTGATCGTCTACACCTACCTCGACGCGCGCCGGCGGATCTCCGATCCGTTCCTGGTCGCCTGCGCCACCGTCGCCTCCTTCTTCCCCTATATCGGCACCGCCGTCTACGCGATCGTTCGCCCGCCGGAGTTCCTCGAGGATGCCCACGAGCGCGAGCTGGAGATCAAAGCGGCGGAGCTGCGGGTGAGGCAGCTGAGCGAGCAGAGCTGCCCCAACTGCGAGTACCCGGTCGAGCGCAACTACCTGCGCTGCCCCAACTGCCAGCGCCGCCTCAAGGACCCCTGCCCGACCTGCAACAAGCCGGTAGACCCGCGCTGGGGCCTTTGCCCCTACTGCGAGACGACCCTCGGCGGTGGCGGTGGCGGTGGCGAGCGGCCGCGCCGCAAACAACGTAGAGACCCCGAGGAGCGCCAGGCACAGCCTCGACAGGCCCAGCCACGTCAGGCACAGCCGCGACAGCAGGCCGAGCCGCGGCGCCGCAAAGCGCCGCCCGAGGCGCAGGAGGGGGCACAACCAACCCAAGAGCAAAGGAGCCCCCGCCGTGAGCCGGACCCTGATCCTCGTCAAGCCTGACGCCTTCGAACGCGCCCTCACCGGTGAGGTGATCGCCCGCTTCGAGCGCAAGGGTCTGCGGATCGCCGCGCTGAAGTCGATGCGCGCCAGCGAGGAGATCGCCAACCAGCACTACGCCGAGCACACCGAGAAGCCGTTCTTCGGCGAGCTGGTCTCCTTCATCACCGGCGGCACCTTGGTGGCAATGGTTCTGGAGGGCGAGGAAGCGGTCAAAGCCGCCCGTCAGCTGATCGGCGCGACCAACCCGGTCGAGGCGGCCCCCGGCTCGATCCGCGGCGATTTCGCCCTCGAGGTGACCTTCAACATGGTCCACGGCTCCGACTCCGACGAGTCGGCCGAGCGCGAGATCGGGATCTGGTTCCCCGAGCTCTCCTAGGGGCTCCCTGAAGGTCGTACTCGCATCCGGGTCCCCGCAGCGGCGGGAGATCCTGCAGAAGCTGGGGGTCGAGTTCGAGGTCGTCGTGCCCGGCGTCGAGGAGCTGACCGCGGGCGATCCCGAGCACCTGGTGGTCGAGAACGCCCGCCGCAAGGCGGCCGCGGTCGACGCCGACGGCCTGGTGATCGCCTGCGACACCGATGTTGTCCTCGACGGCGAGGTGCTGGGTAAGCCCGAGGACGCGACCGACGCCCGCCGCTGCCTGGACCGGATGTCCGGCCGCGCCCACACGGTGATGAGCGGCTTGGTCGTGGTCGAGGGGGGCGAGGAAAGGAGTGGGTTGGAGCAGACGGCCGTTGTCTTCAAGGCTCTCTCGGACGCCGAAAAGGAGCGCTACGTGAGTTTCGGGGAGTGGGAAGGACGCTCCGGCGGCTACGCGGTCCAGACCCTCGGCTCCAGTCTCGTCGCGCGACTCGAGGGCAGCGTCTCCAACGTGGTCGGCCTGCCTGTCGGGCTGCTGGCCGAGCTGGCGCCGCAGTTGTTCACGCGCGCCTGACCGTACTCACAGAACGCTTAAACGCGTTTGCCATCATCGGCCCTGTAAATGGGCATTTTCAGCAACCTCATCCGCCTCGGCGGAAGAGACATGGCCGTCGACCTCGGCACGGCCAACACGCTCGTCTATGTCCGCGGGCGCGGCATCGTCCTCTCCGAGCCCTCGGTGGTGGCGATCGATTCGGTCAGCGGCCATGTGCACGCGGTCGGGGTCGAAGCGAAGCGGATGCTGGGCCGTACCCCCGGCACGATCACCGCGATCCGCCCGCTCAAGGACGGGGTGATCGCCGACTTCGACGTCACCGAGCAGATGCTGCGCCACTTCATCACCTCGGTGCACCGCAGCCGCTTCGCCCACCCGCGGGTCGTCGTCTGCGTTCCCTCCGGCGTCACCGGGGTCGAGAAGCGGGCGGTCGAGGAGGCCTGCCTCTCGGCCGGCGCCCGTCAGGCCTACCTGATCGAGGAGCCGATGGCGGCGGCGATCGGCGCCGGTCTGCCGGTGGCCGAGCCGACCGGCTCGATGATCGTCGACGTCGGCGGTGGCACCACCGAGGTGGCGGTGATCAGCCTCGGCGGCATCGTCGTCTCGCAATCGATCCGGGTCGGCGGCGACGAGCTCGACGAAGCGATCGTCGCCCACTGCAAGCGGAACTACAAACTGGCGATCGGCACCCAGACGGCGGAGGAGGTCAAGCTCGAGGCCGGCTCGGCCTCGCCGCTGCCGGAGGAGGTGCGGACCGAGATCCGCGGTCGCGACCTCGTCTCG
>DASTSW010000103.1:0-40628 GCA_035760445.1 Solirubrobacterales bacterium | reverse complement strand
AGTCGAGGACTCGATCATCCGCCTGGCGCAGAAGTCGCGCGCCACCGGCATCCACCTGGTGCTGGCGACCCAGCGTCCCTCGACCGACATCATCACCGGCACGATCAAGGTCAACATCCCCTCGCGGATCGCCTTCGCCGTCTCCTCCCAAACCGACTCGCGGGTGATCCTCGACCAGGGAGGGGCGGAGGCGCTGCTCGGCCAGGGGGACATGCTCTTCCGCGGCGCCGGCACCTCGAAGCTGGCCCGCGTCCAGGGCGCCTTCATCACCGAGGACGAGATCGCCCGGATCACCGGCCACTGGGCCAAGCAGGGCGAACCCGAATTCGAGGACGAGCTGCTGGAGACCCCGCAGGAGGCCGAGAGCGAGGGCCGCGACGACGACTTCGACCCCGACAGCGACGACCTGCTCGACGAGGCGATTCGCCTCGTGGTGCAGACCGAGACCGCCTCGGTCTCGATGATCCAGCGGCGCCTGCGGGTCGGCTACACCCGTGCCGGCCGCCTGATCGACATGCTCGAGCGCCGTGGGGTGATCTCCGGCTATGAGGGCTCGAAACCACGCCAGGTGCTGATCACCCAGGCCGATCTGTCACGGGTGTTGGGCGGTGGAGATTCCGCGCCCGCGCCGGTTGCGGTCGAGTCTGAGCCTGAGTCCTAGCGGGGCTCAGCGATGGACGGTGAAGCCGTGGACGGCATACCTGGACTTGCGGCCATCGGGATAGACGGCTCGCACTTTGAAGACGTGGTGGCCGTAACTGAGCTGGGGCAGGGTCAGCGGTGACTTGCAGCGGCGCAAAGGATGCCGGTCGATCCTGCACTCGAAGGCGCCGCCGGGCACGCTGGGGCTAAAGCGGAAGGTGGGGGTGCGGTCGGTCGTTTGGGTTGGAGGCCGGCGCCGCAGCTTGACGACCGGCCGCGGTGAAGGCTGAGGGGCAACCGTGGTTGGCGCCGAGGACGGCGGGCCGGGGTCCTGGGTGGGCACTGGGCAGGGACCTCCGTTGGGGCCGGAGTCGATCGACAACGTATGAACCGCCAGGCGTGCGGGGCTCCCGCTCCAGGGGAACATTTCGCTCGGCACTTCGAAGGCTCCGCAGGCCGATGCCGCGAAGGGCCCGGAGGGGCTGGCCAGGTGAAGTTCGAGTTCTTCGAAGGGAAGCTGGGGCAGGCTCAGGGCGAGCGCCCAGGAGGCGGTGCCTCCGTCGTATTCGAGGTAGGCGGGTGCTTCGAGGTCGATCCCGCTCCCGGCACCGACGAGGAGAAGGCGGTACGTGCCTGCGGATTCGGTGCCGTCGAAATAGACGTCGCCTTCGAGCGTCGGTTCGGTTCCCAGCACCGTGGCCGTGAAGGATCCCAAGGATGGACCCGACGCAAGCGATCCCTCGTCCAAGACCAGTTGAGGTGGCAGGGCGACGAAGACTTCTTCGGCGTCTGAGACGGAGAGGCCGCTCGGAGTCATATCGGCGGGGATCGTGACGGCGAGGTTCAGTCCCGCAGGCGTCATGGCCTCGGTCGAGGTGAGGCCGGTTTCGAGCACCGGATGAAAGGCGAGTTTGCCGCAGCCGCCGATGAAGGGGGCGGTGCCGGTGGCGCTCGCGAACACGCCGGGTTCCTGGTGGGAATCGACTTCCACGGTCAGGCCCGACACCGCCTGGCAGGAAGTGGGATTGCGGGTGAAGGGGATCAAGGGCTGGTTCGACTGGCGTCCCCCCGGAATGATCGGGAAGCGCAGTTCGTCGTGTACTTGGCTCGCCGGAACCCCCCAAACGTCGAGATCGAGGCTCTGCAGCGGCGCGGCCGACGGCAGGCCCTCGATTGCCAGAGCGAGCCCGTTTTCGTTTTCGGCAGGAGCAGTTATGGATATTTCCACCGGCGATTCAAGCGTGGGGACAAGGAATCCGAGCCGGGCAAGCTGGCCGCTCTGTGGCGTCAGGAGCCGAATCGCGGCTTCCCCCAGTTCGAAGTCGGGGTCGCCTCCGTAGTTGCCGCGGACGGTAACGACCCCGACCTGCGAGTCCACCGGGCATTTGTCTTCGCTGAATTCGGCGGTGGTGCAGCGAACCTGCCAGCTCGGAAAGAAGAAGTAGCCGGGCGGCAGGTCGATCAGCAGGTCTTTTGCCGATTCGGGTTCCCCAGGGTCTTCGAGCGCCACTGAGACGCTGAGGTCGGAATGGACACCGGCTTGGGTGCTGGAAAGTGAGAGGGAGGACGATTCGACGCTGGGCGCGGCGGCGGCTTGGCCCGCCAATGGGCCAAGGCAGAAGCAGGCGAAGCCGAGGAAGAGCGGCAGGAGGATGTTTCCGGGGCGGCGCATCCGGCCGCAAGGCTACTGAGTGTTTGGTGACCTGGCCGCCAATCGCTGGCCGGTAGTGGGCAGAGCCTTGTTTGCGCCTGCGCCTCCAGAGTCGCAAAATGCGGGATGTGGACGATGGAGTGGGGAAGAAGCTGCGCGAGGCCCGCACCCGGCGCAAGCTGACCCTGCAGGAAGTCGAAGCGGCAACCAAGATCCGCCTCCGCTACCTGCAGGCGATCGAGAACGAAGACTGGGACCAGCTTCCCAGCGACACCTATACCCGGGCTTTCATCCGGACCTACGGGGCTCTATTGGGGCTCGACGGTGACCGACTGGCCGAGGATCAGCGCCGCCTACGGGGCGCGGCGCGGCCGGGGGAGCGTCTGCCGCGGGTCGATCCGCGTCCGCGGCAGGTCACGCGCCGGCGCCGGTCCTCTCGCAGGGTCCCGTCTGGGCTGATTGCGGCGCTGGTCACCGCCCTGGTCGTGGTCGCGCTGCTGATCGTCGGTCTCTCGGCCGGCGGTTCGGATGACGGCGAGGGGAATGCACCCAACCCCCAGCCGAAGCCCCACGTGGGTCAGGCGATCCCTGTCCGGTAGCGTCCGGCGCCCATGAAACCGGCGCCCCGTTTACCCCGCCTCCAGCCATGATCCGCGCCGGCATCGTCGTGACCGGGACCGAGGTGATCACCGGCCGGATCTCGGACAGCAACGGCCCCTGGGTCTCCGAGCGCCTCGCCGAGCGCGGGGTGGAGGTCGCCCACATCCACGTCGTCGCCGACCGCCCGGGCGACCTCGAGGCGGCACTGCGGTTCATGGCCGCCGAGGGGATGGACCTGATCGTCACCACCGGCGGCTTGGGCCCGACCGCCGATGACCTGACCGCCGAGGTCGTCGGCCGCTTCGCCGGCCGCGAGCTGGTGCTGGACGAGGGGATGGAGGCGAAGATCGCCGAGATCCTCAGTGGCTTCGCGCAGCGCTTCAAGCTCGACCAGGAGGCGCTGATGGCGGCCAATCGCAAGCAGGCGATGGTCCCCGAGGGGGCGACGCCGCTGGATCCGGTGGGGACCGCTCCGGGGCTGGTGGTGCCGGCCGGCGAGCGGGTCGTGGTCGTCCTCCCGGGCCCGCCGCGCGAGCTGCAGCCGATGTGGGAGGCGGCGGTCGAGACCGGGCCGGTGAAGGAGGTGCTGGAGCGGGCGACGCCACTGCGCGCCTACACGATGCGGATGTTCGGCGTGCCCGAGTCGGAGATCGCCAAGAGCCTGCGCGAGATGGAGGAGGGCGGGGTCGACCTGGAAACGGTCGAGATCACCACCTGCCTGCGACGGGGCGAGATCGAGATCGACGTTCGCTACCGGGACGAGGCGCTGGCCGTCGCCGAGGAGGTGCGGGAAGGGCTGTTGCGGCGCCACCCGCGTGAGACCTTCAGCGTCGACGGCGAGACGATCGATGCCCAGGTGGCGACGCTGCTGCTGGGGCGCCGGCTGGCGCTGGCCGAGTCCTGTAGCGGTGGCTTGATGGCGGCGCGGGTGACGGACCTGGAGGGTGCCTCCGAGTACTTCACGGGCGGCGTCGTCGCCTACTCGAACGAGGCGAAGGCGGAGTTGCTGGGCGTCGACCCGGGTCTGATCGAGGCGAAAGGGGCGGTCTCGCCGGAGGTCGCCGAGGCGATGGCGATCGGCGCGCTGGAGCGCTTCGATGCCGACGTGGCGGTCTCCATAACCGGAATCGCCGGGCCGGGCGGCGGCAGCGAGGAGAAGCCGGTCGGTTACGTCTGTTTCCACGCCCGCCTGGCCGACGGCACCAGCATTGCCCGCGACCCCGTCATCCCCGGCGGGCGCCTCGACGTGCGCGAACGCTCGGCCCTGGTCGGGATGCACCTGCTGCGGATGCTGCTCGGTGGGGAAGAGGGCACGAAGTAGGCGCTGAGAATTTTCTTTGCGGTGTTGTTCGGTGCGCTCCGGCCTCGTAGCGTGGCGGGCATGGCAAAGGAGCGATTGAAAAGCCCTCGGGCGCGCCTGTTCGTCGCGCTCGACCTTCCCGACGAGATGCGGGAGGGGATCGTGGCGTGGGGGAGCGAGGAGCTTGCCGATCCCGGTTTGCGGCCGGTGAAACCCGAGTCCCTGCACATCACCCTCGCCTTCCTCGGCCAGCGGCCGGAGATGGAGATCGAGCGGATCGCTGCGATCGTGGAGGAGGCCGCAGGACCCGCTCCTTGGGTCGAGCTCCGCGATCCGGAGCAGAGGCCGCCGCGAGGCAGGGCACGGGTCTTCGCCCTGCCGGCGATCTCGCCGGGGGCCGAGGGTCTGCAGGCCGGTGTCTCGCGGGGGTTGGAGGAGGCGGGCATTTACGAGCCCGAGGGGCGGCCGTTCTGGCCGCATGTGACCGTGGCTCGGGTTCGGCCCGAGGCGCGGGGATCGCGGCGCCCGGCGGTGGTATCGGAACCGCCCGGGAGGCTGCCGGAGCGGCTCACGGAGGCGCGGATTTGCCGCCGGATGACGCTCTACCGTTCTGAACTCAAGCCAACCGGTGCGCAGTACGTGCCGCTGGCACAAGTCGAGCTGCCCGGGCAGGGCGGCAGTGAGGTGATCTGAGATGGCGAAAGCAAACCTGAGAGAGGCATCGGCGAAAGAGGCGAAAGCCAAGGACGCGGCGCTCGAGGCCGCGGTGACGCAGATCGAGCGCGACTTTGGGCAGGGCTCCCTGATGCGCCTCGGCGACAAAGGCACGGTCAAGGTCGACTCGATCCCGACCGGGGCACTGGCGCTCGACTTGGCGCTCGGCATCGGCGGGGTTCCGCGCGGCCGGATCGTCGAGATCTTCGGCCCGGAGTCCTCCGGTAAGACGACCCTGGTCAACCACATCATCGCCCAAGCCCAGGCGATGGGCGGGGTCTGCGCCTTCATCGACACCGAGCACGCGATCGACCCGGTCTACTCGCGGGCGATCGGCGTCGACACCGACGAGCTGCTGGTCTCCCAACCCGATTACGGCGAGCAGGCGCTGCAGATCGCCGATCGGCTGATCGCCTCCGCCGCCGTCGACGTGGTCGCGATCGACTCGGTCGCGGCGCTGACGCCGAAAGCCGAGCTCGAGGGACAGATCGGCGACACCACCGTTGGCCTACAGGCGCGGTTGATGTCGCAGGCGCTGCGGAAACTGGCCGGCAGCCTCAACCGGACCAAGACCGTCTGCATCTTCACCAACCAGATCCGCGAAAAGATCGGCGTCCAGTTTGGCTCGCCGGAGACCCAGCCGGGCGGGCGGGCGCTGAAGTTCTACTCCTCGCAGCGGCTCGACATCCGCCGCATCGAGACCCTGAAGGAAGGGACCGAGGCGGTCGGCAACCGGGTCCGGGTCAAAGTCGTCAAGAACAAGGTCGCCTCCCCCTTCCGGCAGGCTGAGTTCGACATCGAGTACGGCGTCGGCATCTCACGCGAGGGCGGCTTGCTCGACTTCGGCATGGAGCAGGACTTGGTCCAGAAATCCGGCTCCTTCTTCTCCTATGGGGAAACGCGCCTGGGCCAGGGTCGCAACAACGCCAAGCAGTTCCTGGTCGACAACCCGGAGCTGGCCCTGGAGATCGAAAACAAGGTCCGTACGGCGCTGGGAATTGGCGACGAGGAGGCACCGATCGCCGAGGCCGAGACCGAGGCGCCATCGCCCGAGGCGCAGGCGGCGTAACGCCGCCTTTCGCCTCACGGCCGGGCACCCGCCGACCTCTATAGGATCAGCGCCGCTCTATGGACAACGAAACGCTTTTCTACCTCTGCGGCGGCGTTCTGGCCGTTTCGGCGATCGTCGTCACCGCCGTCGGCCTCAAATCGGAGAAGTTCCCCGGTCGGGCGCTTCCTCTGGTCGTCGTCTGGTTCGCGATCTTCGTCGTCGGCGCCGCCACCTTCGCGGTCCGTTACTCGACCGAAGAGCGGGAACACAAGGAGCACGAGCTGGCGCTCGCGAACGAGGAGATCGAAGCGGCCGAGGGCGACAACACCGGTGACGCCGCCGACCTCGGCAGCGAGGAAAGCGCGCCCGAAGAAGGCTCGCAGGAAGAGGAACCCATCGGGGGAGCCGAAGGCGAGCCCGAAGGCTCAGAGGGCGGTGCTGGCGCTGCGACGACGCTGAAACTCGCCGCCGATGAAGCGGCCCTCGCTTTTGACAAAACCGAGCTGGACGCCAAAGCGGGCAAACTCACGATCGACTTCGACAACCCCTCGGCAATCGAACACAACGTCGTGATCGAAGCGGACGGCAAAGAACTGGCCGGCTTCGAACCGATCGTCGAAGGTGAAGAAGAGCTCTCGGCCGACCTCAAACCCGGCACCTACACCTTCTTCTGCTCCGTCCCCGGCCACCGGGAAGCGGGCATGGAAGGCACGCTGAAAGTTCAGTAGCCCCGGTACCCTGCGTCCGATGACGCAGAAGTTCCACGTCACCACCTTCGGGTGCCAGATGAACGTTCACGATTCCGAGCGGATGCGCGGGATGCTGGCCTCGCTCGGCTACGAGGAGGCGAGCGAGCGCGCAGAGGCGGACCTGATCCTCTTCAACACCTGCTCGATCCGCGAGTCGGCCGACAGCCGCTTCATCGCCCATCTGGGCGAGGCGAAGCGGCTCAAGTCCGAAGATCCCGAACGGGTGGTCGGGGTCGGAGGCTGTTGGGCTCAGTCGGTCAAGGAGGAGGTCTTCGAGCGCTTCCCCTTCGTCGACGTCGCCTTCGGCCCCGGTCAGATCCACAAGCTGGCCGAGTTCCTCAACAGCGATTCGATCTCCGCTCAGGGCTACTTCGAGTTCGAGGACTTCTCCGGGCACCTGCCGACGCGGCGCGAGCGTGAGTTCCAGGGCTGGCTGCAGATCTCCCAGGGCTGCAACTGCGTCTGCTCCTACTGCATCGTCCCCTCGACCCGCGGCCGCGAGGTCAGCCGCGACCCCGGCGAGCTGATTGCCGAGGCCGAGAGGCTGGCGGCGGACGGGGTGCGGGAGGTGACGCTGCTGGGGCAGAACGTCAACAGCTACGGGCGCGACCTGCCGCTCGAGCGGCGGATCGGGTTCTCCGAGCTGTTGCGACGGGTCGACGCGGTCGAGGGGATCGACCGGATCCGCTACACCAGCCCGCACCCCAAGGACATGAAAGAGGACGTGATCCGGGCTCATGCCGAGCTGCCCTCGCTCTGCGAGCAGATCCACCTGCCGCTGCAGTCGGGCTCCAGCGCGGTGCTGAAACGGATGCGCCGCACCTACAACCGCGGCCGCTACATGGACCGGGTGGCGCTGATCCGCGAGCACGTTCCCGACTGCGCGATCACCACCGACATCATCGTCGGCTTCCCGGGGGAGACCGAGGCGGACTTCGCCGAGACCCTGGAAGTGGCCGAGGAGGTCGGCTACGACGGGGCTTTCACCTTCATCTTCTCGCCCCGCCGCGAAACCGAGGCGGCGACGATGGAGGGGCAGCTGCCCCATCCGGTCAAGGTCGAGCGGCTGGAACGCCTGGTCGAGGTGGTCCAGCGCCGGGCCGCCGAGCGCGCCCAGCGCTTCGTCGGCCGCACGATGGAGGTCCTGGTCGAGGGCACCAGCCGCACCGACGAGACCAGGCTCCGCGGGCGCACCCGCCACGGCAAGGCAGTCAACTTCGACGGGATCGCCGCCGCCGGGGAGATGGTCCAGGTCGAGATCGAAGCGGCGAGCTCGCAGACCCTGAGAGGGGTCCTGGCACGTCCTCTGACGCCCCTGCTTTGAGCGTAATCGGGATCTTCGGTCCCACCGGGGTCGGCAAGACGGGGGTGGCGATCGCCCTCGCCGCGATGCTGCGAGAGCAGGGCGAAGACCCGGTTGCGATCAACTGCGACGCCCTGCAGGTCTACGAGGGCCTCGAGGTCCTGACCGGGACCGCCACCCCCGAGGAGCAGCGACAACTCGAGCACCGGCTGCTCGGCTTCGTGCCGGTGACCGCGGACTTCTCGATCGGCGACTACATGCCGCTTGCACACCGGGAGATCGACACCGCCCTCGAGGCGGGTCGCCGGCCGATCGTGGTGGGGGGGACCGGTCTCTACCTGCGGGCGGCGCTCGCCGATCTCTCGCTCGAAAAGGTCCCGGCCGAATCCCAGGAGTCCGAGCTCTGGTCGCCCGAGACCCGCCACCCGACGACGATCTTCGGTCTCGACATGGATCGGGAGCAGCTCTACGAGCGAATCAACGCCCGAACCGAGGCGATCGTCGCCGCGGGCGCGGTCGAGGAGGCACGGCGAGCCGACGCGCTGGGGCCGGGCCGCTCCGCGCGCAAAGCGCTCGGCTTCGACGAGGTCCTCGCCGGCGATGTCGAGACGATGAAACGGCGCTCGCGCAACTACGCACGCCGCCAGCTGACCTGGATGCGAAAGATCCCGAATCTGCGCTGGATCGACCGCACTGGGCTCAGCGACGCAGAGGTGGCACAGCAAATAGGGTCCGGCGCGTGAAATTCGAGAAGTGGCAGGCGCTGGGCAACGACTACCTGATCTTCGAGCAGGACCGGCTGCCGTGGGAGCTGAACGAGACCCGGGTCGAGTGGCTTTGCGACCAGCATTTCGGCATCGGCGCCGACGGAGTCCTGCTGCTCTCGCGCAGCGAAGACCCGGACTTCGTCGCGATGCTGCGGATCTTCAACCCCGACGGCTCCGAAGCCGAGCTCTCGGGCAACGGCGCCCGCGAGGCGATCCTCTACCTGCGCCGCCACGGCTGGACCGATGCCGACGAGTTCGCGATCAGCACCGTCGCCGGCCCGATCCGGCCGACGATCACCGGCGAGCTGACCTGCTCGGTCGATATGGGGCGGGCGGCAACGACTTCCAAGGACTTCCCCTCGGGACCCGAGGACGGCCGCGGGACGCTGGCGAGCGGCGGCCGCAACTGGGAGTTCCAGCACGTCTCGATCGGCAACCCGCAGTGCGCGATCGTCGTCCCCGCCGAGGAGCTGGACGAGCTCGACCTCGGTGAGATCGGGCCGGGGATCGAAGGCCACGAGCTGTTCCCCAACCGCACCAACGTTTCCTTTCTCTCGATCGACGGCAGCCGGGTGAAGGCCCGGATCTTCGAGCGCGGCGTGGGGGAGACGCTCTCCTCCGGAACCGGCGCCAGCGGCGCCGCGGTGACCGCCTTCCTGCGCGGCGCCGAGAGCCCGCTGGTGGTCGAGCTCGAAGGCGGCGAGCTGCAGGTCGCGATCTCGGCGGACCTTGCCGTCCAGCTCGACGGCTGGGCGGAGCCGGTCTTCGCCGGCGAGCTCTCGCCCGAGCTGATCCAGGCGCTCGCCGAGCTGGACGGCGAGTGATCGCCTCGATCGCATAGATTTCCGCGCCCCATGTCGATCGCACGCCCCTCCAAACGCCTCGAGGCGATCCCGCCCTACAAGTTCCAGGAACTCGAGCAGCAGATCGCCGACAAGCGGGCTGCTGGCATCGACGTGATCAGCCTCGGGATCGGCGATCCGGACGAACCGACCTACCCACACGTGGTCAAGGCGATGCAGGAGGCGGTCGCGAACCCGGCCTACCATCAGTATCCGAGCAACCGTGGCCGCGACGAGTTCCGTGAGGCCTTTGCCGCTTTCTACGACCGCCGCTTCGGGGTCGAGATCGACGCCAAATCAGAGGTGATCCCGGCGATCGGCGCCAAGGAGTGCATCTACAACCTCTGCTTCGCCTTCCTCGACCCAGGCGATGTCGCCCTCGCCTCCGATCCCGGCTACCCGGTCTACACCGGCGGCCCGATCCTCGCCGGCGCCAAGGCCGAGCTGCTGCCGCTGGTGCCCGAGCTGGGCTTCGCCCCCGACCTCAGCGCCGTGCCGGCCGACGTCGCCGCCAAGGCGCGGCTGATGTTCATCAACTACCCGAACAACCCGACCGGCGCGATCGTCCCCGACGGTTTCTTCGAGACGGCCGTCTCCTTCGCCAGGGAGCACGAAATCCTCGTCGTCCACGACAACGCCTACTCGGAGACGACCTACGACGGCTATGTCGCCCCGAGCTTCCTCGCCACGCCTGGCGCCAAGGAGGTCGGGGTCGAGGTCTTCTCGCTCTCCAAGGGCTACAACATGACCGGTTGGCGTTGCGCCGCGATCCTTGGCAACGCCGAAGCGATCCAAACTTATTGGCGGCTGAAGACCAACGTCGACTCCGGCCTCTTCGAGGCGATCCAGATGGCCGGTGTCGCCGCCCTCGAGGGCCCCGACGAGTCGCTGCAACAGATGAACGAGACCTACGCCCGGCGCCGCGACCTCGTCGTCTCGGCCCTCGATCAGATCGGCGTCCAGGTCAGCTCGCCGAAGGGCACTATCTACGTCTGGGCACCGGTACCCGAGGGCCACACCTCGACCTCCTTCTGCGAGCTGGTGCTCGAGGAGGCGGCCGTCGTCATCTCGCCCGGCTCGATGTACGGGCCCAGTGGCGAGGGCTTCTTCCGCATCGCCCTGACCGCGCCCGACGACCGCATCGAAGAGGCGGTCGAGCGGATGCGCGAGCACCTCAGCTGAGGCAACGGGCCGCTCTAGACTGAGCGCATGATCGCGGTGCGGGGAGGACATCTTGCGGCGGCACTCGGCCTGCTGCTCTTGCTCTGGGCGATTCCCGCGGCCGGTGCGGCCTCACCGGAAGATGCCCCCGAGGAGCTGCGGCCTGTCCAGTGGGTCCTTGACACCGATAAGCCGCCGCCGAAGCCCAAATCGAAGTTCGTCGCAGTCGCCGTTCACGAGATGGGGTGTGCCAGCGGCAGGAATCCGCTTCCTCACCTCGACAAACCCGAGGTCCGCTACGGAAAGAGGGGCGTCGTCATCACCCTCCGAATCGATCCCCCCGACGGCGCTCAGCTCTGCCCTTCCAACCCGGTCGGCCACCTGAGGGTGAGGCTCCCGGGCCCGCTCGGCAAGCGAAAGCTCTACGACGGAGCCGACGAGCCGCCGCGGAAGGTCGAATACGGCGAAGACCCGCAGCGCCCTGGGAAGCTGCTCCCCGGCTACTAGCGCTCGGCCTTCTTGCGCCAGTAGCGGTCGAGGCCGGCCCACTGGTAGGCGGTGGGGACGGCCTGGAGGAGCTCGTCGACCGTTTCGCCTTCGATTCCTTCGGCGGCGAGCTCGGCGCGGATGCGGCGCTCGAGGTCGGCGTTGTAAGCGTCTTGGTCCATCTGGCGGGCCAGCTCGGCCTCTTCGCGCAGTTTCGCCTTGACCGCGTCGATGTAGAGGGGGACATCGTCCTCGATCGCGCCGAAGTGGGTGAGGGCCAGGCGCTGGGGAGACCAGGCGGCGACGGCGTCCAGCGACTCTTCCCAGGTCTCGATCTGGATGTCCGGTGGCGGCGTGGGGGGGACGATCAGGTTCGAGGGCGGGATCCGGCAGGCGGCGACGTCGCCGACGAAGGCGGTGCCGGTCTCCTCGTGGAAGTAGCAGACGTGGTGGGAGGCGTGGCCGGGGGTGTAGGCCACCTGCATTCCGAGGACGGTCTCGCCGCCGGCGAGCACCCGAATGTTCTCCTCGGGCACCGGCAGGATCTCGCCCCAGAGGTAGTTCAGCTTGTCGCCGTAGAGCCGCTCCGCGCTCGCCAAGAGCTTCGAGGGGTCGATCAGGTGCGGGGCGCCGCGCTCGTGGACGTAGACCCCGAGGTCGGGCCAGCGGCGGACCAGGGCGCCGGTCGCGGCGGCGTGGTCGAGGTGGATGTGGGTCAGAAGCAGCGCTCGCGGCTGTTCGTCGCCGATCGCCTCCAGCACGGTCGAGATCGAGGACTCGGGGCCGGGATCGACCAGGGCTCCCTCGACCTCCCAGCAGCCGATCACGTGGGGGCGACCCAGGTGGTTGACGTCGATGACCCGCACTAGGCGACTGGAGCGGGGAAGCGGTCGTCCGCTTCGAGGGTCTGTCGCAGCCCCTCTTCCATCCCGCGCGGCGAGTAGCCGAGCTCTCGCTGGGCCTTGTCGTAGCTGGCCCAAAAGGTGACGTTGTCGCCGGAGGTGATCAGCTCGCGCAGGTTCGGCGGCTGGCCCATCACCTTGCCGACCACGGGGCCGAGGGGGATCATCAGCTTCATCAGCCCGGTTGGCAGGTCGCGCTTCGGCGCCTTGCGACCGCTGACCTTGGCGACCGTCTCGATCGCCTCGCGCATCGTCGTCACCGGGCCGCTGATCACGTAGGTCTCGCCGAGTTTGCCCTTGTCGAGCCCGAGGATGATGCCGCCGGCGATGTCGGAGACGTGGGTCATGCAGATCCCCAGCTCCGGGAACGGCAGCAGCGGCAGTTTGCCGGCGAAGAACTGCTCCAGCAGGTCGGCGACCTGCGAGGTGTCGTCGGGGCCGTAGACGCCGCCGGGCTGGACGATCACCGCTGGCAGGTCCTGCTCGTCGATCATCCGCTGGACGACCTTGTGGGCCTCGAGCTTGGTCTCCTCGTAGTAGGAGGTGAAGTCGGTCTCGGGGTTCTTGTAGGCCTCGTCGACGACTTTTTTGTGCGTGTTGCCGAAGATGCCGACGGTGGAGACGTAGACGATCCGCGCCACTTTGGCCTCCAGCGCGACGCGCATCACCCGCTCGGTGCCGGCGACGTTGGCCTCCCACATCGCCGGACGCTGCTTGGCCGGGATCCCGACCTCGTACATCGCCGCCGCGTGGATCGCCGCGTCGCAGCCGCTCATCCCCTGGCGCAGGGCGTCCTCGCTGCCGAGGTCGCCGCTGACCAGCTCGCAGCCGAGGGCCGTGAGCTTGGATGCTTTCTCGGGGCTGCGGACCAGGCAGACGACCTCGTCGCCGCGGTCGCGCAGCTGTCGCACGACCTCGCCGCCGATGAACCCGGTGCCGCCCGTCACGAAGACCTTCACGGCAAGGCAGCCTATATGCCTGGGGCTGGCGCCTACAATCTCCTCGAGTGGAGGCTTCCCAAAACGGCAGCAGTCGCAGGGCGCGTCAGCGCGCCCTGGCGATCGGCATCGTCGACGGGCGCGCCGAGGGCGAGCCGCTGGTCGAGCTGAAAGAGCTGCTATTGACCGCGGGGGTCGCCACTGTGGGGACCGCGACCCAGCAGCGTCCGCAGCCGGATCCCGACCGCTACTTCGGCCGCGGCCGGCTCACCGAGCTGAAAGCCGAGATCGCCGCCAGCAACGCCAACCTGGTCGCCTGCGACGACGAGCTGGCGCCGCGCCAGGAGCGCAACCTCGAGGCCGCCCTCGGGGTGCCGGTGATCGATCGCACCGCGGTGATCCTCGACATCTTCGCCGACCACGCTCACTCGGCCGAGGGCAAGCTGCAGGTGGAGCTGGCCCAGCTCGAATACAACATGGCCCGTATGCGGGGGCTCTGGACCCACCTCGAGCGCCTCGGCGCCGGCCGTATGGACGGCGGCATCGGCACCAGGGGCCCGGGCGAGAGCCAGATCGAGACCGACCGGCGGCTGGCGCGCGACCGGATCTCCGCCCTGCGCCGCCGGCTGAAGCGGACCGAGCAGAACCGCGGCGTGATGCGCGCCCGGCGCGACAGTTCCTCGCTGCCGCGGGTCGCCCTAGCCGGCTACACCAACGCCGGCAAGTCAACCCTGCTGAACGCCCTGACCGGGGCCGAGGTCGAGGTTCGCGACCGCCTCTTCCACACCCTTGACCCGACCACCCGCAACTTCGAGCTCTCCGGCCGCGACTACCTGCTGACCGACACCGTCGGCTTCATCGAAAAGCTGCCCCACCAACTGGTCGAGGCCTTCAAGGCGACCCTCGAGGAGACCGTGCTCGCCGACCTGATCCTGCACGTGGTCGACGCCTCGGCCTCGGAGGAGCGGCGGCTGGTGGACATGCAGGCGGTCGACGACGTCCTGGAGGAGATCGGCGCCGGCGACAAGCCACGGCTGCTGGTCTTCAACAAGGTTGATCTGCTCGATCAAGACTCACGGGCGGAGACCGAGCTCGACCATCCCGAGGCAGTGTTGATCTCCGCCCAAGAGGGAGAGGGCCTGGACGAGCTGCGCGAGCGGATCGAGAAAGCCTTTGAGGAGACCCTGACCGAGGTCGAGCTGCTGATCCCTTACTCGGAGGGCGGTCGGCTGCACGAGCTGCACGAAGTTGCTGGCGACCTGGAGCGGACCGATCGCGAGGACGGCGTCCTCGTCCACGCGAAAGTGCCCTCGGCCGAGCTGCACCGCTTCAGCGACCTCGCGGTCGCCTAAGCTGCCCGCCGGTGGACCAGCTCCCGATCCTCAAACTGAAAGACGAGGCGATCCTGCCCTCGCGCGCCCATCCGGGCGACGCGGGGCTCGACCTCTACGCCTGCGAGGCCGCCCACATCGGCCCCGGCGAGCGCTGGAGCGTCGGGACCGGGGTGGGAGTGGAGATCCCCGACGGGCACGCGGGCCTGGTGCTGCCGCGATCCGGCCTCGCCCGCGACCACGGCATCTCACTGGTCAACGCCCCGGGCCTGATCGATTCCGGCTACCGCGGCGAACTGCGGGTCCTGCTGCTCAACACCGATCCGGCGGAGACCTTCCGCGTTTCGGCCGGCGACCGCATCGCCCAGCTGGTGCTGACCCCGATCGCCACCCCGGAACCTGTTGAGGCGGCCGAGCTGACCGAGAGCGTCCGCGGACGCGAGGGATTCGGCTCCAGCGGCCGGCGCTAGATTTCGCGCCCAGGAAGATTTCTCTGGTCGAGAATCGGATTTCTAGGGGTAAACCCTTGCCTACTTTTTGGAAATCGTGCTAAACCTCAGTGCTCCCCGGCAGAACGTCAAAAGTCACTTCCGGGGGGTAGTCAGGATTCCCGGTAGAATTGAAGATATTGAGAACCGGGACCGCCTGTTAAGCGGCCACTCGGTTCTCATGAGGCCCTAGTGCATTAGGGCAACAGGATGAGCTAGCCGGGGTCTGATTCCACAGGAATCGCCCCGGTTTCCTTTTAAGCGTGGTTCTACTGCTATCCACGTGTGCTACGTAGATACATAGTAGCCATAAGACATAACTCACGTCATAACTTGTGGTTATGGGATCGTCACGCAGTCCGTGACGTGATAGCTCACATAGCGCTGCTGCTTAGCTCGTGATGTACGAGCAATGCAACGTGATGTAGACCTCTTCATTTGTAGAAGCATCTCACTGCGTATGTCTACCGGTAACCGCGCTGTGCTCTATTTGCTGGGCTAAACTTGATGAGTACCTGTAGCTCAGTGGATAGAGCGCTCCTTTCGCGAAGGGAGAGGTCGCGGGTCCGAATCCCGTCAGGTCTTCAGAAGGCCCCTAGGCAGCGATTACGCGCCGGGGGCCTTCCTCTTTTCAGAGGCGTCGTGGCGATTTCTGTGCTCGACCCAGCTTGGAGATTCCAGCGCGAACTAGCGCGACACAGCTACTCGGTAGCCGTCCGAGGCGGATGGGAGAGTGCCCTTTCAATTGCCGAGTCGAGGCAGATGTCATGCCCTACTCCAGGCTCGGTCCGTGGAAACCATTCTGCGGCTATAGGGGTTTCTTGGGCATTCCCCGTGCCCGCCGTGAGGCTGAAGTTGGAGGCGCTGCCTCGACAGGGGGCATGACATTCCAGATGCACCCACCGTCCGTGTCCGGCGCGTGTAGCCCGTCGGAGGCAGGGGGTGTCGAGGGCGATCAGCGAAAGCTGCCCACGGGGTAAAGCACGACCTGGACCCGTTTGAGACATCCGGCTGATGGCCCTGGTCCCTCCTGAGTCCCGGAGCAGAGATCGACCCTTGGCGTACCGCTCCTCCGCAAGGGGGGCAGTACGCCTCCAACCCCGGAGCCCAGCCTGGAACCCAAAGCAGGGAGAGGGATGCGCCCGCCGTGTCTTGCGGCTACACGAAAGGTCTTGTAGGCACTGAAAGCTAAGTAGCGAGCGAACTGGAGTAAATCGACTGAAGGGCGAGCCCAGCCGAAGGCTTACCAGTCGGGAGATGGACTAGAGAGGACCTCAGAACGAACAACGGGCTACAAAAAGGGCAAAATTGCGAATTTCGCGGGAGTAGTGCGCCTTCTGTCCTCTGTCTCCCTCCGCGATTGGACCCCCGATGTCACTTCGCGGAAGCGGCCCACCGCGCTGACTCGTGGGCGGCGGCCTCTAGCTCGTCGCCCAGCGGCTCCAGCTCGGGGCGGGTGCCGTAGCGGCGCTCTAGGGCGAGGGCGATCAGGTGGTCGGCCAGCCAGGCGTTCTTTGGCAGCAGCGGGCCGTGCAGGTAGGTGCCGATCACGTTGTCTCGCCTGACGCCCTCGAAGCCGTCGCGGTCGTTGTTGCCGTGGCCGGAGACGACCTTGCCGAGGGGCTGCGCGTCGGACCCCAGGTAGGTGCGGCCGCCGTGGTTCTCGAAGCCGGCGATCAGGCGGGGTCCGCCGCCGAGGTCGGCCTCGATCGCGACGTTGCCGATCAGGCGCGGTCCCGGCTCGCGCACGGTCTCCAGGTCGGCGATCCCCAGGCCCGGCAGCTTCTCCTCGCCGAGCTGGTAGCTGTGGCCGAGCAGCTGATAGCCGCCGCAGACGGCGAGCAGGACGGCGCCGTCGTCGGCCGCCGCGGCGATCGCCTCGCGCTTGCTGGCGACCATGTCGGCCGCGACGGCGCGCTGGTCGCGGTCCTGGCCGCCACCGATGTAGAAGAGGTCGTGGGCAGCGGGGTCGATTGACTCGCCGGGGCCGGCGCCGTCGTGGACGAAGCCGATCCCGCGCCACTCGCAGCGGCGCTGGAGGAAGAGGATGTTGCCCCGGTCGGCGTAGATGTTCATCTGCTCGGGATAGAGGCTGAGGACGCGAAGCTCCATCAGTCGCCCCTTTCCAGCAGGACGACGAGCGAGCCCTCGTGCATGGTGGTCGGTGGGATCTCGTGGCGGCCGGCCGGTTTCAGGCCGCAGGCCGCCGCCTCGGCCTCCAGTTCCTCGGCGGTGAAGGTGGCGATTCGCACCTCGTTCGGTTCCTCGCTGAGGGAGCCATCGGGCGAGACCAGCTGGCGCAGCCGGCGGACGACGATTTCGCCAGGGACGACCGCGGCCTCGATCGCCAGGCTCGAGTAGACCCAGCCGTCGACCTCGCGCACGTCGGGGAGGGGAGGGGGCGCGCCGTCGGGCTCCGGCATCGACTCGATGATCGCCGCGGCGAGCAGGCCGTCGGGGCGGAGTGACGCGGCGACGCAGTTGAGGCATTCCTTTCGCTGGGCGGAGTCGGGGAGTAGCTGCAGCAGGTGGGTGGGTGCGAGGACGAGCGAGACCGGTTCGTCCAGTTCGAAGTCGCGGGCCTCGGCGACGACCCCCTTTACGGGGAAGCCACCGAGCGCATCCGACTTTCGCCCCACCACAGTGGGGTCAAGATCGGATGCGCGTGCGATAAGCGCCTCGATCAGCTCCGGATCGCGGTCGAGCCCGACCACCGTGTGCCCGCGACGGGCGAGGTGAAGGGCGACGCGGCCGGTGCCGCAGCCGAGCTCCAGTACCGGGCCGTCCGCTTGCGATGCCAGCTCCTCCCAGAGCGGCAGGTCGGCGGCGTAGGCGCCGCACTCGACGTCGTGCCAGATCGTCGCCGGGGTCGCGCTCATCGCCAGAACTCCTCGGCCAGGCCGCGGTCGGCGAGCAGCTTGCGCAGTTCCAGCAGGGCGGTGTAGGTGGGGAGGGCGAAGAGGCGACCCTCGGCCTCGCGCACGGCGGTGTCGAGCGAGGCGGCGATCTCCGGCACCACCTCGATTCGCTCCTCGTCCCAGCCGGCGTACTTCAGCCGCAAGGCCATCTCCGGCGCCCGGGTGCCGGCGCAGACGACCCGCCGCACACCGCCAGCCAGGAGCTCGAAGTCGGCGTCCCAGATCCAGGAGACGTCGCGGCCGTCGGCGATCCGGTCGTTGAGCGCGATCCAGAGGTCGATCTCGCCGCCCTCGCGGCTCTCCAACTGCAGCGTCCGCAGCACCTCGTTGGCGCCGGCGGGGTTCTTGATCAGCAGGATCGAGACCGGCTTGCCGTCGACCGGGATCGTCTCGACCCGGCCGAAGGCGGCGCGCATGTCGCCGAGGGCGGCCGCGATCCGCTCCGGCGCGACGCCGAGGCGGAGACCGGCGGCCACCGCGGCGAGGGCGTTGTAGACGTTGTAGAGGCCGGGTAGCGGCAGGTCGATCTCGATCTCACCTTCGGGGATTCGAACCCGCGATCGCGACCCGTCCATCCCGCGCAACTCGATCTGCGTCGCCGCCACCTCGGGGCTCGGCCGCTCCGCCCCGCAGTTGGGACAGGAGTAGTGGCCGAGGTGGCCGACGAAGGCGCGCTCGTAGGCGTAGGGGTGGCCGCAGCGGCGGCAGTGCTTGGCGTCGAAGGCGTGCTGCAGCTCCGGCAGCGCCTGCGAGGGGTCCTCGATCCCGAAGTAGATGACTCCCTCGCGGCGGGCCCCCTCGGAGTCGCGGCCGAGGTCGGCGATCAGCGGGTCGTCGGCGTTGAGGACGAAGCGGGTGCGGCCGGTGCGCGCTGCCACCGTCCTCGCCCACTCGTCGGCCAGCGCCTCCATCTCGCCGTAGCGGTCGAGCTGGTCGCGGAAGAGGTTGCCCAGCACGATCAGAGAAGGGTCGAGCTGCTCGGTCACCCGCGGCAGCCAGGCCTCGTCGACCTCGAACAGGCCTTCTTGGCCGCGCTGCTCGAGCAGCGCCGTCGCCACGCCCCAGGTCATGTTCGAGCCGGCGCGGTTGTGGACCGGGTGGCGGCCGTCGGCAGCGAGGATTCCGGCGATCATCCCCGCGGTCGTGGTCTTGCCGTTGGTGGCGCTGATGATCGTGGTGCCGCGGTCGAGACCGGCGCCGAGACGGGCGATCGCCTCTGGCTCGAGGCGGAGCAGGACGCGGCCCGGCAAGGTGGTGCCGCCGCCTCGGCCGCTGCGCCGGCTGGCGGCGCCGATTGCCCGCGAGAGCGCCAGCTTGGCGCCGAAGAGAGGTTTCACGCGGGAACCAGGATCGAGAGGCAGCGCGGCAGCACCCGCAGCGAGACCGGCAGGTCGGTCAGGTGCTCGCCGTCGGCGTAGACGGGGAAGGGGCGGCTGGCTTCGAGCTCCAGCCGCGAAGCGCGGAAGCTGACGACCTCGTCTTTGTCCAGGTGGTCGCCCTTCAGCACCTCGCGCAGCCCGCGCAGGAAGCGCAGCTTGCCGACCTCGGTGATCGCGACGACGTCGAACTGGCCGTCGTCGATCTCGGCATTCGGCGCGATGTACATACCGCCGCCGTAGACGCTGTTGTTGGCGACGTCGACGAAGTAGCCGGTCAGGCGTTTGCGCTCGCCGCCGGTCGCGATCGTGAAGCGGGCCGAGCGCCAGCCGATCAGGGTCCGGACCATCGAGTAGGCGTAGACGAGGTTGCCGCGGATGAAGTGGGTTTCGTTGGCAAGGCGGTTGCATTCGGAGTCGAAGCCGACGCTGACGATGCCGAGGAAGCGCTTGTCGTTGGCTTCGCCGACGTCGATCTTGCGGCTGTGGCCGTTGAGGACGACTTCGACCGCTTCCTCGGGGTCGGAGGGGATGCCGAGCGCCCGGCAGAGGTCGTTGCCGCGGCCGCCGGGGATCAGGCCCAGCGGCGTCTCCGAGCCCGCCATCGCGCCGCCGATGGCGCCGATCAGCCCGTCGCCGCTGACCACGACGGGGACCTCGCCGAGCTCGGCGGCGCGCAGCGCCGTCTCGACCCCGTGCTCGAGGCTGCGCGTTTTCTCGACCCGGAAGACCGCCCGGCGGGCGTCCAGGGCAGCCTCGATCCGCGGCAGCAGCTTCAGGCTCTTCCCCCCGGCTGAGGAGGGATTGACCAGCAGGGTCAGCGGCATCCCGGCGATCTCCATTCGGCAGGCAGCCTAGACGGCGCGGGGCGTGGCCTCGGCCCCGCCGAGGCGGAAGACAGAGAAGCTGCCGTCGCCGGCCGGCTGGGCCCAGATCGACTCGAATCCGAGGCGGTCGAGCCGCCAGCGCAGCAGGCGGCCACCGAAGCCGGCGGGCGCGTCCGCGCGGCGGGACTCGGCGAGGGCGAGAAAACCGCCCGGGCGCAGCACCCGCAGCGTCTCCTTTGGCGCCGGGCGGGCGTCGAGGACGGCGACGAGATCGAAGTGATCGTCCGGGAAGGGGAGCGAGCGGGGGGCGCCCTGCTTGAAGGCGACGCGGCCCTCGGGGTCGAGTCCCACCCTGGCGCCGGCGCGGTGGATCACCGCCGCTGAACTATCGACCCCGCGCACGCGGGCGCTGGGGAACTCACGGGCGAGGAACGTCGCCCCCTCGCCGTCGCCGCACTCGACCTGCAGGATCCGCTCCGGGTCGCCGACGTGCAGGACCGCCGCGGCCAGCGGGGTGAGCGGGGGGGAAGAGGGCACGACTGGATCGTAGGTCCCCGGCGCGCTCTCCCGGCGGTTTTCCCCCGCGGGCTCCACTAGGGTTTCCGGCCGTGGAGGAGAAGAAACCCGATCGACGTTGGATCGTCCTCGTCGTCTTCGCCGTAGTGGCCGCGGTCGTGGTTGGCGCGGTCCTGATCGGCCAGAGTGGCGGCTCGGACGACGACACGACCTCGACTTCGGCTTCCTCGACCGAAGAAGCGAGTGCAGACGGCAGCTGCGAGGAAGTCGACGTGCCGGAAACGAAGGACGTCAGCTTCGATGCCCCCGAGGAGGTGTTGGAGAAAGGTGAAGCAGCGACCGCGGTGGTGAAGACCAACTGCGGCACCTTCGAGATCGCGCTCGACACCGAGCGCGCCCCGAAAACCGCCAACTCCTTTGCCTTTCTCGCCGAGGAAGGCTTCTACGACGACCTCACCTTCCACCGGGTCTCCCCGGGCTTCGTGATCCAGGGCGGAGACCCCGAAGGCACCGGCACGGGTGGACCCGGCTACACGGTCGAGGAGAAGCCGCCGCCGAACCTCTCCTACACCAAGGGCGTGGTGGCGATGGCAAAGAGCGAAGTCGATCCGCCGGGGACCTCCAACAGCCAGTTCTTCGTGGTCACCGCGCCCGACGCCGGCTTGCCGCCCGAATACGCGCTGCTCGGCAAGGTCAGCGAGGGATACGACGTGGTGGAAAAGATCGACGCCCTGGGAACGGAAGAAGAAAAACCGACCCAGACGGTTCTGATCGAAGAAGTCACGATCGAGCAGGGCTGAGGGTAAGCTCGACTCCGTGGCCAAGGTAGACGTAGGCGATCAGGCGCCGGATTTCGCTCTGCCCGGGACGGGCGGCAAGACCTACCGCTTGGCCGACTATCGCGGCCGCAACCTGATCCTCGCCTTCTACCCTGGCGACGCGACCACGGTCTGCACCAAGCAGTTCTGCTCCTATCGCGACGAAGGCGACCGCCTCGACGAGCTCGACGCCGAGGTGCTCGGGATCTCGCCGCAGTCGGTCGACTCGCACGAGCACTGGGTCAAAGAGCAGGAATTGAACGTGCCGCTGCTTGCCGACGAGGATCTGACGGCGGCCAAGAGCTATGGCGTCACCGGCTGGATCGGGCCGCTGGCGCGCTTCACCGAGCTGAAGGACGCTCCCGGTGGCCGCTACGTGCAGCGGGCGATCTTCGTCATCGACGGCGAGGGGATCATCCGCCACCGCAGCGTCTCCCGCACCGGAGCCCAGTACGAGTCCGTCGCGGACCTCGAGCAGGCCGTCGCCGCGCTCGCCTGATGCCGCTCGAAGCCCGGCCGTTCGCCGTCGGGCCTGCTCCGACCCTGCGCGGAGAGGCGATGGGGGAGGGACCGCCGGTCGTTCTCTGCCACGGAATCACCGCGACCAGGCGGCAGGTCCTGCACGGCTCGAAGGCGTTGCCGCGCGGTGGCTACGAGGTGATCACCTACGACGCGCGCGGCCACGGCCAGTCGGACCCCGCCCCGGTGGGGGAGGGTTATGGATACCCGCGGCTGGTGGGGGACCTGGAGCGGGTTGTTGCCGAGCAGGTGGGCGAGGGACGCTTCCTGCTCGGTGGCCACTCGATGGGCGCCCATACGGCGGTCAGCTACGCGCTGCGCCATCCGGAGAATCTGGCCGGCCTGGTCGTGATCGGCCCGACTTACCTGGGCGCGATCGAGCCCGCGTCGCTGGACTACTGGGACGGCCTGGCGGCAGCCCTGGAGACGGACGGCATCGACGGCTTCCTCGCCTACCTCGACCGGCGACAGGGGATCGACCCACGCTGGCGCGATTCGGTCCTGCGCTTCACCCGGGAGCGACTGCTGGCGCAGGAGCACCTCGGGGCGCTGGTCGAGGCGCTGCGCGAGGTGCCACGGTCGCGACCGTTCGAGTCGCTGCACGAGCTGCGCGAGCTCGAGGTGCCGGCGCTGGTCGTTGCCAGCAACGACGACGCCGACCCCGGCCACCCGTACGAGGCCGCCGCCGCCTACGCCGAGGCGCTGCCGCAGGGACAGCTGGTCAGCGAGGAGCCGGGCGAGTCGCCGCTGGCCTGGCAGGGGGGCAAGCTCTCCCGCGCCTTAGCGTCCTTTTACGCCGAAGCCTTATCTTCCGCGCCGTGAACTACCCCAGCGAGGACATCCTGCGGCGGGTGATCGCCTTCGTCGCCGCGCTCGGGGTCGGCGTTGCCACCTACATCGCGATCGCCGAGTCGGGCGGGGGTTCGCCGGTCTGTCTCGCTGGTGGGACCGGTTGCAAGACCGTCGCCGAAAGCTCCTACTCGCACGTCGCCGGGGTCAACATCGCGGTCTTCGGCGTCGTCGGCTACGTGCTGCTGCTGGCGACCGCGTTCTTCGCCAACGATCTGGCTCGCTTCGGCGGCTTCGTCGTCTCCCTGGGCGGGTTCGGCTACAGCATCTTTCTCACCTACATCGAGATCTTCAAGATCGAAGCGATCTGCCAGTGGTGCGTCGCCAGCGCCGTGCTGATGACGATCCTCTTCCTGCTCAACGCCACGCGCCTCGTCGCTTACGGCGGAAACGAACTGCAGGAGGCGCGGTGAACGACGCCGAGCGCCGCACCAAGATGATGCAGCTGGCGTCCGGGGCCGTCTTCCTGGCGATAGTGGTCGTCGTCGCCCTGATCGTCGTCAACAGCTCGAGCAGCGACAGCGGCGGCGACGCCGAGAACATCGAAGGCGCCGCGGAGGTTGCGAGCGCCCTGAAAGGCATCCCGCAGAACGCAATGGTCCTGGGCGACCCCAAGGCGCCGGTCGAACTGGTCGAGTACGGCGACCTGCAGTGCCCGGTCTGCAAGGGCTTCGCCGAGGAAATCCTGCCGCCAATTATCGAAAACCAGGTCAAGAATGGTGAAGCGAAGATCGATTTCCGCAACTTCACGATCATCGGCCCGCAGTCCGTCGACGCCGGCGCCGCGGCGCTGGCGGCCGGGACCCAGGGACGAGGCTGGAACTTCGTCGAGCTCTTCTACGAGAACCAGGGCGCCGAGAACTCCGGCTACGCCGACGACGCCTTCTTAGAAGCAGTCGCAAAGGCCGCCGGAGTCAAGAACATCGCGAAATGGAACGAAGACCGCAAGCTCCTGCGAGCCGAGGTCGAAGAAACCAGCCAGGAAGCCGAGCAGCTCGACTTCAGCGGCACGCCATCGTTCGCGATCGAAGGCCCGAGCACCAAGGGCCTGGAAACCCTGGGCACGCCCAGCTCCACGGGAGCCTTCGAAGAGGCGATCGAAGCGGCCAGCTAGCCCGTTTCCCGGCCTCTCCTGTTCCAAGTTGACATAACCACCATTATCGTGCGTTGGATCAGTCAGGCCCGGCAGCGTCTAGTGCACGAAGGCCGAGATCGCCTTCCCTACCTCGTGCGCGGTAAGAGGACCAAAACGCAGCGACCAGGAATTGTCCATGTTCTGGAGCAGTTGGCATTTGGCTCCCGCCGCCTCGATCGCAGACTTCGCCTGCTCACAGCGTTCAAATCCTGAGGTGCCCTGGAAAACGGCGTCAAGGCCGTAGCGACCGTCGTCCACCGGCCACAGCGTCAGCCGATCCGCCACCGGCCCCGCTGGATAGTCGACCTCTGAGCCCGCCATTGAGACGCGGAGACTATGCGGTCAGCCGGGCGCTTCCTTTTGCCATCGGCTTGACGATCGGGGGTGCCTTCGGGAGCTCCGGATGCTCGATGTCGCTCAGCTGGAAGCCAGCGGCTTTGAGGCCTGCCTCGGTGTCGCGGTTGCAGTGGCAACCGTCGCCGAGGAAGCGCCAGGGCTTTTCCAGGCGGTCCTGCCATCTGGCCAGGCCCGGGTCCGGCGAGCGGACGTGCTCCAGGAACAGAAGCTGGCCACCGGGATCGAGGACGCGGGAGATCTCCTTCAATGCCGCCGGCTGGTCGGGAACCGTGCAGAGGACGAGCGTGACCACGACGGTGTCGAAGCTGTTGTCCTCGAAGGGCAGCTTTTCGGCTCCGACTTCCAGCAGCTCCGCTCCCGGACAGAGCTCCTTGGCGCGCATGCGCAGCTGCTTGGCCATGTGCGGGTCGGGCTCGGTCAAGACGAGGCTGTCGAGACCCTCGTGCGGGTATAGCTCCAGGTTGAGGCCGGTCCCCGAGCCAAGCTCCAACACCCTCCCCCGCGCCCGCCTCAGCAGTTCGCGGCGCATCTCACGGAGGCCCGCCTCTTCGGTCGCCTCGAAAGCCCGATCGTAGAAGGCCGAGAACATCCGGCCCCAGGTGGCGTCGTAGATCCGTCCCATTTCAGCTCTCGCTGAATTTACGTCTCTGTAGGGGCCAAAGTTCAGCGTTCGCTGAATTCGACCGGGGCATGCTCAGGCGGCGTCGCGCTGGGGCGCGGGCGCCTCGGCGTCCTCGCCCTGGCCGGGCTCGCTGGCGGCGGCCCTGTCCTCATAGGCCTGGCGGGCGCCGTGGTCGACTTCGATCATCAGTTTGTCGATCTTCATCGCCCGGCCCAGCGCCTCGCGCCATTTGCGCGGGAATGGCGCCAGGACCTTGTAGAGGGCGCCATTGGCGCGCGGGACGAAGACGTCGAAGCGCGGTACTTCCATCGCGTCGACGATCTCGTTCGCCACGTCCTCGGCCTCGACCGGCTTCACCCACTTCTGGCCGACGCCGCTGGTCAGCTCGGTATTGACCACGGTCGGCATCACACAGAGGACCTCGACGCCGCTGCCGCGCAGCTCCCACCGCACCGCCTCGCTGATGCCGACGACGGCGTGCTTGGTGCCCGAGTAGGTGGCGATCCCCGGAATCCCGCCTTTGCCCGCCTGCGAGGCGATGTTGACGATGTAGCCGCTGTAGCGCGGCCGCAGCCGCTTGATCGCCAGCTGGGTGCCGGTAATGACGCCGCCGATGTTGATGTCGATCTGGCGCTGGACCGACTCCGGGCTCTCGTCCTCGAACGGGGTCACCGGCATGATCCCGGCGTTGTTGATCACCGCGTCGATCGGGCCGAGCTGCCGTTCGGCCTCGTCGAGGAAGTGCTCGAAGGAGGAGCGGTCGGTGACGTCGAGCTGTAGCGCGACGGTGCCGCCGCCGAGCTCGCCGGCGGTCTTCTCCGCCAGCTCGAGATCGAGGTCGCCGATCGCGACGCGGCATCCTTTGCGGACCAGGGCCGTCGCCGTCGCCTTGCCGATCCCCCGCGCACCGCCGGTGATCGCCACGACCTTGCCGCTGAGTGAACGCCGCTCCTTCGCCATCGTGCTCCTCCTACCCCGTGAGGCGACCTCTCAGGCCGCCGGTTTGTAGACCGTGACCACGGCGGCTCCGCCGAGGCCGATGTTGTGCTGGAGGGCCACCTTCGCCCCGTCCACCTGGCGCTTGTCGGCTTCGCCGCGCAGCTGCCAGGTCAGCTCCGAGCACTGGGCCAGGCCGGTCGCGCCCAGCGGGTGGCCCTTGGAGATCAGCCCGCCCGACGGGTTGACGACCGGGCCGTCGCCGCCGTAGGTGGTGGCTTCTGCCTCGACCAGCTTGTGCGCCTCGCCCTCGGCGGCGAACCCGAGCGCTTCGTAGGTGATCAGCTCGTTGGCGCTGAAGCAGTCGTGCAGCTCGCAGACATCGACTTCGGCAGCGGCGATGCCGGCTTCGGCGTAGGCGGCGTCGGCAGCGGTCTTCGACATGTCGGAGCCGACGATCGTCATGCAGTCGGCGCCCTCGTCGAAGGTCGAGCTGAGGTCGGTGACCATCGACTGGCCGGCGATCTCGATCGCCTGCTCCCAGAGCCCGTGTTTGTCGACGTAGGCCTCGGAGGCGACGATCGCGCAGGCCGAGCCGTCGGAGGTCGGCGAGCACTGCAGCTTGGTCAGCGGGTCGTGGATCATTTTCGCCGCTTTGATGTCCTCGAGCGAGTACTCGTCCTGGAACTGGGCGTAGGGGTTGTTGACCGAGTGCTTGTGGTTCTTCCAGCCGATCCAGGCGTAGTGGTCGGGATTGGAGCCGTACTTCTGCATGTGGTCGCGGCCGGCGTTGCCGAACATCTGCGGCGCCGGCGGCGAGGCCTCCGGGTCGCGGATCTCGAACATACGCATCGCGTGCTTGTCGAGCGCGTTGGTGCGGTCGGTGTACTTGACCCCGAGGCTGCCCGGCTCCATCTTCTCGAAGCCCAGCGCCAGCGCGCAGTCGGCGATCCCGCCTTTGACCGCCTGCCGCGCCAGGAACAGCGCCGAGGAGCCGGTCGAGCAGTTGTTGTTGACGTTGACCACCGGGATCCCGGTCAAACCGAGCTGGTAGAGCGCCCGCTGGCCATAGGTCGAGTCGCCGTAGCAGTAGCCGGCGTAGGCCTGCTCGACGTCCTCATACGGGATGCCGGCGTCAGCAAGCGCCTTCTCCCCCGCCTCTTTGGCCCAATCCGGGTAGTCGCCCTCCTTGGTGCCGGGCTTCTCGAATTTGGTCATCCCGACTCCGATGACGAAAGTGCGGTTGCTCAACTGCTTGCTCCTCCCATGTTTGGCTGACTGGCCAAATCTACCGTGCCGGCCGGGTTTGACCAAAGCCGCCAGGCCAAAAAAGCGATCAGGATGCCCAGCGCGGTGCCGGTGGCGCGCTCGTCGACGGCGCGGAAGGCGGCCTCCCCGAGCGTGGTGCTGATCACCACCACGAAGGTCGTGATCGCGGCGGTGAAGAGCGCGTACTGAACGGTGAGCAGGCCGAAGCTGAGGGCCGCGGCGACGGTCAGCACCGCGCCGATCACCAAGTCGCTGCCCTCGAATGCCTCGGCGATCGCGGTGGCAATGATCAGGCCGATCACGGTGCCGATCGCGCGCAGGATCAGGCGGTGGTCGGTCTCGCCGCGTTCGGGGCGCATGACGAAGAGGATCGTCAGCGGGATCCAGTAGCCGTGATCGTCCATGCCCAGCAGCCAGTAGGCGGCGACGCCGGCCGCCAGCGCGGCACCGAAGCGGATCGCGTGGCGGGCGCTTTGCGACCCGAGGGTCAGGTTCGCGCGCAGGGCCGTGAGTGCGGCCGGGGTGCTCCACCCCTTTTCCGGCTCGTCGGCGGCGCGATCGAACGCGACCCAGACCAGCAGAGACCAGGCAACCTGGGCGAGGCCGCCGAGGGTGGCGTAGAGGAGCGCCGGCAGGGCGTCGGTGGCGGGAAGGAACAGGCCCTGGGCGATCAGCATCCCCAGGGTGACCGAGAGCCCGAGGATCGCCAGCCGCAGCGAGACGCAGAAGCAGTAGCCGGCGAGCGCGCCGAGCAGACCGAGGGCGAGGACCGCGGTCGGACCGGTCTGGCTGCTGAGGATGCCGAGCGCCGCGGCGATCCCGATCAGCGGCGCGCCGGCCAGCTGCCAGGCGGCTCGGGGCCGGGCCGGCGCGTCCATGCCCGGGAAGCCGTTGATCAGGGCGGCGGTGGCGATCGCCCCGGCACTCTCGGTGTCGAGACCGAGCTCGAGGGCAAGCGTCAGGCCGATCGGCACCGAGAGCAGGAAGCCGCGCCGGATCGCCGGTCCGGGCTGCGCGGGACCGATGGCGAAGAGCGGCGAGGCGCGCAGGCTGCGCGCGGTCCCGGCGGCGTTGAAGAGCGGCTGAGAGGAGCGTCGGGACGGCACGCGCGTGAGGGTAACCTGAGCCCCAGTGGTCTTCGCCGAGGTCAGCACCGATCCCGCCGCGGGGGTGGGGATCCTCGCCGCGCTAGCGGCGGGCGTCGTCTCCTTCCTCTCCCCCTGCGTGCTGCCGCTGGTGCCGGGCTACCTCTCGGCGGTCAGCGGCGTCTCGGCCAACGAGTTGGAGAGCGCCGGCTGGCGGCGGGTGTTGGGTCCGAGCCTCCTCTTCGTCGCCAGCTTCTCGGCGATCTTCATCCTCCTCGGGCTAACCGCGACCGGGCTGGGGTCGCTGCTCCAGGACCACAAGGAGCTGCTGGAAAAAATCGCCGCCGCCCTGATCATCGCCATGGGCCTGCTCTTCGTCGGCTCCCTCTTCATCACCCGCCTCAACCAGGAGTGGCATGTCGACGCGCTGCTCGGGCGGGCGGGCAAGGGCGGCCCGATCGTCGCCGGCGCGGCCTTCGCGATCGCCTGGACTCCGTGCATCGGGCCGACCCTGGGCGCGATCCTCGGCGCCGCCTCGCTGTCCGGGTCAGCCAGCCACGGCGCCCTTCTGCTCGCCGTCTACTCGGCCGGCCTGGCGATTCCCTTCATCCTCACCGCGGTGGCCTTCTCGCAGATGACCACGGCCTTCGCCGTCGTCAAGCGCCACTACCAGGCGATCGTCGCCGTCGGCGGCCTGATCCTGATCGCGATGGGCGTCCTGATCTGGACCGGCGAGCTGTCCCAACTCAACACCGAGGCGATCAACTGGATGGAAGGGCTAGGCCTGGACTTCTTCAACGAGGTCTGAGAGGCCGGATGGCCGGCGCATCTCTGCGTCCTCAGTCGTCCAAATAGCGCTGCTATTCGGACTCCCTGCGTCCTTGACCTGCTTGGCCCTCCGGCCTCTCAGTTTCGCGTCGGAGCGACGGTTTCCAGCTCTTTGCCGACCGCCTCGACGACCTCGAGGCCGTCATCCTCCATATCCCGGGAGCAGACGATGCGGAAGCGCCCGGTCCCGATCTCCCCGTCCGGGACCACCGGCAGGCCGCGGATCGTGTCCCAGCCCAGCCGCTCGACCTCGAACGGGTTCATCCGTACCTCCGCCGCCGGAAAGGGGCAGTTTGCGTTGTGCTGGTCGATCGCCTGCGAGATCGCCTCCAGGTTCTTCGCCTCGGGGGAAGCCATACAGACAGGTTATTGGGAGGCATCCCGATTCGCGGCAAACCTGAAAGAGTCGTGCTTATGTTTGAGAAACATGCAGTACCTATTGAGGATGCTCCGACCTTCGAGGCCGAGCCGAGGGAATTGGCAGCGCTCGTTCTCGAGAGGATCGATCCAACCGACCCTCGCAGCCAGTTCGTCAAGCACAGGTTCTGGAGGCCCTTCGAACACTCGGTCATCTCGGCGCTGAGATATTCCGTTTGGTTCACCGCTCTGACCGTGCTGGTGATCGCGGGCGGCGTCGCTTCTTCCCTGCTCAGTCAGACCGAATGGGTCCATGTCGATGTGCTGATAGCCATCAGCGGTTTGCTGGTCGCGATCGCAGCGGCTGTGAACAGGCTCTGGCGACCGGGCCTGCGAAGTGCGCTGCGAAACAAGGTCGCGAATGAACTCCGGCGCGAGGGCTGGCGCTTCGTCTGCGACGAGGGTCCATACGAGACCTCGGACGACAAAGTGGGGCTGTTCTTCAAGGAAGTCGAACGGATCAACGCCCCCGCGGAGGCGATCGACGAGACCCCTGGCGAAGGCGGCGAAAACTAAAGCTGGGCGTCCAGCCTCCCTCCTACCATCGACGGGTGAGCTTCGATCGGACCGTCGCCCATCTGGACATGGACGCCTTCTATGCGTCCGTGGAGCTGCGGCGGCGGCCGGAGCTGAGAGGGAAACCGGTCGTGGTCTGTGGGTCGGGGCCGCGGGCGGTGGTTACTACCGCGAGCTACGAGGCGCGGAAGCTAGCTGGGATCCATTCGGCGATGCCGGCCGCGGTGGCGCGGCGGCGGTTGCCGGATGCCGTGTATCTGAGGCCGGACTTTCCTGCCTACCGGGAGGCCTCGGGGCAGGTGATGGACGTGCTGCGGCGGAATGTCGAGGTGGTCGAGGTGGTTGGGCTGGATGAGGCCTATCTGGACCTGACCGGGCTCTTCTCCCCCAAGGCGACGATGCGACGGGTCGCCGCCGCGATCCGGTCCGAGACGCGGCTGACCTGCTCGGTCGGCATCTCCGAGAGCCGGATGCTGGCCAAGATCACCAGCGAGCTGGGCAAGCCGGCGGGGATGGTGGTCCTGTCGCGCGAGCAGGCCCTGGAGCGCTTCGCCGACCACTCCCCCGGTCTGATCCCCGGGATCGGCCCCAAAACCGTCTCCCGCCTGGAACAGATGGGGATTCGCACCCTCGCCGACCTACGGCAATGGGAGCGGCCGGCGCTGGAAGAGCGATTCGGCCCGCGCTCGGGCGCCTGGCTGTACGCCCGCGGACGTCTGCTCGACGAGACGCCGATCGTGCCCGAACACGAGACCAAATCGCAGTCGACCGAGATCACCTTCGACTACGACGTCAAGCAGCGCCACGAGCTGGAGCGGCACCTGGCCGAGCTCTCCGAGGAGCTCTGCCGCCGGCTGCGCAAACGCGAGCTGGCCGGCCGCTCGATCGGGATCAAGATCCGGCTCGACGACTGGACCAACGTCACCCGCTCCCACACCGTCGAGAAGCCGACCAACGACCCGGAGATCGTCGGCCCGGTCGCCCTCGAGCTACTGCGCGCCTACGACCCGCAGCGGCCGGTGCGGCTGCTCGGCGTCCGCCTCGCCTCCTTCGACAACGGCGAAGCGGCGGCCGAGCCGGAACCGACACCCGGTCAGCTCCAGCTCGGGCTCGCCTCATAGCGGCTCAGCGGCTCGCGAGAACGGTCCCCACGCCGGGAAAGCCCAGCCTCTGCTTCACGGCCCAGGTCAGGTCGTAGTCGCGCCCGGGCACGTAGGGGCCGCGGTCGATCACCGGCGCGGTCACGGTGCGGCCGTGGTAGCGCAGCTTGACCTTGGTCCCGCACGGCAGCGTCTTGTGCGCGACGCCGATCGTGTCCGGCAGCAGGGTGCCGCCGCAGGCGACGCCGTTGCCGAAGATTCCGGGCCCGTAGTAGGAGGCGCCGGCCAGCCGGTAGCTGGTCAGCTCGCGCGCGGCGCTGCGGGAGGAACGGATGCGCCGGTCGTGCAGGCCGAAGGCGCGGACCGCGTAGCTGCCGGTCCGCTGCGGGACCCAGCGCAGGGCGAAGGTCCCGTTCGCCTTCGTGGTCACGCCGCGGACGCCGCCGTGGGGGCCGCGGAAGACCAGCTTGACCCGATGCCGGCCGCTCGGCCGCACCTTGCCGCGCACCGCCAGCCCGTTCCCCGCCAGCACCGTGTGCGTGGAGAGGTGCAGGGAAACATGGGAACGCGAGCGCTCGTGGTGCGCCTTGCGCTCGCTCTGCGCCATCGCCGGCGCCAGGCCGACGGAGAGCGCGGTGGCAGCCGCCACTGCGGGCAGGAGTTTTCGCATCTGTGTTCAGCTCGCTTTCTGCTGCCTAGCGGAAATCGCTGACCCTGCGCCCAGGGGCGAGGGGACTCGGCAGGTCGTTTCGGAGAGAACACGCTAGGGCGCCCTCCGACGCGGAAATGTGAGCAGACGCACATATTCCGAGGACTGCAACGTTCCTTGAAACTTGGCTTTGCAGCGGCCTCCAGGCGATCACATCGGACCTGGACATGTGTGCGAACATGGGACAGGTGAGCAAGCAAGACCGACTGACGGGCCTCGATACCTCCTTCCTCCACCTGGAGCGCTCGGGCGCCCACATGCACGTCGCCTCGGTCAGCATCTTCGAAGGCGAAGCGCCCACCCACGCCGAATTCCGCGACCACATCGGCTCGCGCCTGCACCTGGTGCCCCGCTTCCGCCAGAAGCTGCGCTTCGTCCCCTTCGACCAAGGCCGGCCGGTCTGGGTCGACGACCCGCACCTGAACCTCGACTACCACGTGCGCCAGACCGCGCTGCCGGCGCCGGGCTCCGACGAGCAGCTGCGCAACCTCGCCGCGCGGATCTTCTCCCAGCAGCTCGACCGCTCCAAGCCCCTCTGGGAGCTGTGGCTGGTCGAGGGCCTGAGCGACGACCGCTTCGCGATCATCGGCAAGAGCCACCACGCGCTGGTCGACGGCGTCTCCGGCGTCGACATCACCACCGTCCTCTTCGACCTCGACGCCGAGCCCGCCGGTACGCCCGACAAGGCGCCGCCGTGGCTGGCCCGCCCCGAGCCGACCAATGTCCAGCTACTGAGCCAGGCCTGGCGTGAGCGGCTGACCAGCCCGCAGGAGATCTACCGCGGCTTCCGCGCGGCGTTGCGCGGCCCGCGCCAGGTACTGAAGGGTGTCGGCGCGACCTCGAAGATGGTCAGCGCCGGGATGTCGGCCCCCCACACCGTCTTCAACGTCGAGATCGGGCCGCACCGCCGCTTCCAGATGGTCCAGGCCGACCTCGACGACCTCAAGCGCGTCAAGGACGCCCACGGCGGCACCGTCAACGACGTGATCCTCTCGATCGTCGCCGGCGGCATCGGCAAATACCTGCGCGCCCGCGGCCACGACACCGCCGGGCTGGAGCTGCGGGCGATGGTCCCGGTCAGCGTCCGCGCCGACGAGGAGCACGGCGCCCTCGGCAACCGGATCTCGGCGATGATGGCGCCCCTGCCGGTCTGGTGCGAGGACCCGGTCGAGCGGCTTGGGCTGATGACCGCGGAGATGGGCGACCTGAAGTCCTCCGGCCAGGCGGTCGGGGCCGAGATCCTGACCAAACTGACCGACTTCGCCCCCTCGACGATCGCCTCGCAGGCGGCCCGTCTGCAGCCGGCGCAGCGCTTCTTCAACCTCGTCGTCACCAACGTGCCGGGACCGCAGTTCCCGCTCTACGTGCTGGGGCGCAAGATGGAGTCGATCTTCCCGATGGTGCCGCTGGCCCAGCGCCAGGCGCTCTGCGTCGGGATCATGTCCTACAACGGCCAGGTCAACTTCGGCCTGATTGGCGACTACGACGCGATGGCCGATCTCGACAGCTTCGCCCTCGATCTCGAGGCGGCGACCAAAGAGGTCATCGCCACCGCCCCGGCCAAGAAGAAGGCCAAGGCGAAGAAGAAAAAGGCCGCCGCGGGAGCGTCGACCAACGGCGCCGGCCCGGTCGCGGCCGAGGCGCAGTCCTAAGCCGCCGAGGCGGCGTTACCGGAGCAGCATGCCGCTGAGTTCGAACGGCAGCCCGTCGGTCAGGTAGTTCCAGTCGAGCAGCCCAACGTCGAAGCCGCTGGCACGGGCGTCGGCGTTGACGACCACCGCGGTGATCCGCTTGAAGCGGCCGGGTCGCGGCAACCGTACGCTCAGCTGCCCTCCCCCGCGCGCGTAGTCGAGCCGCGTGACCGCGTGGCCGTGGCGCTCGCTGCCGCGGCGGCCGATCAGCGCGATCCCCCCCGCGGTCCCCAGCGGCGCCGAGAGGTCCACGACCACGGCGCGGCCGCTACGCGGGCGCACCCGCAGGAGCTGGAAGGTGGTGTGGTTGAGCATCCGGGTCAGGCCGGTGCCGTCGAGCGGCAGGTGCCCTTGCCGCGGCGCGTCGGGGAACAGGTAGCTCTCGCGGAATCCCCGCCCGCTGCGCCACTCCGCCACCGCGGCGGCGAAGCGGGCGAAATCCCGGCTCAGGTCCGAGGGGCCGGTCGAGCGCAACGCCCGTTCGTAGCTGGAGACCGAGAAGCCGCCGGGCTTGGCGTCGATCGACCCGGCCCAGGCCTTGCGGATGATCTCCGGGCCGTAGCGCCGCGCCAGCCACTGGTTCCAGACGGCGCTGCCGTACTCCTTGATCGAGTTGGTGGTCAGCGGCGTTTCGTAGAGCTTCACCCAGCGCCGCACGTAGCGCAGGTAGTCGTCGATCCCGTTGTAGACCTGGTCCTCCATCCAGGTCGCGCTGGCCTCGGCGAACCAGGGGTCCTGGTAGGCGTCGTAGCCGAACTGGAGGATGTGGTTGTACTCGTGGGCGAAGGTCACCTGCAGGTCCTCGACCGGCTTGGTGCCGGGGAACTCGAAGGCGCTGTAGTCGTTGTCGAGGACCAGGTAGCCGTGCAGCCGGCGAGGGATCCGGTGCTCCTCGGTCGCCTGACCGCGGTCCGGCGCCGCGTAGCCGAAAAGTTCGCCACCGATCTGCGAGAGGTAGACGTCGGTCTTGCCGTTGCGCCCCCCCTGGCGGCCGTCGCTGCGCGGCTCGCGCCAGCCGAGCTTCCCGTTCTCGACCCGGTGGACGCGTTCGGCGACCCGCAGCACCCGGTCGACGAAGTCGGGGATCCCGTCGCCGTTGCGGTCGCTGAGGTTGGGGGCGTCGAGCCCTACCTCGACCCAGTGGACGCAGAAGTGGCGCGTGCAGGCGGGCGAGCGCGGCGCCTCCGGTACCGAGTAGGCGTTGCGGTTGGGGTCTTTGCTGTCGGTTGGCCGCCACCGCGGCGCCAAGAAGGGCTTCTGTGCATCGGAAGCGAGTTCCGCTTCGGCGACGGGACGAAATGCGGTTGGTCTAACCGGTTTTCGTCCCGTCGGCGTGGAGGACGCCCACGTAGGGCCAGCCACGGCGAGGGCCAGGAGAACCGCCGCGGCGCCGGTCAGCTGACGTCGGCGGTTGCGCATGCCCAGAGAACCCTAACTGCAGGCGAAAGTACCTCTGGGCGCCGCGACGGAGATACTTCTGGAAAGGATTTCCGCACCAACTTGCCGGGAAGCCTTTCCGAAACCGGATGCGTCTAGCCCTCGCCCAGATCAACCCCACCGTCGGTGACGTCGCCGGCAACGCCGCCAAGGTGGCCGAGTGGATCGGCCGCGCCCGCGACGAGGACGCCGAGCTGGTGATCTTCCCGGAGCTCTGCATCCCCGGCTACCCGGCCGAGGACCTCTACCTCAAGCGCCACTTCCTCCGTGCCAACCAGCAGGTGGTCGAGGAGCTGGCCGCCGAGGCGCAGGGGATCACGGTCTTGGTCGGCTTCGCCGAGCCGGTCGCCGACCAGGTCGACCCCCGCCACGCCTACAACTCGACCGCGGTCCTCGCCGACGGCCGCGTCAAGGCCGTCTACCGCAAGAACCGCCTTCCCAACTACGCCGTCTTCGACGAGCAGCGCTACTTCGTCCCCGGGGCCGAGCCGATGACGATCGAGGTCGGTGACCTCACTGTCGGGCTGACGATCTGCGAGGACGTCTGGCTGCCGGGGCCCCCGGCGCAGGCCGAGGCCGAGGCGGGCGCGCGGCTGATCGCCAACCCCTCCGGCTCTCCCTACCACCGCGGCAAGGGCCAGGAGCGGGAAGCGATGTTCGCCGAGCGCTCGCGCTCCTACGACGCCTACTTCGCCTTCTGCAACCTGGTCGGCGGCCAGGACGAGCTGGTCTTCGACGGCCAGAGCCTGGTCACCGCGCCCGACGGGAAGGTGATCGCCCGCGCCGCCCAGTTCGAGGAGGAGCTGCTGGTCTGCGAGGTCCCGGACGGCGCCCCCGGGCCGCTCGCCGACCCCCTCTCCGACCTCGACGAGGTCTACGGGGCACTGACCCTCGGCCTGCGTGACTACGCCGGGAAGAACGGCTTCAAGCACCTTGGGCTGGCGCTCTCGGGCGGGATCGACTCGGCCCTGGTGGCGATGGTCGCTGCCGACGCGGTCGGGCCGGAGCGGCTGACCTGCGTGGTCATGCCCTCTCCCCACTCCAGCGCCGAGACCCAGCAGGACGCCCGCGAGATCGCCGCCAACCTCGGCTGCGAGCTGTTCGAGTTCGCGATCGAGCCGATGATGGCCAGCTACGAGCAGGCGCTGACCGGTTACCTGGACGAGCCCGAGGACGCCGTCCCGCGCGACCCGACCAAACCCTCGGAGCCCGACCTGACCGCCGAGAACGTGCAGGCGCGGATCCGCGGCAACCTGATGATGGCCCTCTCCAACCGCCACGGCTGGCTGGTCCTCACCACCGGCAACAAGAGCGAGATGTCGGTCGGCTACGCGACTCTCTACGGCGACATGGCCGGCGGCTTCGCGGTGATCAAGGACGTGCCGAAGCAGCTCGTCTACGACCTGGTGCAGCGGCGGAACGAGCGCGCCGGCCGCGAGCTGGTGCCGGCCAGCGTGATCGAACGGGCGCCCTCGGCCGAGCTGCGCCCCGACCAGCGCGACGAGGACTCATTGCCGCCCTACGAGGTGCTCGACCGCATCCTCGAGGCCTACGTCGAGCGGGACGAGGGCCGCGAGGAAATGATCGACGCGGGGCTGCCGGCGGAGACCGTCGACGAGGTGATCCGCCTGGTCGACCGCTCCGAGTACAAGCGCCGTCAGGCGGCGCCGGGGATCCGGATCACGCCGAAGGCGTTCGGCAAGGATCGGCGGCTGCCGATCACCAATCGCTTCGGCGGTTGAGCCCTAACTCGGTCGCGGGCGAACGGCGATCGTCATCTGGCCCAGGGCGCAGGTCTTGCCCTCGTCGTCGAGGACTTCGGCCTGCCAGAGCCAGGTGGTGCGGCCGCGGTGGCGGGCCTGGGCGCGGACTTCGGCGCCGCCCTCGGTGATCGGCCGCATGAAGCTGACGTTGATCGACTGCCCCATCGCCGCCATCCCGTCCTCGTAGACGGCGCCGAAGGTCGCTCGCGAGCAGACGCTCTCGATCAGGGACGACATCACCCCGCCGTGCATCAGCCCGAAGGGCTGGCGCAGCTCGTCGCGGATCTCGACCCGCACGCGGGCGTCATCGGGGTCGTCGCTGAGCCACTTGGTGCCGATCAGCTCGTCGAAGTGGGAAGGCTTAACCGAAGCGTCGTCGTTCACGGCATCGCACCCTAATAGGCTTCCCAACTCGTGGCGCTGTCCGACGACCAGAAGGCGATCCTGCGGCTGCTCTCCCAGCGAGGTGCGCAGGGCTATGACGATCTCTCCGCTCTCCTCGGGGTGAGCGTCGACGAGGTGCACTCGCGGGCCAAGGCGGCTGCGTCGCAGCTTGAAGGGGAAGGCATACCTGCGCCGGTTGTTCCGGAGCCTGGTGGTGGGGGCGGAAGTGACTCCCCCTCCGTCGCAAAAGATGGGGAGGCTCCTCCGGGGGAGTCACTTCCTCCCAAGCCGGCGCCGCCTGTAGCTCCCCCAACCCCGCCCGCGCCGAAGCCAATTCCGAAGCACGAGCATCACACGCTCAAGGAGGATGCGCATCGTTTGAAGCTGCTCGAGGGTCGGGGGCTTTGGGCTCTCTTGGCCGGAGCTGCGGCGGTCGTTCTCTTCGTGGTCTTCATCTTCGTTGGTGGCGACGGCACCGATAGCGGTGACGACACGACCACCACGAGCTCGTCCAGCACTCCGAGCGGGGAAACCGTCGCGGCGCTGGAGAAAGCGGCCGAAGGCGGCAAAAAAGATGTGACCAAGGCTTCGCTGGAGGCCGTCGACGGCAGCGACGCGGTCGGGGTCGCGATCTTCGGCCGGGTGAAAAAGAGCTTGGCCTTGCAGATCGCCGCCGAAGGCTTGGAGCCGGCTGAAGACGGCGAGGGCTACACGATCTGGCTCGCCGCTTCGCCGCAGAAAATGCTTCCGCTTGCTTCGACCGAAGTCGGCGAGGACGGCCGGATCGGCGCCCAGGTCGAAGTCCCGGTCGAAGTCCTCGCCTACCTCGCCAACGAAACCTTCCGCCAGATCGCGATCACCCGCACCGACGAAACGCAGCTGAAAGCCTCGCTGGCGAAAGCGACGAAAGACAAAGACGCCCCCGGCTACACCGGCGACGAAGTCCTCAACGGCGAAGTCACCGGCCCGATCGTCGGCGCCGCGAAACGCGAAGAAGCCGAATAGCTAAGTGCCGGGGACCAGCTTCCCCGGGTTCATGATGTCCAGCGGGTCGAGCTCTTCCTTGACCGCCTGCAGCACGTCGAGCCCCGTCGCCCCCACCTCGGCCTCCATGTAGGGGGCGTGGTCGCGGCCGACCGCGTGATGGTGGGTGATCGTGCCGCCGTGGGCGACGATCGCCTCGCAGGCGGCGCGCTTCACCTCCCCCCACTGCTCCAGCTCGGCGCCGCGCCGGGCCCGGGAGATGAAGGTGAAGTAGAGCGAGGCGCCGTCGGCGTAGGCGTGCGAGAGGTGGCAGAAGACCAGCCCTGGCGTCCCCTGGGCGGCGAGCGAGTTGCGGATTGCCGTCCCCACCGCCTCGTGCAGCTCGCCGAAGCGGCTCCAGGTGTGGGAGGTCTCGAGCGTCTCGACCATCGCCCCCATCTCCATCAGCGTGTCGCGCAGGTAGGGGCCCTGGTAACGGCCGTGCTCCCAGGCCCGGCCGGCCGCCTCGCCGAGGAAGACGGCGCCCCCGGCGCGCAGCGCCCGCACGGTCAGCGCCCGCCGCCGCGAGACCGACTCCTCGTCGCCCTCGAAGCCGACGATCATCAGGGCGCCGCCGCGTCGCCTGCGGATCCCCAGGTAGCCGTCGAAGAGACGCCCGCTCAGCCCCCGCGGTCCGTTCAGCGCCAGCGTCCCCTCGGTCTCCTCCTCGTCGGAGACGCGGATGATCTGCGGCAGCCCCGGTCCCTGGGCCAGGGCGCGGACGATCTCCGCCCCGGCGTCGAAGCTCTCGGCGACCCAGGCCTCGTAGCGGCGCGCCGTCGGCGCCGGCCGCACCCGCACGGTCACGTCGGGGATCACCCCGAGGACGCCCTCGGAGCCGATCACCAGCTCGCGCAGGGCGGGGCCGGCGGCGGTGTGCGGGGTCGCCAGGGTCGAGAGGTCGCCGGCCGGCGCCATCAGCCGCACCGAGCTGACCAAGGAGTCGAAGCGCCCGTAGCCGCTCGAGGCCTGGCCGGCCGAGCGGGTCGCGGCGAAGCCGCCGACGGTCGCGTACTCGAAGGACTGCGGGAAGTGGCCGAGGGTGAGTCCCTGCTGGTTCAGCGCTGCCTCGGCCTCGGGGCCGCGCAGCCCGGCGCCGAGGGTCGCGGTCAGCGAGCGGCGGTCGACCGAGACCTCGCGCAGGGCGCCGAGGTCGAGGCTGACGAGGCGGCCGTGGTCGCCGCGCACCGGCTCGACCCCGCCGACGACGCTGGTGCCGCCGCCGAAGGGCACGATCGCGACCCCCGCGGCGGCGCAGGCGTCAATCGCCCGCCGCAAGGCCTCGGCGTCGGCCGGCATCAGCACCGCGTCGGGGGCGGCGGACAGCGACCCGTTCCGCAGCCGCGCCAGGTCGGCATAGCCGCACCCGGTCGCGTGGCGCAGGCGGTCCTCGCCCCCCGTGAAGACATTGGCCTCCCCCACCGCCTCGATCACCGACTGCGGCAGCGCCCCCGCCGCGGGCAACTCGAAGTCCTCGAGCGCCCGTGCGAGAGGCCACGGCTCCAGAGCCCCAATCCGCTCCCGAAGCACCCCGAGCGCCTCGGAGTCCAGCGATGGCTCGACCGAGGGGTCGCCCCACCCCCACCACTTGGCGTCGCGTCTCGGCAGGGTCATGCCTGGCGCCTTTTGGGTCCATATGGGCGCATAAAGCGACACGGCCTCATCCCAGCGCCGCCTCCATACCGTCGAGCGCTTCGTCGAGGATCTCCTTCCGCGCCCGTCGCATCAGCGGCGAGCCCAGCTTCGACATCCCTTTCAGCGACTGCTCCTCGGTCAGGCTGACCTCGGTGCCGCCATCCCGTTCGCGCATCCCGATCTCGACCCGCAGCGCTTTCAGGTGCCGCTCGAACGGCGTCCCCTCCAGCTCCTGCTCCCAGACGTAGCGCTCGCCCTCGGCCGAGCTGACGCAGCGGAAGTCGGCGCGCACGCCGCGCCCCTCGCCGGTCTGCAGCACCTTCGTCCACTGGGTCCGCTTGCCGCCCGGTTTGGCGTCGACGTTCTCCACCCGCGCGGTCCGCGGCCACCAGCGCGGCAGGTTGTAGGGGTCGGAGACGAGCTTCCAGACCTCGCCCACGGGCGCCTGGAGAGTCCGCGTGCGGGTCACCCGGGCCACGCGCCGGCTATTCGCCGGTGAGGCGGCGCAGGTCGCGCACCAGCAGCAGGTGCTTGAGATGGGACACGGTCGCGGCCAGGCTTTCGAGGCTTTCCAGCGCCTCCTTGCGGCGCTCGGGGTTGCGCGAGCGCAGCGAGGGGCCCAGCAGCGCTTCCAGCAGGTTCGCCTCGCGGTCGGCCGAGGAGCGGAAGACGCGCAGGTTGCGCGCCCCGACCCCGACCCGCGACAGTTCGTTGGCGGCGCGGACGATCTCGCGGTCGGTCTCGTCGTAGACGGTTTTGCCCTCGCGTTTCTCCGGCTGCACGATCCCGTAGTTCTCCAGCTCGCCGATCAGCTCCTCGCGGGCACCGGTCTCCTCGACCACCTCGTCGATCGAGAGGTAGGCGCGCGAGGTGTCGACGAGGATCGCTCGCCGCACCGCGCCGCTGCCACCGGAGGCCGGTTTGCGGTCGCCGTCGCCCAGCATCAAATCGCCGCCTGAGGCGAGCTCCTGGC
>DASTSW010000102.1:0-44976 GCA_035760445.1 Solirubrobacterales bacterium | reverse complement strand
GCGGTTGCGCGGCAGCATTCCCTTGACGGCCTTGCGGATCACTTCCTCCGGCTTGCGCTCGAGCATCTCGCCGAGCGTCCGGGACTTGATCCCGCCGGGGTAGCCGCTGTGGCGGTAGTAGGTCTTCTGCGCCAGCTTGTCACCGGTGACGCGGATCTTCTCGGCGTTGACGACGACGACGAAGTCGCCGGTGTCGACATGAGGGGTGTACTCCGGCTTACGCTTGCCGCGCAGGGTGTCGGCGATCTGGGTCGCCAAACGGCCCAGGGTCTGGCCCTCGGCGTCGACGACGTACCAGTCGCGCTGGCGGTTGGCTGGAGTGGCTACAAAGGTCTTCATCGCGCAAAAACCGCGCGGATTCACCGACGCGGCCGGGGGATGATAGCCGCATTCGCGCGGCGACTGCCTCCGGACAGTCGGCTATGCTGCCGCCCGAGCAATGCCGAATCCCGTGCGGGCCACCGTTCGGGAGCGGAGGAACCGAAGAGACCTTGCAGGTCTCAGGGGCGAATCGGACGAATCCCGTCCGTAGCGCGACTCTTTCAGCGCGAGCCCGTCAGCTAACTCCGCAGGCGATTCGAAAGAGAGGGCTAGCGGTTTGAGCAGCAAAGGGTTCGTCCGTTCCGGACTTGCCAGTCGAATAGGCATAACGGCGGTAATCGCGGCGGCACTGCTGCTGACCTGCTTCGCGGGCGCTGCCCTCGCGACGACCGCCACCGGCGGCGCGGCTACCCCCGGCGCGGCCCCGACCGCCAAGGGCAGCCCCTCCGGCGCCCCGTCGACCGCCCCCAGCGCCGGCGCCGTGACCCTCGTCTCCGCCACGACCACCCCGCGCAAGTCCTTCTACTTCGGCTACCGCTACCCCCGCCTCACCTACACGATCGGCAGCAGCCAGCCGACCAACGACCTGCGAATCGACGTCGTCGACTCGGTGGGCGAAATCGTCAAGACCTTCTACCGCGAGGACGTCGCCCCGGACATCGAAAACAAAGTCCGCTGGGACGGGACCACGAACGAAGGCAAACCGGCGCGCAACGGCCGCTACAGCTTCCGGATCAGCCCCCAGACCCCGACCGCGCCGGCCGCCCGCAAGGCCACGACCTCGACCACCCTCAGCCTCGCCTTCGCCTTCTACGGCTACGCCTTCCCGATCCTCGGCGCTCACGAATATGGGATGAGCGCCGGCCGCTTCGGCGCCGGCCGCAGCGGCCACACCCATCAGGGCCAGGACGTGATGGCCGCCTGCGGCACGCCGCTGGTCGCCGCCCGCGGCGGCATCGTCCAGTACTCCGGCTACCAGGGCGCCGCCGGCAACTACGTCGTCATCGACGGCCGCGGCACCGGCTACGACTTCATGTACGCCCACCTGGCGGAACCCTCGCCGCTGCAGACCGGCGACACCGTCCGCACCGGCCAGCCAATCGGGATCGTCGGCGAAACCGGCGACGCCCAGGGCTGCCATCTCCATTTCGAGATGTGGGGCCCGCCCGGCTGGTACGAGGGCGGCTCCCCCTTCGACCCGCTGCCCTATCTCGAAAAGTGGGACGCCTACAGCTGAGCGCGCACCAGCTCGCCCTGGCTTTGTCCTCGGTCGGCTGACTTGCTCACGTACAGAAGTACGCTCGCGGCGTCAGCCTCCCTGCGTCCGCGCCAGGGCTTCGCTGGAGCGAGCTCAATCTTTAAACGAGAATGAGTCCCGTTTTCATGTAGGGTCTTCGGCCGTGACCTGGGCCGAACGAGCAAAGACGCGTCTGGGCGAGGCGGGATTCAGGAGCGGCGCCGCGCGGCGGCGGGTGATCGAGCTGCTCGACGGTGAGCACTGCGCGGTCACCGCGCTGGAAATCGACCGGCGCCTCCCCTCTGTCGGCCGGGCGACGGTATATCGCACGCTCGAGCAGCTGGAGCAGCTCGACCTCGTCCACCGGGTCGACGTCGGCGGCGAAGTGGTCGCCTACGAGCGCACCGATCCGAGCGAGCACCATCACCACATCGTCTGCGTGCGCTGCGGCCGCCTCCTCCCCTTCGAGGACAGCCGCCTGGAGCAGGCGATCCACGCCGTCGGCGATGCGGTCGAGTTCGAGGTCGTCTCCCATGACGTCCTCCTGCGCGGGGTCTGCCCCGACTGCCAGGGGAAGAGCTGAGATGTCGATCGCGATTCCCCTCGCCGGGCTGACCGTGCTCGCCACCCTGGCCGGCGGCCAGATCGGGTTGCGCTTCTCGAACCACCTGCAGACGCTGCTGGCGCTGACCGGCGGCGTCGTCGTCGCCATCGCCCTGCTCGACGTGCTCCCCGAGGGGATCGACGGGGTCGGCGACGTCGACCAGGCCACCGCACTGGTGGCGGCCGGCTTCCTCGCCTTCTTCTTCGCCGAGCGGCTGCTGGTCCTGCACGATCGCGAGGAGGCGGCGGAGACCCTCTCCAGCGAACGGGTCGGCATCCTCGGGGCCGCCGGCCTCTCCGCCCACAGTTTCCTCGACGGGCTCGCGATCGGGTTCGCCTTCGGCGTCGACTCGGCCACCGGGTTCCTTGTCTTCATCGCCGTCATCGGCCACGACTTCGCCGACGGCCTCAACACCGTCAGCTACGTGCTGCGCCGCTCGGGAAACCGTCGCGCCGCGGTGAAATGGCTGACGATCGATGCCCTGGCGCCGCTATTGGGAGCAATCGTCGGTTCCCAGATCGCGGTCTCCGACCACGCCCTCGGCTACGTCCTCTGCGTCTACTGCGGGATCTTCCTCTACATCGGGGCCAGCGACCTGCTGCCGGAGGCCCATTCCCAAGGCTCCTGGGTACGCGTGGCGCTGACCGCCACCGGCTTCGCCGTGATCTTCGCGATCACCCGGATAGCCGGCGTTTGAGCCGAGCCCTTAATCGGCCCGTAAAACGCATCTTTTTTAAAAACGGAATGTTCTGGAATGAGCCAGCTGAATGGTTTATACGTACCTGAGTGAGTGACGAACGGTCGCGTATCTCAATTCCCCATCCCAAGGAGCAATCATGAAGGAGCCATTCCCCGACGCCATCGACCAACGGTTGGTCCGATCGCTCGCTCATCCCCTGCGAATCCAGATCCTCGAGCTCCTCACCGACCACGTGGCGAGCCCGAACGGACTCGCCAGTCAACTCGAAGTAGCCCTCGGCGACGTCGCGTACCACACGCGTGCGCTCGATCGTTACGGGGCGCTGGAGCTCGTCGACACCGCCCAGCGGCGCGGCGCCACCGAGCACTTCTACAAGGCCAACCCGGAAGCGTTCGTCGGCAGCCCCGGCTGGCGCCAGGTACCGCGCGCGGTCCGCGGCGGCGTCTCGGCAGCGACCCTTCAGACGTTCCTCGACAAGGCAATCGCCGCGCTCGAAGCGGGCACCCTCGACGGCCGCGACGACACCGTCTTTCGCTGGATGCCGCTGCACCTCGACGAGGAGGGATTCCAAGAGGTCATCGCGATCCTCGAAGAGGCGACGAAACTGATGCTGTCCGCCCACGTACGCGCCCAGGACCGGCTGAACGAGAATGGTGGCGAAGAAACCGTCTCGACCGTGGTCGGGATGGCAGCATTCGAGACCGCGGGGTCGCTCGAGGCTGCTTAGGTTGCAGGGGGAGGGTGCCGGTATCCCTCTCCGTCATTGCGCGACACGCGGCTTCGCCGCTTAGCCGCAATCGAACAGCGCGGCTTCGCCGCGCCCAGCATCAGATTGCATATCGCCGAACATTCCTCCGAGGGACACCGGCACCCTCCCTCGAACGTCGATGTGATTCCCCGTCTGACGGAAGCTGTCGAGTAGAGGGGCGCCCGTCCCTCCTACCGTCCAGCTACTCCCACTCGATCGTCGCCGGGGGCTTTGAGGAGATGTCGAGTGCGACGCGGTTGACGTCGCGGATCTCGTTGATTATGCGGTTCGAGACCCGCTCGAGAAGGTCGTAGGGAAGGCGAGCCCAGTCGGCGGTCATCGCGTCGTCGGAGGTGACGGCGCGGATCACGATTGGGTAGGCGTAGGTGCGGCCGTCGCCCTGGACGCCAACCGAGCGCACAACGGGGAGCACGCAAAACGACTGCCATAGCTCGCGGTAGAGCTCCGCCGCCCGGATCTCCTCCTGGAGGATCGCGTCGGCGGCGCGGAGGATGTCGAGGCGCTCTTTGTTGACCTCGCCGCCGACGATGCGGATCCCGAGGCCCGGTCCGGGGAACGGCTGGCGCCAGACCATCCGCTCTGGCAAACCGAGCTCCGCGCCGACCGCCCGCACCTCGTCCTTGAACAGCATCCGCAGCGGCTCGACCAGCTCGAACTCGAGGTCGTCGGGCAGGCCACCGACGTTGTGGTGGGACTTGATCGTCGCCGCGTGGTCGGAGCCGCCGGACTCGATCACGTCGGAGTAGAGCGTGCCCTGGACCAGGTAGCCGGCGTCCTCGAGCTTCGCCGCCTCCTCCTCGAAGACTCGGATGAACTCGGCGCCGATGATCTTGCGCTTGGTCTCGGGGTCGTCCACCCCAGCCAGCTTGGCGAGGAAGCGCTCCTCGGCATCGACGTGGACCAGCGGGATCCCGAACTGGCCGAAGGCCTCGACCACCTGCTCGGCCTCGTTCATCCGCATCAGGCCGTGGTCGACGAAGACGCAGGTCAGCTTGTCGCCGATCGCCTTGTGGACGAGCAGCGCCGCGACTGAGGAGTCGACGCCGCCGGAGAGGCCGCAGATGACCTTGCCCTCCCCCACCTGCGCCCGGATCTTCTCCACCTGTTCGGCGATCACCGACTGCGGCGACCACTGCTCGGTGCAGCCGGCGACGTCGCGCAGGAAGCGGGTGAGGATCTCGGTCCCGTAGGGGGTGTGGACGACCTCGGGGTGGAACTGAATTCCGTAGAGGCCGCGGTCGGGGAGCTCGCAGGCGGCGACCGGCGAGCTCGGGCTCGAGGCCAGGGCGGTGAAGCCCTCGGGCGCCTCGAAGACCGCGTCGCGGTGACTCATCCAGCAGCTCTGCTCCTCCGGCAGCCCGCCGAGCAGGCGGCCACCGCCGTCGCGGAGGACGAGGTCGGTGCGGCCGAACTCGCCCGTCTCGGCCGACTCGACCTTGCCGCCGAGAGCCAGAACCATCGCCTGCATCCCGTAACAGATGCCCAGCATCGGAATCTCCAGATCGAGCAGCTGGGTCGGGAACTTCGGCGCCCCAGGCTCGTAGACCGAGGCCGGCCCGCCGGAGAGGATCAGCGCCTTGGGCGCCCGCTCCTTGATCTTCTCCACCGGCGTACTCGCCGGCAGTAACTCAGCAAAAACTCCACATTCCCGGATTCGACGGGCGATCAGCTGGGAGTACTGGCCCCCGAAGTCGAGGACCAGCACCTCCTCCACAGCGCGCACCCCGTCCGCGGGCTGAGCCGGGACGGGTGCGAGCTGCTCAGTCATCCGATACCGCGACTCCAGTCGACACCGCCGCCCGGCCATTCGAGCCCATCCCGACATGCTGCTCGTTCTGCAGCTTCTTGCCCTCGCTCATCAGCGCCGGCGCGACCATCACCTCGGCCCGCTGGAAGGAGCGGATGTCCTCGTAGCCACAGGTGGCCATCGAGGTTTTCAGCGCCCCCATCAGATTGAAGGTGCCGTCGTTCTCCTTGGCCGGGCCGAGGAGGATCTCCTCCATCGTCCCATCCTGCTTGGTCGAGACGCGGGTGCCGCGCGGCAGCGAGGGATGGAAGGTCGCCATCCCCCAGTGGAAGCCACGGCCGGGCGCCTCTTTGGCCCGGGCCAGCGGCGAACCGATCATCACCGAATCGGCGCCGCAGGCGATCGCCTTGGAGACGTCGCCGCCGGTCCGCATGCCGCCGTCGGCGATCACGTTCACGTACTCACCCGTCTCCAGCATGTGCTGGGAGCGGGCGGCGGCGACGTCGGCAATCGCGGTTGCCTGCGGGACGCCGATCCCGAGCACGCCGCGGGTGGTGCAGGCGGCGCCGGGGCCAACCCCGACGAGAACGCCGACCGCGCCGGTCCGCATCAGGTGCAGCCCGGTCGAGTAGGAAGCGCAGCCGCCGACCACGGTCGGGACCGGGACCTCGGCGATGAACTCCTTCAGGTTGAGCGGCTCGACCGTGGTCGAGACGTGCTCGGCCGAGATCACCGTGCCCTGGATGACGAGGATGTCGAGACCGGCCTCGACCGCGACCTCGTAGTACTCGCGGACTTTCTGCGGCGTCAGCGAGCCGCAGACGACCGCCCCGCGCGACTTGATTTCCGCCACCCGCTTGGCGATCAGCTCGGCCTTGACCGGCTCGGTGTAGATCTCCTGCATCAGCCGGGTCGCTTCGTGCTTCGGCGCGGCGGCGATTGCCTCCAGCCTCTCCTCGGCGTTATCGAAGCGGGACCAGATCCCCTCCAGGTTCAACACCCCGAGGCCACCCAGCTCGTTGGCCAGGCAAGCGGTGTCCGGGCTGACCACCCCATCCATCGCCGAGGCAACCAGCGGCAGCTCAAAGCGGTAGGGACCGAGGGTCCAGCTGATATCGATGTCGTCAGGGTCCCGCGTCCGGCGGGAAGGAACGATCGCGATGTCGTCGAATCCGTAGGCGCGGCGACCCTTCTTGCCGCGGCCGATTTCGATTTCCAAGTTAGTCCTCCAGGGCGTGGCGTTGAATATGCCAGCCTACACTTCGGCGGGGACCTCCAAGTCGTGCACGGAGACCTCGCCCAGCAGTCTCTCGACCTGATTGCGGTCGACGGTGCCGGCGCCGAAGTGCTGGGTCGACTCCGCCCCGCAGGCAACCCCATAGGCGAGACATTCCTCAGCCGAGCGGGCTTCGTAGCGGGCGGCGACGTAGCCGGCGACGAAGGCGTCGCCTGAGCCGACCGTGGAGACCGGCTCCAGCGGCTCGGTGTGGACCTCGAGCAGCCGCCGGGAGCTGCCCTCCCCGACGGCGGCGACGCAGCCATCGGGGCGGGTGATCGCCGCCTCACTGGCCCCCAGCCGGACCAGCTCCAGCAAGCCCTGGGCGAGATCGCCTTTGTCAGCGAACTCCTGGCCGACCAGCTCCTCGGCCTCGGCCTCGTTCGGGGTCACCATCGAGGCGCCGGCGCGGACCCCGGCCAGCATCGCCTCGCCCTCGGCGTCGAGGACGACGGGCACGCCGCGGCGCGAGAGGTCGTCGACCAGCCGCGCGTAGAGATCATCTCCCGCCCCGGGCGGGACCGAGCCGGCGAGGACACAGATCTTCGCCCCGCTGGCGAGGTAGCCGATCCGATCGAAGAGGCTCTTGACCTCCTCCGGGCTGACCGCCGGGCCGCGCTCGTTGATCTCGCTCTGTTCGCCTGAGGTGGGATCGATCACCGCGAGGTTGATCCGGGTCTCCGAGGCGATCCGGGTGAAGTCGGTCAGCACCGATTCGTCCTGCAGTCCTTCCAGCACCCGGGTCCCGGTCGGGCCGCCGACGAAGCCGCTGGCGATCACCGGCCGGCCGAGCAGGCTGAGCGCGCGGGCCACGTTGATTCCCTTGCCGCCAGCGACGGTGCGGCTCTCGACCGCCCGGTGGCGGCGACCGAGGCGGAAATTCGGCACCGCGACCGTGCGGTCTATGGCCGCGTTCAAGGTCACCGTGAGGATCACTGGCGCTTCATCCCTGTTCAGCTCCTGCGGTCGTTTCCGTGGGTGCGCCGGCGCAGCAGCAGCACCGCGATCATGAGTATCACGAACATTGCGATCCCGATAGGGATCAAGTTGTCAGCGACGGTGGCGCGGGCGCGATCGAAGAAGCTGGCCTCGGGGATCGCGCGGCTGGCCCGCAGCGACACCGTTCCCGCCCTGCGCCCCTCGACGAAGACCGTCGCGCTGCCCAGCTTGGCGCCGCGCCTGATCGGTCCCTCGACCTCCCCGGGCGCCTGCACCCGCAGATCGACCTGCTCGCCGCGGCGGACGCCAACCTGAAGCGAGCGTTCGGCTCGCAGCGGCAGCCGGCCCCCGGAGTAGCGGATTTCTGGTTCGGCGAGGTCCTCGCCACGGCGGATCGGCAGCCGCCGCCGGTACTGCGAGAACCCGTATTCGAGCAGCGCCAGGTTGTCGGTGAAACGGGTTTCGTCGGTCGGAGCGCCGATCGCGACCGAGACCAGGCCGACGCCCTTTTTCTCGCCGGAGCCGACGAGGACATAGCCGGCGTCGAAGGTGTGGCCGGTCTTCACCCCCGTCGCCCAGGGGGCCAGTTCCAGCAGGTAGTTGAGGGTGTCGATCCGGCGCGGCGGCCGCAGGCTGCGCAGCAGCGCCGTGCGCGAGTCAGCGATCTTCGCGAAGGCCGGGTCGCGCAGCAGCCGCCGGGTCAGCGTCGCCAGGTCGGCGGCGCTCGAGTAGTTGCCGACCTGGTCGAGGCCGATTGGGTTGGCGTAGTGGGTGTCGGCGAGGCCCAGCGCGGCGGCGTAGCGGTTCATCTGCCCGACGAAGCGCTCCTGCGAACCGGCCGCGGCGACCGCCAGGGTGTGGGCGGCGTCGTTGCCGCTGACCAGGATCAGGCCGTAGAGGAGATCACGGACGCTGACCCGCTCTCCCGTCTTCAGCCCCATCAGCGACTCACCGTAGATCGGGTCGTAGGGCGCCGCCCGGACGATCTTGTCCAGCGGCAGCTCCTTCATCGCCACGTAGGCGGTCATCAGCTTGGTGGTGCTGGCGATCGGCAGGTGGCGCTGCGCCGCGTGCGAGGCGAGCACGTCGCCGCCGCGGGCGTCGACGACGATCCACGACTTCGCTTCGATCCCCTCCGGCCCGGCGGCGGGAGCGGCTGCGGCGCTGGGAACGAGCCAGAGCGCCAGCGCCAGGAGCAGCGCGAGCAGACCGGCGCCGCGGCGCCTCCTCATCGCAGCTGCAGCGTTTCCCCGACGGTCAGGATCTGGGGATCGACTTCGGGATTGAGCGCCTGCAGTTCGGCGATGGGGACCCCGGTCTTGCGGGCGATCGTGGTCAGGGTGTCGCCCGACTCCACCGTGTAGGTCTTGGCCTTGGTCCGCGGCTTCTTTTCCTTCTGCGCCTGCGGCTTGCCGTTGCGGTGACCCGAGGATGAGTCGTCGCTGCTCATCGCCCCGGCGATGAGCACGATCACGATCAGCGCCGCGACCAGAAGGGCGATGGCGGCGACGAGGCGGGCGGCGGCGCTGGTGCGTTTTTCCATTGGACGGGGAGGGATGAATCGGTTGGGGCGGGCTGATCGTAGTCGCGTTTGGGCTGCTCAGGCGGTCGATATCTCCCAAACCGCCTCCCGCAGCCGCTCGGCCGCGGCGGCCGGGTCGGGGTCGGCGGCGATTCCGCGCGAGGCGGCGACTAGCCCGGCGGCGCGACCGGCCGAGAAGGCGGCGCCCAGCAGCTCCGGCTTGCCACCCTGGGCGCCGACGCCGGGGATGAGGAAGATCGCCCGCGGCATCAACTCGCGCATGCGGCCGAAGTGGCGCGGCTCGGTGGCGCCGATCACGGCCCCCATCCCGCTCAGGTCGCCCGCGCCGGCGAGGCGCCCGGAGAGCTCGTCGACGAAACCGGCGAGGCGCTCGTGCAGCGGCGCCTCCGGGGTGGGCAGGTCCTGCAGGTCGGCGGCTCCGGGGTTGCTGGTGCGAACCAGGGCGAAGATCCCCGCCCCGGCCTCCGCCGCGGCGGCGACCAGCGGCTCGAGTGCGTCGCGGCCGAGCAGCGGGTTGGCGGTGAAGGCGTCGGCGTCGAGCCCGCGCACCGGTCCCCAGGGGGTCGGCGTCTCGCCGACCATCGCCTGGGCGTAAGCGGCGGCGGTAACCGGGACGTCGCCGCGCTTGCCGTCAGCGACGACCAGCAGGCCGGCTTCGCGGGCGGCCGCGCAGACCTCTTCCAGGGCCCGCCAGCCGGGGGCGCCGAGCCGCTCGAAGCAGGCCAGCTGTGGCTTGACCGCGACGCAGGATGGGCCGGCCCGGTCGATCAGGACGCGACAGTGATCGGCGACCGCAGTGGCCGCCAGCTCCGCGGCCGGCGCCTCCGGGTCGCCTGACTTCGCCCCCTCCCCGGCCAGCTTGGCCGGGTCGGGGTCGAGGCCGAGGCAGATCTGGCTGCGGCGCTCCTCAACGAGCGCCGTCAGCCGATCAGCAAAAGCGCTCAGCGCGAATCAGCCGCCCTTGACTTTGGTCTTCAGGGCCGAGCCGGCGGAGAAGCGGGGAACTTTGCCGCCCGGGATGGTGATCCTTTCGCCGGTCCGCGGGTTGACACCCTGGCGCGGGCCGCGCTCGGCGACGTGGAATTTGCCGAAGCCGGTGAACGCAACCTCCTCGCCCTTGCTCAGGGCACCGGTGATCGCATCGAGAACAGCGTCAACCGCATCGCTGGCAGCTTTTTTGCTGCCGAGCCGGTCGTCGCCTGCAAGTTGGTCCAGAAACTCAGCCTTGGTCACGTCGAGATTCCTCCTCGGGGGTTTGAAGACGGCCGCAATCTAACAGCGGCTTCGGCGTAAGAACTGGCGGCCTGGAGCCAAATGTCACGAACCGCTGATCGCCATCTCGGCGATCAGCAGCGGCGGCGTGCTGACCGAGCCCCCAAATGGGACCCAGCGAGGCGCCGCGCCGGCGGCGCTGACGGCCCCCAGCATCGCCACTAACTCGCCGGCGATCGTGAACTCGCGCACCGGCTCGGACAGCTGCCCGTCGCGGATCGCACGGCCTGACGCCCCGACCGAGAAGACGCCGGTGACCGGGTTGACGCCGGAGTGCAGGCCGGCGACGTCGGTGACGTAGACGCCGTCCTCCGCCTGGGCCAGCAGTTCTGCCAGCGAGTGCGAGCCGGGGGCGACCATCAGGTTCGAGGCCGAGACCGTGGGCAGCGAGCGGTAACCCTGTCGCGCCGCCGAGCCGGTCGAGGCGCCGCCCTCGCGGTTGGCGGTGTAGGTGTCGTAGAGGTAGGACCGCAGGCGGCCGCCCTCGATCAGCGCCGTGCGGCGCCGCGGCACCCCCTCGCCGTCGAACGGCGCCGAATCAGGGCCCTGCGGATCGCGGCCGTCGTCGTGAAGGACGAAGGCGTCGCTGGCAACCTCCTCGCCGAGGCGGCCGGCGAAGGGCGAGCGACCACGCTGCACCGCTTTGGCGCCGAGGCCACCGCCGATCAGGCCGGCGAAGCTGGCGGCGACGGTCTCGTCGAGGACGACCGGACAGGAGCGCGAGGCCGGCTTGCCGGCGCCGATCATCGCCAGCGCCCGCTTCGCGCCTTCGGCGCCGATCGCCTCCGGGTCGAGCCCGCGCGGACCGCGGGCGAGGCCGAAGCCGAGACCGGTCTCGCGCGCCCCCTCCCCTTCGGCCAGCGCCTGCAGGTAGGCGTAACAGCTGGAGGACTCGTACTCGCCGGCGACCCCGGCTGAGGAGGCGATCGCGACCCGCTCGTCGGCGTCGGCGTAGACGGCGGTCTCGACTCCGACCAGGCGCGGGTCGGAGTCGAGCGCGGTGCGCTCGACGCTCAGCGCCAGCTCGACCACCCGGCCGGTGTCCCACTCGGCAATCGAGGGATCGCTGAGGCCCGGCAGCGCCTCGATCTCGGCCGGCGCGGGTGGGGCGGCGAACTCGTCCTCGTCGGCGACCGCTGCCGCTTCGGCGGCGCGGGCGGCGATCGCCGCCACGCCGGCGTCGGAGAGGTCGGTGCCGTAGGCGTAGCCGACCCGGTGGCCGACCCAGGCGCGCACCCCGACACCGGTCTGGGCCGCTGCGGTGAGGCTCTCGACCTCGCCGCCGTGGACCCGCACCTCGCGCCCGGCCTCGTGCGAGACGTAGGCCTCGGCGTCGCTGGCGCCGGCGCCCGTGGTCGCCTCGACCGCGCGGCGGGCGACCGCGCTCAGTTCGGTCATCTCTCGGTCCCCCCGACCGTCATCGCCCGCACCCGGACGTGGCCCTGGCCGGTACCGACCGGGACTTTCTGGCCGCCCTTGCCGCAGATCCCGGTCTTCATGAAGAAGTCGTCGCCGACCGCGTCGATCGCCGCCAGCGCCTCGAGGCAGTTGCCGATCAGGGTGGCGCCGCGGCAGGGGCTGGTCACCTTGCCGTTCTCGATCAGGTAGCCCTCGGAGACGCCGAAGACGAAGTCGCCGGTCGCCGGGTCGACCTGGCCGCCGCCGAAGGAGACCGCGTAGAAGCCGCGCTCGACCTCGGCGATCATCGCCTCGGGGGTCGCGTCGCCGGGGGCGATGTAGGTGTTGGTCATGCGCGGGATCGGCAGGTCGCGGAAGCTCTCGCGGCGGCCGTTGCCGGTCGAGACGACGCCGTCGCGCTCGGCGGTTAGGTGGTCGTAGAGGTAGGAGGTGAGCCGGCCGTTCTCGATCACCTGGGTCATCTGGGTCGGCTGGCCCTCGTCGTCGATCGCGTCGCTGCCCCACTCGCCCGGCAGACGGCCGTCGTCGTAGGCGTTCAGCAGCGGCTCGGCAACCTGCTCGCCGAGCTTGCCGACGTAGACGCTGGCCCCCTTCTGGATGTGGTCGGCCTCGAGCCCGTGGCCGGTCATCTCGTGGAAGAGGACGCCGCCGAAGCCGCCGCCGACAACCACCGGCATCGAGCCGGAGGGGGCGGGGACGGCGTCGAGCAGGGTCAGCGCCTTGGCCGCCGCCTGCTCGGCGATCTGGCCGGGGTCGTCTTCGAGCAGCTCGAAGCCGCGGTGGGCGCCGCGCGTCTCGGCCCCGGTCTCGACCGTACCGTTGCGGCGGGCGACCGCCTGGGCGCCGATCCGCACCCGGGTGCGATCGTCGCCGGTGAAGAGACCGTCGGAGTTGGCGACGGCGACCTGGCGGCGAGCCTCGGCGTAGGAGGCGGTGAGCTGGGTGATCTCCGCGCCCTTGGCGCGCCCCCGCTCGTCGAGCTCGCGCAGCATCTCGGCCTTGCGCTGCGCCGGGACGTCTTCGGGCCGGTGCTCGATCGGCAGCGGCGCCACCTGCCGCGCTTGCAGCGGCTGCGGCTCGCGGCGCTCGGCGCGCAGAGCGGCGGCGGCCTCGTCGGCGGCGCGTTCGATCTCAGCCGGGTCGAGGCCGTCGACGTGGGCGAAGTAGGTGGTGTTGCCGTCGACCACGCGGACCCCGGCGCCCTCCTCGGCGCCGGACTGGACCGACTCGATCCGCTGCTCGTCGATCGCCAGCGTCTGGCCGCGGCGCCGTTCGACGAAGACCTCGGCGAAGCGGCCGCCGTTGGCGAGAGCACGAGCGAGCGCGCGCTCGGCAACCCTCTGGTCGATCAGCTCGCTCACTCCCCCACTATCCCTTCTGCTTCTTTCCCGCGACCTCGATCAGGCGGCCGGCGGAGACGAACAGCTCGGCGCCGCTGCGCGAGTCCTCGGCGTGATCGGCGCTGCGGCCGTGGGGGTAGTAGAGGCGGGCAAAGGGGCGGCGGGAGATGCGGCGGCGGCGCATGAAGGCGGCGGCTTCGTCGGCGTAGACGGAAACGCGGTCGAGCAGGATGCGGTGCGGCTTAGGAGGGGTCATTCGGAAACCCCCCGCGCACGTCTGGCGGCGGCGGACCGGCGCTCGCCAGCCGCACACGCGGAATTTCCGAAGGACCCCTGCGGCATCAGTCGCCACCCTTGGCGGGATCGGCCAGCTCCCGCAGCATCGAGCGCATGTCGAAGAGCAGCAGCGAGGCGAGGGCGAAGCGGTCGGTGACCGCGACCGCGGCCAGGCCGGCGTTGCGGATCGCGAAGACCTCGCCCTGCTCGGTGGCAATGTGGACCTGTTCGACCGCGGTCTCCTCGGCCCCGTCGGCGGCCGCGAACAGCGCCGCGGCGTCCTCGCGCCAGCGCTCCGGCTCCCCCTCGCTGGCCGCCAGCACCTCGCCCTCGGGGCCGAGGATCGCGGCGCCCCGCAGGTCCGGCGACATCTCGCCGAGGAACTCCAGAGCCGCCGCCGCGGACTCTCGATCGGGGGCGGTGGCGGCAACGTCGGGCATCTGCGTGAAAATACCGACCGTGACCCTCGCCCGGGCCTCCTGGATCATCACCGTCGCCATCTGCGCCATCGCCGCGGTCAGCTTCGCGATCAGCGGCTACACCGGCTACGCCGTGACTTTGGTCGCCGTCGGCCTCGCCGCGAGCGTCAATTTGCTGCCCCCTGCTTAGCGTGTCGCTTTAGGCGTCCATATGGGCGCATAAGGCGACATCACCCCGAGCGGTAGGGGCCGCTTTCGCGCTCGCGGTAGGAGGTCTCCGGCTCGGCGTGGATCAGGACCTCGGCCTGGGGGATCTCGGCCTCGATCGAGTCGCGCATCTCGTGGGCGAGCTCGTGGGCGCGCTCGAGGCTGGTGCCGGAGCGGTACTGGACGTGGAAGTCGATGTGGCGGCGACTGCCCGCCCGGCGGGCGCGGAGCTTGTGGTACCCGGCCACCTCGGGGGTGCGGGCGGTGGCGATCGCCGCCTCGATCCGGTCCATCTCCGACGCCGGCAGCGCTTCGTCGACGAGGACGCCGGAGGAGCGGCGGATGATGCTGATCCCCGCCCAAACGATCGCCCCGGCGACGAGGAGGGCGGTGATCGAGTCGAAGGCGTCGGCCCCGGTGACCTCGACCAGAGCGAGGCCGACGAGGACCCCGGCCGAGGTCATCGCGTCGGTGCGCAGGTGGGCGGCGTCGCCCTCCAGAGCCGGCGATTCGTGGATCCGGGCCTGGCGGTAGAGGTTCGCCGAGACGGCCAGGTTGGCGACCACGGAGAAGCCCATCACGGCGATGCCGACGCCGAGCGACTCGACCGCAGAGCCGGCGACCAGGCGGTGGGTCGCCTCGTAGACGATCACCGCGGCGCCGACCAGGATCAGGATCCCCTCGATGTTGGCCGCCAGGTTCTCGACCTTCTCGTGGCCGTAGGGGTGCTCCTCGTCAGCCGGCTCGTCGGCTTTGCGGACCGAGATGAAGGCGATCACCGAAGCGACGAGGTCGATCAGCGAGTGGATCGCCTCGGTGATGATCGCGATCGAGCCGGTGATCGCCCCCGCGGCGAGCTTCAGCGCGATCAGGATCGCGTTGGAGGCGATCGAGAGCGCCGCGGCGCCGCTTTTGCTCTTGATCACGGCTCCGGCTCCAGGCCGAGGTGGCGGGCCAGCATCCGCACCGCCTTGCCGCGGTGGCTGATCTTGTTCTTCTCCTCGGGGCTGAGCTCGGAGAAGGTGCGGTCATCGCCGTGACCGGTCTCGTCGGGGACGAAAGCCGGGTCGTAGCCGAAGCCGCCCACGCCGCGGCCCGCGCGCAGCAGGGTCCCCTCGCAGGTAGCTTCGAAGACGTACTCGTGGCCGCCCTCGTCGATCAGGGCGATCGCGCAGACGTAGGCGGCGCGGCGCTCGCCGGCGGCGGCGTCGACTTCGCGCAGCAGCTTCTCCAGGTTGGCCTCGTCACTGGCGCCTTCACCGGCGTAGCGGGCGGAATAGATGCCGGGGGCGCCGCCGAGGTCGGCGGCTTCGATCCCCGAGTCGTCGGCGATCGTCACCTCGCCGGTGGCGGCGCGGGCGGCGCGGGCCTTGATCAGCGCGTTGGCCTCGAAGCTGTCGCCGGTCTCCGGCGGCATCTCGACCTCGGCCGGCAGCGGTTGCAGGTCGACGCCGGGCAGCAGCTCGGCCATCTCCCGCACCTTGTGCTCGTTCCGGGTCGCCAGGATCATGCGACCCGCTCCTGCACCTCCCGCAGGCGGCCGATTCCCAGCTCGGCAAGCCCGAGCAACTCGTCGAGCGACGTTCGCGAGAGCGGCGTCCGCTCCGCCGTCGCCTGCACCTCGACCAGGCCGCCGTCGCCGGTCATCACCACGTTGGCGTCGACTTCGGCGTTGGAGTCCTCGCCGTAGTCGAGATCGCAGAGGGCGCGGCCGTTGACCATGCCGACGCTGACCGCGGCGACGCTGCCGTTCAGCGGCAGCGCGTCCAGCGCTTTCTTGTCGACCAGCTTCTGGAAGGCCTGGCGCAGGGCGACGTAGCCGCCGGTGATCGCCGCGCAGCGGGTGCCGCCGTCGGCTTCGAGCACGTCGCAGTCGACGTAGACGCTGCGTTCGCCCATCGCCTTGAAGTCGACGACGACGCGCAGGGAGCGGCCGATCAGGCGCTGGATCTCGACCCCGCGGCCGTCCTGTTTCCCCTTCGAGATGTCGCGCTGCTTGCGGTCGCCGGTCGAGGCGGGCAGCATCGCGTACTCGGCGGTGACCCAGCCTTTGCCCTTGCCCGTCATCCAGCGCGGCACCTGCTCCTGGACCGAGGCGGTGCAGATGACCCGGGTGCGGCCGATCGAGATCAGCGCCGACCCGGCGGCGCTTTCGACGAACCCCGGGTCGATCGTCACCGGCCGGATGTCGGCCGGCGCCCTGTCGTAACTACGAGAAGCTGGCATCGCGCGAGTCTCTCATGCGGTGTCCAGTCCCGTCGGCGCGTGCCAGACCGCCTCGACGTTGTGGCCGTCGGGGTCGAGCAGGAAGGCGCCGTGGTAGCCCGGTGAGTACTGCAGGCGGGGGCCGGGAGCGCCGTTGTCGCGACCGCCGGCGGCCAGCCCCTCGCGGTGGAATCCCTCCACCTGGGCGAAGTCGGTTGCAGCGAAGGCGAGGTGGATCGCCGGCCGCAACGGTCCGCCGGCGACGAGGCTCACGTCCTCGGCTCCCTCCGGTCCAAAGGTGGGCGCCCCTTCGACCTCGACCTCGACCCAGCCCATCCCCTCGACCAGGGCCGCCCGGTAGAAGGCCACCGATCGCTCCAGGTCGCCCACCGGCAAGGTCATGTGGTCCACGCAGATCGGGCGCACCGGGCCAGGCTACCCCCGCCCGGCGCGCCTCGCTCTCATTTGAAGGCGACCTTGTCGACCGCCTCCTTGATCTTGTTGACGATCACGTCGGCGAGCTCGGTCCCCTGCTTGCCCTGGAACCCCTTCATCCCCGCGACCATCCCGACCATCAGCAGGGCGACGAGCAGGATCAGGCCGACGTACTCGACCGTGCCCTGCCCCGTCTCCCCCGCCAGGCGGCGGATTTCCCTCACCCGCCGGAAGATCGCGGCGTGCAGGTAGCCGGCCAGCATGTAGATCATCGTTGCCTCCCTCGGTTGATTGAGGCGGGATGCTGGACCGGTTCGGCACACGGAACAAGACACGAAAGCGCCGGAAAGGAAAACCTTTTGCAAAATCTTCGTGTCGTCCCATTTACCTCAAAGCGGGGATGGGCACCGCGAACTTTGCTGACGAATTAAGCGAGGTGAACGTCCATGGCTGGATGCCGACCGTCTGGGTCGAGCTGGGAATGCTCTTTCTCAACCTCGTCGTGTGGATCGAGGCCGCGGCCAGGCTGGCCGGCTGGACTCACGCCGTCTGAATCTCGCCCCGGTCCAGGGCCTTGACCACGGCCTCAGTCCGGGTCCGCGCCTCCAGCTTGCCCATCGCGTTGCGGACATGGGTGCGAATGGTCTCCGGCGACAGCACCAGCCGCTGAGCGATCTCCTCGCCGGTCAGGCCGCGGGCGAGCAGCGCCAGGATCTCCGCCTCGCGCCCGCTCAGCGCCTTGGCCGGCACCTCGCCGTTGGTTGCCTTGGGGGAGAAGCGCGGATCGAAATAGCGCTCGCCACGCCAGACCTTGCGCAGCGCCTCGACCAGGGCCGGCAGTCCGGCCGGCTTGGCGACCAGCCCGCGGGCGCCGCTCCTGAACGCCGCCTCCAGCAGGTCGGGGCCGGTGAGACCGGCATAGATGACGAACTTGGTCCCATTCACCTGCCCGTGGAGACGCCTGATCAGCTCGGTCCCGCGCTCGTCCGGCAGGTCGATTCCGACCACCGCGACGTCGGGATGGCGCTCCGAGATCACCTCCTCGGCGCGGGCAGCGGTCGTGGCACAACCAAGCACCGAGAACCCTCGGCGCTCGAGCAGCACCGCCAGCCCATCGCGCAGGGCCTCGTGCTGCTCGACCAGAACCAGAGACGGATTGCCGCTCGCCTCCTCCATCTTCCCTCCTGCTCGGGTGCTGTCGGCGAACGGTCAAATACCCGCACCGCAATAGAGGGAAACGCGGTCTAGCGAAAGGCCTGGATCCCGGTGACAGCGCCGCCGATCACCAGCGCGTGCACGTCGGCGGTCCCCTCGTAGGTGACCACCGACTCAAGGTTGTTCATGTGCCGGATCACCGGATACTCCAGCGTGACGCCGTTGGCGCCGAGCACCTGGCGGGCGCTCCGCGCCACCTCCAGCGCCCCGTTGACGTTGCCGAGCTTGCCGAGGCTGACGTGCTCGGGCCGCAGGGTGCCAGCGTCCTTCATCCGCCCCAGGTGGAGGGCAACCAGGGTCGCCCGGTTCACCTCCAGGACCATCTCCGCCAGTTTCTGCTGCTGGATCTGGAAGGAGGCGATCGGGCGGTCGAACTGGACCCGTTCGGTGGCGTACTCGAGCGCCGCTTCGTAGCAGGCGCGGCCGGCGCCGGCGGCGCCCCAGACGATCCCGTAGCGGGCCTCGTTGAGGCAGGAGAGCGGGCCCTTCAGCGAGCTGACTTCGGGCAGAACCGCGTCGGCGGGCAGCCGCACGTCGTCGAGCAGCAGCTCCGAGGTGACCGAGGCCCGCAGCGAAAGCTTCTTGTGGATGTCCTGGGTGGTGAAGCCCTTGGTTCCCTGTGGGACGAGGAAGCCGCGCACGCCCTCGTCGGTATGGGCCCAGACCACCGCCACCTCGGAGACCGAGCCGTTGGTGATCCACATCTTCTGCCCGTGCAGGATCCAGTCGGAGCCGTCGCGCCGGGCGCGGGTCCGCATCGAGCCGGGGTCCGAGCCGGCATCGGGCTCGGTCAGGCCGAAGCAGCCGATCGCCTCGCCCGCGGCCATCCGCGGCAACCACTCTTGCTTCTGCTCCTCCGAGCCCCAGCGCCAGATCGCGTACATCGCCAGCGACCCCTGGACCGAGACGAGGCTGCGAATGCCGCTGTCGCCCGCCTCCAGCTCCATGCAGGCGAGCCCGTAGGCGGTGCCGCTGGCGCCGGCGCAGCCGTAGCCCTCCAGGTGCATGCCCAGCACCCCGAGCTTGCCCAGTTCGGGCGCCAGCTCGGTGACCGGGGCGCTCGCGGCCTCGAACCAGTCCCCCACGTTCGGCACCACCTCGTTGCGGACGAAGGCGCGGACGGTGTCACGAATGTCGCGCTCCTCGTCGGAGAGCAGGGCATCGATGGCGAGGTAGTCGCTGGGGCGGATCGGCGGCGCGGCGGCGGTGGTCGAAGACATGGGCGTCCTTGGCGTCGGTTGCGGGTCCCTAGGATCGTGACCTAATGGCCGACTCGGCGCTAGGGCGATTGCGGATCCTCGACTTCTCGCGGGTCCTCGCCGGGCCGCTGGCGACGATGACCCTGGCCGACCTCGGCGCCGAGGTGACCAAGGTCGAGCGCCCCGGCAGCGGCGACGACACCCGCTCCTGGGGGCCACCGCACGACGCCGAGGGCGAGGCGACCTACTTCCAGGCGGTCAACCGCAACAAGCGCAGCCTCGTCCTCGACCTCGGCGTTCCCGTCGATCTGGCCGAGGCCCGGCGGCAGGCGCTGGCGAGCGACGTCCTGGTCGAGAACTTTCGCCCCGGGGTGATGGCGAAGCTGGGGCTCGACCATGAGGCGCTCGCCGCCGACAATCCCGGTCTTATCTACTGCTCGATCACCGGTTTCGGTGGGAATGGCGAGGGCGCCGAGCTGCCGGGATATGACCTCCTCGTCCAGGCCCTCGGCGGGCTGATGAGCGTCACCGGCGAGCCCGAGGGCGAGCCGCTGAAGGTCGGCGTCGCCCTGGTCGACGTGATCGCCGGGCTCTACGCCGCGGTCGGCATCCTCGCCGCGCTCGAGCACCGGCGCGAGAGCGGCGAGGGGCAGCTGGTCGAGGTCGATCTGCTCTCGGCCCTGCTCGCCGGCCTCGTCAACCAGAGCTCGGCCTTCACCGTCGCCGGCGCGGTGCCGGGGCGGATTGGCAACCGCCATCCCAGCATCGCCCCCTACGAACTGCTGCGCTGCCGCGAGGGCGAGCTCGTGTTGGCGGTCGGCAACGACCGACAGTTCGGCGAGCTCTGCGCGGCGCTCGGCGCGCCGGAGCTGGCCGGCGACGAGCGCTTCGCCACCAACCCCGCCCGGGTCGAGAACCGCGATGAGCTGAAGCCGTTGCTGGAAGCGGCGCTCGCCGCCCGCCCGGCGGCCGAGTGGGTCGAGCTGCTGACCGCCCGCCGCGTCCCCGCCGGGGTCGTCAACGACATCGGCGCTGCCTTCGCCTTCGCCGAGCGGATCGGCCTCGACCCGATCGTCGAGATCCCCCGCGAGAACGGCGACCCGGTCCGCCTCCCCCGCAGCCCGATCAAGCTCTCGAAGACCCCCGCCAGCTATCGCCTGCCCCCGCCGCGGCTACCCTGACGCCGGTGCGGGTCCTCGTCGTCACCAACTTCATGCCCGACGCCGCGGCTCCGCAGCGGGGGCGCTGGGTGCGGGATCAGGTGGACGAGGTGCGCAAGCGGGGGATCGAGGTCGACCTCTTCGAATTCCCCCGGGGCCGCAAGGAGTACCGGCCGGCGACCCGGCGACTGCGGGCGCTGCTGCGGCGCGAGCGCTTCGACCTCGTCCACGCCCACTACGGCCTCGCAGGCTGGGTGGCGAGGCTGGCCGGAGCGAAGCCGCTGCTGGTCACCTTCCACGGCACCGACGTCCGCCACCACCTCGTCGGCCACCTCTCGCGCCGGCTCGCCTGGCGGTCCGACCTCGTCGCCGGGGTCTCGCGGGCGCTGTTCGAGGCCGAGGACGGGCGGCCCGGGCTGCCGGCGGTCCCCGGCGCGGCGGTCCTCCCCTGCGGCCCGGACCTGAGCCGCTTCGAGTCGCTGCCGCGCGCCGAGGCGCGGCGCCAGCTCGGACTCGACCCCGAGGCGAGCTACCTCTTCTTCCCCGCCAACCCGGCGCGGCCGGAGAAGCGCCACGACCGCGCCGCCGAGGTGGCGATGGCCTGCGGCGCCGACCTCCTCACCGGCGGCTCGATCGAGCCCGAGCAGATGCCGTTGTGGATCAACGCCGCCAACGCTGTCCTCGTCACCTCCGACTACGAGGGGTTCGGGATGGCCGCGGTCGAGGCGCTGGCCTGCGAGGTCCCGGTCCTCTCCACCCCGGTCGGGATCGCCCCATACGCATTGCGGGGGATCGAGGGCTGCCTCTGCGCCCCCTTCGCCGCCGATACCTGGACCGCGGTCGCGAGGCGACACTTGGAGGCCGCCGACCCACGAGTTGCCGGCGCCGCACGCGCCGCGACCCTCTCCGCGGCGGCGATGGCGGAGCGGCTGATCGTCGCCTACCGCGAGATGTTGAATGGGTAATAGATTGGGGCACGATGAACGCTGAGACGGGCACCGGCGGCGACAGCCTCGAGCAGCAGATCCGCGAGGCCGAGCGCCGGCTGGAGGAGGCGGCGACGCTCGCGGCCGAGGCCGAGAAGCGGGCCGAAGAGGAGATCAAGGCGCTGGAAGCCGACCTCGAGCGTGAGCGCGAGGAGAAGGAGAAGGCGCTGGCCGGCGCCGAGGAGCGACTGAACGAGATCGAGACCCAGGTCGAGGCGGCCGAGAAGCGGGTCGAGGCGGCCGAGCGCCGCGCCGACCTCGCCGAGGAGACGGTTGCCGACGAACTGGCGCGCGCCCGCGAGTCCGCTGCGAGCTGGCTGCAGGGTCAGCTCGACTCTCTGCGCCGAGAGGCTGAGGGGCGATAGCCGCAGTCGCGGAGTACGACGTCGCCGTGGTCGGCGGCGGCGCCGCCGGACTTTGGAGTGCGCTGCGGGCCGCCGAGCTCGGCGCTCAGGTCTGTCTCGTCTCCCGTACCCAGCTCTCGCAGAGCGCTAGCTACTGGGCCCAGGGCGGGCTGGCGGCAGCGCTCGAGCCCGACGACTCACCCGACCTCCACGCCGCCGACACGATCGCCGCCGGCCGCGGCCTCTGCCTCACCGCGGCGGTGCGGGTTCTGGTCGACGAGGCGCCGGCGATGGTCCGCGACCTGGTCGCCCGCGGTGTCGTCTTCGACGTCGATCACGAGGGGCGGCTGGCGCTGGGCCTCGAGGGCGGCCACGCCCACCGTCGCATCGTCCACGCCGGCGGCAGCCAGACCGGCTACGAGCTGACCTCGAAGCTGGCGGCGATGGTCGCCGCGCAGGAGCGGATCGAGGTGATGGAGCGGGCCTCGGCGCTGGCCCTGTGGAGCGACGGCGAGCGCTGCCACGGGGTGGTCACGGATACCGGCCCGGTGGCCGCCGCGGCGACGATCCTCGCCACCGGCGGCGCCGCGGCGCTGTGGCGGCGGACGACCAATCCGCGCGGGGCGATCGGGGCCGGGCCGGTCCTCGCCTCGCTGGCCGGCGCCGAGCTCGCCGACCTCGAGTTCTGCCAGTTCCACCCGACCGCACTGGCGCTGCCGGACACCCCCCACGACGGGGTCCTGATCACCGAGGCGGTCCGCGGCGAGGGAGCGAAGCTGCTCGGCGCCGATGGCGAGCGCTTCACCGACGAGCTCGCCCCGCGCGACGCGGTGACGGCGGCGATCCTCGAACAGATGCGGCTCGACGGCACCGCTGCGGTCGAGCTCGACCTGCGGACGATCGACCCCGCCCGCTTCCCCAACGTCTTCGCCTCGCTGGAGAAAGCCGGCCTCGACCCGCACAGCGATCCAGTGCCGGTCTCCCCCGCCGCCCACTACACGATGGGCGGCGTCGTGGTCGATGTCGACGGCCGCTCCTCGCTTCCCGGCCTCCTCGCCGTCGGCGAGTGCTCCTGCACCGGACTGCACGGCGCCAACCGGCTCGCCTCCAACTCGCTCAGCGAGTGCTTCGTCTTCGGCAACCGCGCTGCGGCGGCGGCCCTCGGCGAAGTGCCGGCGGCGACGCGCCCCGATCCGCCCGAGTGGCGCTTCGAGCCGCCGAGCGACGAGACCCGCGACGCGGTCTGGCGTTACGCCGGCCCGACCCGCAACCCCGACGACCTCGCCCGCCTGATCTCCAACCCCTATCCGCTGGCGCGGGCGATCGGCGCCAGCGCCCTCGCCCGGCGCGAGTCGCGCGGCGGCCACCTGCGGCGCGACTGCCCGGCGACCGACCCGGCCCTGGACGGCGTCCACGTCGTCTTCTCCCCAGATAGAACCGTCCGCGAGGAGAAGTGGGTCTAAATCGCGTCCGTTAGCGTCGTCCCATGCTCCTGGGAGTAGACGTGGGCGGCACCTTCACCGACGCCGTCCTGCTCGACGGCAGCACGGTCCACACCGCGAAGGTGCCGACCACGCCGCGGGAAGAGTCGATCGGGGTGATGCGGGCGGTGGAGGCGGTGCTGGACCGGGCGGGTGCTTCGTCAACCGACATTGACGTCTTCGCCCACGGGATGACGGTCGGCACCAACGCGCTGCTGGAGGAGCGCGGCGCCCGGACGGCCCTGGTCGCCACGGCCGGCTTCGCCGACCTGCTGGAGATCGGCCGCCAGGACCGACCGGACCTCTACCGCCTCTGCACGCCGAAGCCGGTGCCGCTGGTCGAGCCCGAGCTGAAGTTCGAGGCGGCGGAGCGGGCCGGCCCGGCCGGAGTCGTCGAGCCACTCGGCGAGGAGGAACCCGAGCGGCTGGCGGCGGCGATCGAGGCGAGCGGAGCCGAGTCGGTCGCCATCTGCCTGCTTTTCTCCTACCTCGACCCGAGCCACGAGCGGGCGATCGCCGCCCACCTGCGCGAGCGCCTGCCCGGCGTCCACGTCTCCGTCTCCCACGAGGTCCTGCCCCGCTTCCGCGAGTACGAGCGCTGCTCGACCACGGTGATCGACGCCTACCTCAGCCCGCTGCTCGGCCGCTACCTCGGCCGGCTGGGCGAGGCGGCCTCGGAGGCCGGCCTGCCGCAACCGCTGGTGATGAGCTCCGCCGGCGGCGTCGCCCCAGCCGAGGAGGCGGCGCGGGCGGGCGCCTGGAGCGTTCTCTCCGGGCCGGCGGGCGGCGCGGTCGGCGCCGGTCTGCTCGCCCAGGTAAGCGGCGACGGCAACGCCCTCGGCTTCGACATGGGCGGGACCAGCTGCGACGTCTGCGTGGTCGAGGGCGGCGAGGTCCGCCGCACCGACTCACGCGAGATCGACGGTCGGCCGATCCAGCTGCCGATGGTCGACGTCCACACCGTCGGCGCCGGCGGCGGCTCGATCGGCTGGCGCGACAGCGGCGGCGCCCTCCGCGTCGGGCCCCAGTCGGCCGGCGCCGATCCCGGACCCGCCTGCTACGGCCGCGGTGGCAGCGAGCCGACGGTCACCGACGCCAACCTGCTGCTCGGCCACCTCGCCGGCGACTCGCAACTGGCCGGCGGGGTAGACCTCGACGCCGAGGCGGCGGAGCGCGCGGTCGCCGAGCTGGGGCGCTCGCTCGGCCTCGACCCGCTGGAGACCGCGAGCGGCATTCTCCGCGTCGCCAACCAGGAGATGGTCCGGGCGCTGCGCGTCGTCACCGTCGAGCGCGGCGTCGACCCGCGCGGCTTCGCGCTGCTGCCTTTCGGCGGCGCCGGGCCAATGCACGCGGCGCCGATCGCCGCCGAGCTGGGGATCGAGACGATCCTCTGCCCGCGCGCCGGCGGCGTCCTCTCCGCCCTCGGCCTCTGCGCCTCCGAGCGCCGTCGCGACACCGCCCGCACGGTGATGCTGAGCGGCGGCGAGTTGACCGCCGAGCGGGTCGCGACCGAGGTCGCGGCGATGGTCGCTGCGACCGGAGCCGGGCTGGAGGGAGAGGCCGAGCCCCAGGTCACCTACAAGCTGCGCTACGCCGGCCAGGCCTTCGAGCTACCGGTGCCGGGAGCGGTCGACCCCGAGCCGTCCGAGCTCGTCGCCGGCTTCGAGCGCGCCCACGAGGAGCGCTACGGCCACCGCGACCCCGAGGGTGAGGTGGTGCTGGTCGACATCGACCTGGCGATGGTCGTCCCCGGTCCCTCGCCACGACCGGCAGCCGCAAGCGAGGGCGCGGTCGAGCGCACCAGCCGCCGGGTCCACTTCGACGGCGAATGGGTCGAGACCCCGGTCCTGCGCGGCGAGCCCGCCGCCGGCACCGAGGCCGAGGGCCCAGTCGTCTTCGAGCTGCCCGAGGCAACTTTTGTCGTGCCGCCCGGGTGGACCACCCGCGTCGACGACCACGGCACGATCGTGGGGCGATGGACCCGATAACGCTCCAAGTGCTGATTGGCGGGCTGCGCGCCGCCTGCGACGAGATGGGGGCGACGCTGATCCGCTCGGCCTACTCGGCCAACATCAAGGAGCGGCACGACTGCTCGACCGCGCTGTTCGACCCCGCAGGCGAGTTGGTGATGCAGGCCGAGCACATCCCCGTCCACCTCGGCTCGATGCCCGACGCCGTCGCCGCCATCCTCGGCGAGCAGCAGCGCCCCGGCCGCGGCTGGATCCTCAACGATCCCTACCGCGGCGGCACCCACCTGCCCGACATCACCCTCATCTCTCCCGTCTTCGCCGGTAGGGATCTGCTCGGTTTCGCCGCCAGCCGCGCCCACCACGCCGACGTCGGCGGCCCCACCCCCGGCTCGATGCCCGCCTTCTCCCGCACCTTGGAGGAAGAGGGCGTGGTGATCCCGCCGACCATCGCCGACCCTGAGACCCTGGCGCGCCTCGTCGCGCAGATGCGCGCCCCCGACCAGCGCCTCGCCGACCTTCGCGCCCAGGAGGCCGCCAACCGCATCGGGGCGACCCGCCTGCTGGAGCTGCGCGAGCGCCTCGGCGGCGAGGCCCTCCGCACCGGGATGGCCGAGATCCTCGCCTACAGCGAGCGCCGCACCCGCGCCGCGCTCGCCGAGCTACCTGACGGCAGCTACCGGGCCGAGGACGTGCTCGAGGGCGACTGGAACGGCGAAGAGCGCGACCTGCGTTTGCGGCTGGAGGCGACGATCGCCGGCGACTCGCTCCGCCTCGACTTCGGCGGCACCGAAGACCAGGTCGACGGCAACCTCAACTGCCCCCTCTCGGTGACGAAATCGGCTGCCTTCTTCGCCGTTCGCGTCCTCACCGACCCCGACGCCCCGCCCTCGGCCGGCGCTCACCGGCCGGTCGAGGTGGTCGCCCCGCCCGGCTCGCTGCTCAACGCCCGCCACCCGGCGGCCGTTGCCGCCGGCAACGTCGAGACCTCCAGCCGGGTCGCCGACCTCGTCCTCGCCGCCCTCTCTCAGGCCCGTCCGGGACCTGCCCAAGGACAGGGGACGATGAACAACCTGACCCTCGCCGACGACGACTTCACCTACTACGAGACGCTCGGCGGCGGCCAGGGCGCCTGCCCCGGCGCCGACGGCCCCAGCGCCATCCACGTGGCGATGTCGAACACGCTCAACACCCCGGTCGAGGCGCTGGAGACCGAGTTCCCGCTGCGCGTCCGCGAGCTCTCGCTGCGCCGGGACAGCGGCGGAAACGGCACCCACCGCGGCGGCGAGGGTCTCGTGCGCGAGCTGGAAGCGCTGGCGCCGATGCGCTTCACGCTGATCACCGAGCGCCGCCGCCACCGGCCGCGCGGACACGGCGGGGCCGAGGACGGAGCAGCTGGAGCAAACCTCCTAAACGGCTCTGCGCTGCCAGCCAAGGCCGCTGGCGAGCTGCGCCCGGGGGACCGTCTGAGGCTCGAAACTCCGGGCGGCGGCGGGTGGACGTAAGTCACATTTCGCAAATTTCGCGGTTTTTTAGTTGAGATTTCGCAGCACTTCTCTAGAATGCGCGCCTCTGGCGAGCCTAAAACTGCCTCGACAGGCTCTGTGGCACGGCTTCGCCCTTTAGGAACTACGAACTTTCTTAGCTGGACTACTTCAATGCCGATCGCTCTCAAGGAATGGGCTGTAACCGTCCGCGCTCTCGCCGAGGGCGAGCAGTTGCTGACCCTGCGCAAGGGCGGCATCCGCGAGGAGAACAAGCACTTCGAGCTCGAGCACGAGCGGTTCTTCCTCTACCCGACCTTCGATCACCAGCGGAACAACCTGGTCCGCGAGTCCCACCACCCGGAGCTGCGCCGCGCGCTCGAGGAGGGTGTCTGGCCCGACGAGGAGCCGCCGCCGAAAGCGCTGCTCCAGGACGGCGGCATCCCCCAGCCCGATCGCGTCCGCCTGCGCGCCTGGGCCGAGGTCGTCGACCACGTCACGATCAACGACCGCCGCTCCCTCGACGCTCTTTCGCCGTATTACATCTGGACCCCGGACTACGCCGAAAAGCGGCTGGCCTGGAAGCGCCGGCACCCGCTGCACGTGCTGCTGCTGCGGGTCCACCGGATTCCGCGCCCGGTCACCGTCCGCGTCCGCGACGAGTACCACGGCTGCCGCTCCTGGGTCGAGATCGACCGCGAACTGCCCTTCGAGGGCACCCCGGTGATGGCCGACGAAGAGTTCGACCGCGCCCGCGAAGAGATTCGCGACCGCGCCGGCGCCTCTGAGCCCGTCCTCGTCTAGCCAACCTCTCCGCTCGCTAGCCTCGCTTCGTGTCTTGGGTTGAGACCGAGAGCCTTAGCTTCACGGCTCGCCACGACTCCGACGACTCCGCCTTCGCCGAGCGGACGCTGGACCGGCTCGAGCACCTGCGGTTGCGGCTCGAAGACCGCTTCGAGACCGTGCCGGAGGAGGTGACCGTCGTCGTCCACACCAACCCGCTGTGGCTGACCGCGGCCCACCCCTTCCTCCCCGCCGCCCGCTGGTCGGCGGCCCCCGCCGGCCGCCGCTACCTCGCCGGCTGGCCGATGTCGACCGAGCTGCACGTCCTCAACGACCCGCACATGGAAAAGCGGGCCGCGGGCGATGACTCCTACGAAGCCCTGCGCGGCACCGCCGAGCGCCTCTACGCGCAGATGGTGATCGCCGCCAACAACACCGCCCTCCCCCCCTCCTGGACCCCGCGTCGCTTCGCCCGCTACCTGCGCTGGGCCTGGCTGGTCGAAGGCGGCGCCCAGTACTTCTCCCGCCAGGTCGGCCTCTACCGCGCCGCGGTGATCCGCCGCCTGCGCGAGAGCGGTCGCACCTCCTTCCCGCCCTCGCGCCGCGACGCCGTCCTCCTCGGCGGCACGATCTTCGACCTACTGGAGAACGAACGCGGCCCCGAGGCCTGCGAGCGCCTCGTCGCCAAACTCCTGCCGCAGGGCCCCGAGGTCCAGCTCGAAGACGCCTTCGACGCCCGCATCCGCGACATCGAGGGAGCCTGGCGCGACTATCTGCGCGAGATGGTCCGCGGCCCGGTCGCGGTCTAGGCAGCCGGGCCGGACTCGGGCGGGAGCTCGTCCAGAGGCTGAGCTTCGTCGAGAATGGCGCGCGCTTCCGCTGCCCGGTGCGCGTGGACCATCACCCGGCGCGAGCCGCCATCGAGGCCGGCGAATATGTGGCCGAACTTCGATCCGTCCCGCCCCGCCGACTGCTGCAGGCTGGGGATTCCGCTCTCATCGAGCAAGGCCTGGATGATCGCGGCCTCCCCCTCGTCACCGACGAAGGCGATCTCGACCAGGTCGTCAGCCACCGAGGACCTCAGCCCAGCTGATACAGCATCCAGGAGAGCCCGCAGCCGGCGAGGACGGCGACGACGATCCAGAAGGCGAGCTTCGCCGGCGGGGTCACACCGGTTTCGCCGCGAGCCAGGCGCCGTTCCTCTTCCATCTCGCTCATCTCGTCGGCTTCGTCCTCGACCAGCACGTCGGCGAGCACCTGGCGCGCCCGCTTGGCGTGTGCCTGGGAGACGAAGACGTCGCGCGGGCCGCTGGGCAGGAAGTCGGGGTTGTCGAAGCCGGCGCTCCGTTTCAGCAGCGAGGGGATGTCCGCCTCGGCGAGCAGGCCCTGCAGCATCTCGGCCTCGGGCTGGGTGCGGGCAAACGCGATCTTGACCATCGGCCCGCCACCGCCGCCGCCTCCACCGCCGCCCTCGTCGCCCCCGCCGGAACCGCCGCCGCCGTGGGCGCCGCGCTGGTGCCCGCCCGGGGGCTTCTTATGCGACGTCGAGCTCGACATCGGCGATCTTCAGGTCAGCCAGGTCGTAGGCCTTGACGTCGGGCGCGTCCCCGTTCTCCAGGGAGACGATCACGTAGACCTGTTCCGGCCAGGCGACCGCCTGGTTGACGTCGGTCTGCGAGGGATAAGCGGCGCTGCGGGTGTGCGAGTGATAGATCCCGAGCAGCTCGTCGCCAGCCGCTTCGATCGCTTTCAGCGCGTCGAACTGGCCCTGCGGGTCCATCTCGTAGCGCAGCGGGCTGGCGGCGGAGTTCTCGACCCGGACCACGCTGGTCGCCTCGCCCTCGCGGCCACCGATCATCCCGCAGCACTCGTTCGGCAGGTCCTCGCGCGCGTGCGCGACCATCTCGTCGATCAATTGCTGCGAAATCCTCACCCGGCGAGGCTAGCGGACACCCGCGCCGCCGGCCCGCCTGACGGTGCGCGTCAGGGCCCACCACGCCGGCTTCGGCTCGCCCCGCGCGTCGTACAGACCTGCGAACCCACAGAACACGCAATGGGGATCGGGAGCCATCGTGTCCCGCCAGGTGAACCAGTAGGCCCCGGCCAGCCGCCAGCGACGCCGGTGCTCGAGCATCAGGTCATAGGCGCGCCTCAAGAACCGGGCCTGCCCGCGCAGGCCCTTGTCGAACGGGTTCGGGTAGGCGCCGTCCGAGGCGACGCCGAGCTCGGTGACCAGCAGCGGCTTGGCGCCATCCCCCGCCCGCGCCATCGCTTTTCGCATCGCCCGCAGCTCGTACTCCAGCGCCCCGAGCGAGGTCGAGTAGGGATGGATCGCCATCACGTCGAAGGCCTGCCGCGCGCCCGGTACGCGGTACATGCGCCGGAGGAACTCCCAAGGGAAGAGCCCACCCTCGACCGGCGCCAACCCGGCGGCGACCACCGTCGCCCCCGGATCGGCGTCGCGGATCACCCGGGCCGAGCGGTGCAAGAGGTCGACGTAGGCCCGGGGAGAGGGGCGCGGGTGCCAGAAGATGCGGAAGTTCGGCTCGTTCCAAATCTGCCAGCGACGAATCGGCTGCTTCGAACCGCGCTCCGCCCAGAATGAGCCACGGGGCCCGTAGCGGTCGACGAGGCGCCTCAAGAACTCACTCCAGGCCGCCGCTCGCGACTTACCAAGCGGCGGCACCGAGGCATCGCCGGCCATCCACGCGGGAGAGCCGGTGACGAAGGGCAACAGGCGAACCTTGGCCTTCGCCGCCTCGGCAACGGTGCGATCGAAACCGCTGAAGTCGTAGACGCCACGCTGTGGCTCGACCTCGAACCAGTTGAGCGGGACCCGGAGCGTCAACCCGAGCTTGCCCATCTTCGCGAAGTCACCGCGGACGAGATTGGCCGACGAGGCGACTCCGAAGAACCCGGTTGGAGCGGCCGCGGAACGACCGGGCGCGGCGGCGAAGCAGAGGGCCAGGACCGCCAGAGCAACCCCACACCCCCGCCTGGCTCCGCTCACCGCCCCTGGCGACGGCTCGTGTACAGGCGAGTGAGGACGCGATCGGGAAGGGGGCAGCCCCGGATGCAGTAGTCGATGTACTCACCGAAGACGACCAGCTTGCCGCTGGACTGGAATCCCATCGCCAGGGGATTGCTGATCGCGCTCGGCATCAGCGCGTAGCCGGGCGGAGTCGCGCCGAACCGGCGGTCGACCCGTCCCCGGCTAGTGACACGGGCAACCACGGCAGGGTCGGGGGCGAACCCCCCTTCCGGGCCCACCCGGTAGCCGGCAACGTAGATGTTCCCGGCCGAGTCGGCCAGAGCCGGCGAGACGCCGATCTGCAGGTGCTTCAGGCGCACGATCCCCGCCCTACCGAACCTCCGGTCCGGCCGTCCCGACGGCAGCAGCCGGGCGACGAAGGCACCTGCCTTCGAGCTCGCCACCATCGCGATCCGACCCCCGGGGAGGGCCAGCACCGCGCTGACCAGCGAGGGCTCGCTGACTTTCAGGTTCCGCCACGGCTTCACGGCGGAGTACGGCCGCAGAGGGAGGCCGTCGGGGTCACGGCGCCCGAAGAAGACCGAGGAGAGCTTGCCGGGACAGCAACGCACGCCACCAAGCGCGATCCGATCGCTCGGCGCAAGGTCGAGGGCCGCCGCCGAAGGTGCCGGGATCGCCAGAGCGCCGGGGGCCACCGTTTGGCCGAGACCGGCCCCGAAGGTCGGGTCCGGCTCTCCGTTCGAGTTGAAGCGCGCCAGCCAGACAAAGCTGCCCCCGTCCTGCCGGCGCGAGCTGGCGGCCACCAGGATCCGGCCGTCGGACGAGATCGCCAGACGCGGCGGACCATCGAGACCGCCGAGAGTCGTGTTCACGCGTCCCGAGTTGCCGAAGCCCGCGGAAAGCCGGCCGAGGCGGTCGAAGCGGAAGAGGACGAGGTTCCCCCCGTCGAGCGTTGCCACCACGACTTCGTCGGTCGGGGTCACGGCGAGCGACGCCACCTGCCGGAAGGAAGCGTTCGGGCTGACGGGATCGACGGCTGGCGTCGAGAAGCTCCTGCCTCCTGCACCGAAGCTCTCGTCGAGGGCGCCGCCGCGCCGGTGGCGCTCGAGGAAGAGCCTGGCGCTGCATACGGTGGCGCAGAAGCGTTCGCTCTGCAACTCGAAGATCTCGTCTTCCAGGCCGACCGCCATGTCCTCTCCGAACGGCCCGTAGAAACCATCGACCGGGCCCCAGTTACGGGGCTGGATGACCGTACCTTCATCGCCGAAGCCGAAATCGACGTTGCCGGGACGGGACTTGGCCGCGGCGGGACCGGCGCCGATCGCGCAGGTGCCGATTGCCAGTAGAACCACGAACAGCAGCAGCCGTTTACTCATCATCTCCCCTTTGCCGAGCGCCAATTGCGGCCACTCAAACACCCTCAAGGGAAGAAGTTGCGCCTACCGAAAGGCTTGCCGCGCTACCACCAAACGGTGGAGTCGAGGTTTTCGATCTCCTCCAGAGGCTTGGTGTAGACGCCGGAAGAGAGGTACTTCCAGCCGTCGTCGGGGATCAGGAAGACGACGTTGCCGGACTCCAGCTCGCTGGCGATGCGGTGGGCGATGTAGGCGATCGCACCGCCGGAGACGCCGGCGAAGACGCCCTCCTCGTCGAGCAGCTTCTTGGTCCAGACGATCGCGTCGCGGTTGGAGACCATGATCTTGCGATCGAACATGGTGATGTCGATGATCGGCGGGATGAAGCCGTCGTCGAGCGAGCGCAGGCCCTGGACCAGCTCTCCCTGCATCGGCTCGGCGGCGACGATCAGGGTCTCCGGGTTGGCCTCCTTGAGCCGGCGGCCATTGCCCATCAGGGTGCCACCGGTGCCGAGGCCGCCGACGAAGGCGGTCACCTCGTCCAGCTCTTCGAGGATCTCCACCGCGGTGCCGTTGTAGTGGGCGAGCGGGTTGGCCTCGTTGCCGTACTGGTAGGGCATGTAGAAGCCGGGGTCCTGTGACATCTCCAGCGCCACCTCGACCGCGCCGTTGGAGCCCTTGGCGCCCTCCGAGTAGACGATCTCCGCCCCATACATGCGCAGCAGCTCGGTCCGCTCCTCGGTGACGTTGTCGGGCATCACCACCTTCAGCGGGTAGCCCTTGCGGCGGCAGATCATCGCCAGGGCGATGCCGGTGTTGCCCGAGGTCGGTTCGAGGATCGTGTGGCCGGGTTCGATCGCGCCCTCGGCCTCGGCCGCCTCGATCATCGACTTCGCGACCCGGTCCTTGACCGAGCCGGTCGGGTTGTGCCCCTCGAGCTTGGCGTAGATGCGCACGTCGGGCTTCGGCGAGAGCCGCGGCAGCTCGACCAGCGGCGTGTTGCCGATCGACTCGACGACGTTGCCGAAGCGGCCGCCGCAGGGTTTGTTCAGAAGTTCCGCCATCTCTCCGCCCGTTACTTCAGAAAGTGTAGCGACGTACATCACCACCGCCTAAGGCTCAGCCGGTATACCTATTCGGCGTCTGTCCATTCTCGAACGGAGGAATTCGATGAGATCGACCCGGCTGACCGCCCTGCTTGCGGTCTTCCTTCTGGCAATCGCCTCGCTGGCCGTAGCTGGCTGCGGCAGTAGCGACGACGACACCACCGGCGGTGGCGGTGGAGGCGGGGGTGGCGGCGAGCCGCTGACCGTCGGCTCCGACATCCCCTATCCCCCGTTCGAGCAGGGGAAACCCGGCGAATACACCGGCTTCGACATCGAACTGATGGAAGCGATCGGCGAAAAGATCGGCCGCACGCCTGAATTCCAGGACACCTCGTTCGAAACGATCTTCCGCGACGTTCAGCAGGGCAAGTTCGAAGCGGTTATCTCGGCCGCGACGATCACCGAGGAACGCGAGAAAGCGGTCGACTTCTCCAACCCGTACTACCTCTCCGAACAGGCGGTGCTGGTCAAAGAAGGCAGCGACGTGAAATCGCTCGAAGACCTGGAAGGCGAGACGGTCGCCGTCCAGCAGGGCACCACCGGTCAGGAACTGGCGAAAGAAGAACTCGGCGGCAGCGAAATCCGCCCCTTCCCCGAAGGCCCCGACGCTGTCAACGCGCTCAAAGCCGGCACCGTCGAAGGCGTGATCATCGACGCCCCGGTCGCGCAGAACGCGGTCGAAAAATCTGGCGGCGTCGAAATCGCCGAGAAAGTCCCGACCGAAGAAGAGTATGGAATCGCCGTGGCCCAGGGCGAAACCGAGCTACTCGATGAAATCAACAAGGGTCTGGAAGAAGTGCTGGACGACGGCACCTACAAAAAGATCTACGAAAAGTGGTTCAAGCTCGAACCGCCGGAGGAGATCTTCTCGGCGACCCACGAAGCGGAATAGCCGCGACCACTACATTTAGTTGATTGGAAGGGGCGCCATGATGGCGCCCCTTCGTCTTCCCGGGGAGCGGTAAGCAGGAGAGAGCAATGAGCGAATTCTTCAACCAGTACTTCGACTTCAACTTCATGGGGGAACACTTCGATGAAGTCTTCGACGCCTTCCTGAAGAACCTCCTGATCTTCGTCGTCGCGGGAATCATGGCCCTGTTCATCGGCCTTCTTCTTGCCCTGATCAGACAGCTCCCAGGCAGAAAATTCATGCCTTTGCGGTTCCTCACGATCGCCTACATCGACGTCTTTCGCGCGATCCCGATCCTGATCATCATCCTGCTGATCTCCGGCGGGCTCCCGTTTCTCGAATTCATCCCCAAAGACATCCGCATCCCACACTGGTTCGGCCAGCCAGACCCCTACTGGTACGGCGTCTTCGGACTGACCCTCGTCTACAGCGCCTACATGGCGGAGGTCTACCGCGCCGGGATCGAAGCCGTGCCCGGCGGGCAGGTCGAGGCGGCGCGGTCACTGGGGATGAGTCACTGGCAGGCGATGCGGCACGTCGTCGTCCCCCAGGCCGTGACCAAGATCCCGGCGCCGATGCTGAACGAATTGATCTCCCTGCTCAAGGACACCACCCTCGTCAGCGTGGTGGCCTTCGGCGAGGCGGCCCTGATCGCCCGGGAAATCCAGGCCGAAACCTTCAACGCCTCCGCCTACGTCCTCGCCGGGATCATGTTCCTCGTGATCACCCTGCCGATGGCTCGCCTGGTGGACAAACTGATCAAGCGCAACCAGGGCCGGATCACCCGCGGCTCCCACATCGAGGTCGCCTGATGGCCGAGCCGATGGTCAGGCTGCACGGGATCTGCAAGCGCTTCGGCGAGCTCGAGGTGCTGAAAGGCGTCGACATCGACATCGCCAAAGGCGAAGTCGTCTGCATCCTCGGCCCCAGTGGCTCCGGCAAGAGCACCCTGCTGCGCTGCGTCAACCTGCTCGAGCCCCCCGAGCAGGGCGAGATCTACATCGAGGGCAGGGACATCTGCAAGGGCCCCGGGTCGGGCACGGGCGAGCAGAGCTGGGAGCTCGACTTCGTCCGCCAGCGGGTCGGGATCGTCTTCCAGCAGTTCAACCTCTTCCCTCACAAGACCGCACTGCAGAACGTCACCCTCGCCCAGGAAACGGTACTGGGCCGCTCGAAGCAGGAGGCCCGCGCCAGGGCAACCGAGCTGCTGGAGCGCGTCGGCCTCGGCGATCAGTTGAACCAGTACCCGGAAACGCTGTCCGGCGGCCAGCAGCAGCGGGTCGCGATCGCCCGGGCGCTGGCGATGGATCCGCACGTGATGCTCTTCGACGAGGTCACCAGCGCGCTGGATCCCGAGCTGGTCAAGGAAGTGCTCGACACGATGCGCGAGCTGGCCGAGGAAGGGATGACGATGATCGTCGTCACCCACGAGATCGGCTTCGCCCACGAGGTAGCCGACCGCGTCGTCTTCATGGATGGCGGCGTGATCGTCGAGCAGGGTCCGCCCTCCGAGGTCCTCGACGCGCCCCGCGAAGAGCGGACCAAACAGTTCCTCGGTCTAGTGCTCGACCACTAAGAAGCTATGCAGCGCCGCCGGCCATCGCCGGCAGGATGACGACGGTGTCGTCGTCTTTGACCGCGGTCTCGAGCCCTTGCAGGACCCGGACGTCCTCGTCGTTGAGGTAGACGTTGACGTAGCGGTTGAGCTCGCCGTCCTCGCCGAACAGCTGGGCCTCGGTGTCGGGGAACTCGCCGGTCAGCGAGCGCAGCACCTCGCCGACGTTGGCGCCGCCGGCCTCGACCTCGGGCTGGCCACCCGTTTTCGGGCGCAGCACTGGGGGGATGCGAACGGTCGCCATGAGGGCGGTGATCCTAACTCAGGAGGCCAGGGTCTGGCGGTCGCCGCCGGCGCCGGCGCAGAATGCGTCGTAGTCGGGGAACTTGCCCATCTCCGACTCCGGGATCTCCTCGGCGTGCTCGCCGCAGATCGGGCAGTCGGGGTCGCGGCGGACTTTCAGCTCGGTGAAGCTGGTGCCGAGAGCCTCGTAGAGAAGCAGGCGGCCGACCAGCGGATTGCCTTTACCGAGCACGAGCTTGATCACCTCGTTGGCCTGCAGGGTGCCCATCGTCCCGGCCATCACCCCGAGCACCCCGTTGGCGGAGCAGCTCGGCGCCAGCTCGGCCGGGGGCGGGGTCGGGTAGAGGCAGCGATAGCAGGGACCCTCGTAAGGGACGAAGGTCGAGATCTGCCCGTCGAAGCCGAGGATCGAGGCGGAGACGACCGGCTTGCGCAGCCGCACCGAGGCGTCGTTCAGCAGGTAGCGGGTGGGGAAGTTGTCGGCGCCGTCGACGACGATGTCGTAGTCCTTGATCACGTCGAGGATGTTGCTCGCGTCGAGGCGGCCGTTGTGCTCGACGACCTTGACGTCGGGGTTCAGCCCTTCGATGAAGATCCGGGCCGACTCGGTCTTCGGCAAGCCGATCCGTTCGGTGTTGTGGATCACCTGACGCTGCAGGTTGGAGGCGTCGACCACGTCGTCATCGACGAGGCCGATGGTCCCGACTCCGGCGGCGGCGAGGTAGAGCGCGGTCGGCGCGCCGAGCCCGCCGGCGCCGAGCAGCAGCACCTTCGCGTTCAGCAGTTTCACCTGGCCGTCGACCCCGACCTCGGGCAGCAGCGTGTGGCGCGAGTAGCGCTCGCGCTGCTCGGGGGTCATGCCGTGGGCGGCGACGACCGGGAGGCCCTGCTCCTGCCACTCGAGGATGCCGCCGCTCATCGAGGCGACGTTCTCATAGCCCAGCCCCTGAAGCTGGGCCGCGGCAATCGCCGAGCGGTTCCCGGAGCGGCAATAAAGAATCGTCCGCGCCGATTTGTCGGGCGCAGCAGTGGCGATTTCTTCGGCCAGTAGCCCGGGCGGCACCAGTTTCCCGCCCTCCAAATGGGCCTCCTGGTACTCGTGCGGCTCGCGCGTATCGATCAGGACGACATCGCCGCCGTGGATCTCCTCGGCAGCCTCAAAAGGTTCGATCTCCTCAATCGTCTGAACACGCGTCGCATCGGTCGCCATGAAGTAAATCCCCTAATCCGGATCAGCTTTTACTTCAAAAAGTATAGCGAGCCCTGCGAGCGGCAGTGGGTTAGTTTGAATCGCCGCTGCTTGCGGCCTGCCCTTCGATCACCCTGGCCGACCGAGAGTACGGTCCTCTTAATCGAGCAACGACATTGAGGGGAGCGCCTGTGGAGATGGACGAGATGGCGAAGACGAAGTGCATTGCCAGGTTCTGGGAAGACGACGAATTCTCCGAGCCCGAGGACATTGAAATCGAAGTTGCCTTTGAAGACCAGGACTTCTTCATCGACGGGCTGAAAGAGGGCAGATACCTCTCCATTCCGCTTCACGTGTTCGCGCAGGCGATGGCCGACAGCACCCGCCTTCGGGATGGCCAGATTGCCAGCTAGTACTCCAGCAGCACTGCGATCTCGCACAGACCTGGTGGTACCGAAACCGCCGTCTGCCCAGCTAGGGTGCTTCGACTAGTCAGACCACCCGTCAAGTGGAGGGCTCGTGGGCAAGGGGAAGATCGATAGCCCAGAAGCCTTGGTCAAGGAGGCCAAGGCTCAGGGTTTTACGGTCAAAAAAAAGAAGAAGGGGTACATGGTCTTAACCCCGAACGGACAGGGATCTGTCATGGTCCATATGACCTTGAGCGACCATCATGGCCTAGATAATGCCATTTCGCGGCTTAAGCGTTACGGATTCAAGCCGCCTGGCCGATAGAAAAAGGGAACCGCTTATGGCCAACTCCAAGTACCGCATATCAGTCGTAGTCGCCGAACTGGGCGAGCGCGAGTCCGCAGAGTCCAATATGGAGCACTTCGTGGATGCCTTCGATGGCATCTACCCCGATGCCGGTGCCGTAATGGCGGCCAACTACCGCTTGGAGACCTTGGACGCCACCTTCACGCTGGAAGCAGCGAATGCAAGGGAAGCGTCGGATATGGGTGGCGACATGTTCTGCGAAGCCGCAAACAAGACCGGGATAGAGCCGACTGAGATTCTTGAGATTCAGGCCACTCTGATCGCTCCGGCACGGCACGAGCAGTTGACTGGCGAACTCAGCTTCGTCTAGTTCGGGTCAGTCCAGCAGTGCCACGATCACTCCTAGCGGCCAGTTGTGATCCACAACCCCCACCGCCATCGCAGAGTGCGCGTAGGATCGGCCACGATGGCGATGACCATTAAGACTTCACCCCCGCCCTTCCCGGTGCTGAGCACCGTGAAGGGCGGCTGACACCAAGCCCTCTCCAAAGAAAAGCGGCCCCGGGTGAAGGGACCCGAGGCCGCATTTTCTCTTCCCGAGAAGTTGCTCGCGTTTCTTACGAGAGGGTGGGGCGCATCTGGCGGAGGCGGCGGACCCGCTCTTCGATCGGGGGGTGGGTCGAGAAGAGGCCGGCGATGCCCTTGCCCGAGAAGGGCTTGACGATGTAGAGGGGCTCGGCCGCCTGGTTGACTTCCATCGGCATCGCTTCGGCACCTTGCTCGAGGCGCAGCAGCGCGCTTGCCAGCGACTCCGGGTTGCCGCAGATTTCGGCGCCACCGGCGTCGGCCGCGTACTCGCGCTGGCGCGAGATCGAGAGCTGGATGATGCTCGCCGCGATCGGGGCCAGCAGCACCATCGCCAGGCTGGCGACGAGGCTCAGCGGGGAGTTGTCGTCGTTGCCGAACCACATGAACATGTACGCGAGGTAGGTGATCGCAGCGCCGATTGCCGAGGCGACCGACTGGATCAGGATGTCGCGGTTGCGCACGTGCGCGAGCTCGTGGGCGAGGACGCCGCGCAGCTCGTCCTCGGAGAGCAGTTTGGTGATCCCGCGGGTGACCGCGACGGCGGAGTGCTTGGGGTTGCGGCCGGTGGCGAAGGCGTTGGGCTGATCCTGGGGGATCATGTAGAGCCGCGGCATCGGCAGGTTGGCGCGGGTCGTCAGTTCGCGGACGATCTGGTAGAGCCGCGGCGCTTCCGACTCCTCGATCGGCTCGGCGCGGCTCATTTTCAGCGCCAGTTTGTCGCTGAAGAAGTAGGAGCCGAGGTTGATCAGCAAGGCGATCCCGAGGAAGAGACCCGCGGTGCTGGGCCCGCCGATCAGGGCGCCGATCAGGACAAGCAGCCCCGAAAGCGAAGCCAGCAGAATCGTGGTCCGCAGGGTTGCGCCCCAGGTGGATTGCTTGGTGGTGGTCATCGAGTGGTCGCTCCTAAAAGTCGGATTGGGTAGCCAAGTATGCGACGAGAGCGCCGAATCTCCTATAGGTGGAATCCCCCTACCGGCGGGGGAATGACCCCTAGGCTTCGGCCATGACCTTGACCTTGATCGGGCTCTGCTTGGTGGTCCTGGCGCTGATCCTCGCCCTGACGCGCGAGCGGCGGCGACTGCGGCCGCTCGAGGATCTGGTCGAGGCGATGGAGAAGGTCGACCTCTCCAGCCCCCGCCCCCTCCTCCCCGCCTCGATCGACGGGGTCGGCGAGACCGAGGAGGTGGCGCGGATCGAGCTTGCCTTCCTGCGGATGATGCGGCGGCTGGAAGCCGAGCGGCGGCGGGCGGGCTCGGCGACGCTGCACGCTCAGGAGGAGGAGCGGGCGCGGGTCGCCCGCGACCTCCACGACGAGGTCAACCAGTCGCTGACCGGGCTGCTGCTGCGGTTGGAGGCTGCGCGCGAGGCGGCGCCGCCGGAGCTGGAGGCGGAAATCGCCGAGACCAAAGCACTGGCCAACCAGGCGATGACCGAGCTCCTCTCCCTCGCCCGCCAGCTGCGCCCGACCGCGCTCGACGACCTCGGGCTGGCGGCGGCGATCGGCGGCCAGGTCGAGCAGCTGGGGCGCGGCGAGATCGCGGCGCGACTGGAGGTCGAGGGCGACTTCTCCGACCTCGGCGACGACCAGCAGGTGGTCGTCTACCGCGTCGCCCAGGAGGCGCTCAACAACGCCGCCCGCCACAGCGAGGCACAGCGGGTCGAGGTGCGGCTGCGGCGCGACACGGACGGTGGCGTCGTCCTCGAAGTCAGTGATGACGGCCGCGGCTTCGCCTTCGACGAGTCCCAGCGCGGCCTCGGCATCGGCGGCATGCGCGAGCGCGCCCTGCTGGTCGGGGCCGAGCTGACGATCGAGTCCCGCCCCGGAGCCGGCACCACGGTCCGCCTCGATGTCCCAGGCTGACGGGACGATTTCCCTAGATATAGGCGTACTTTCGTCCCGTCGGCGATAGTTGGGCCTCATGCGCGTGCTGATCGCAGACGACCACGGCATCGTCCGCTCGGGGATCCGGCTGCTGCTGGAGCGCCAGCCGGACATCGAGGTGGTCGCCGAGGCCGGCGACGGGGCCGAGGCGCGGGAGTTGGCGGTGCGGGAGCGGCCCGACCTGGCGATCCTCGACGTGAAAATGCCGAAGCTGACCGGGCTGCAGGCGACGCGGGAGATCAAGCAGCAGGCGCCCGAGGTCTCGGTCCTGATCCTCTCGATGCACGACGACGAGCGCTACCTGTTCGAGGCGCTGAAAGCCGGCGCCTCGGGCTACGTGCTGAAGGCGCAGGCCGACACCGACCTGCTGGCGGCGATCCGGGCGGTCGAGCGGGGCGAGCCGTTCCTCACCCCCGAGGCGCAGCGGACGCTGATCAAGGACGTGCTCGAGCGCGGCTCCAGCGGCGAGGAGGAGTTGACCCCGCGGGAGGAGGAAATCGTCAAGTTGGTCGCCGAGGCGCACACGACCAGAGAGATCGCCGAGCTCCTCCACCTCTCCGAGAAGACGGTCGAGAACCACCGCGCCAACGCGATGCGCAAGCTCGGGATGCGCGACCGGGTCGAGCTGGTCCGCTACGCGATCCGCCGCGGCCTGATCGAGCCCTGAGACCCGAGCGGGGCATAACCGACCGCTTCAGTAGGATTTGAACCGATGCTGTTCTCGACCAAAGCCGAGTACGGAGTTCGCCTGATGGTCGAGCTGGGCCGCCAGCCCGGCTCGCAACCCGTCAGCCTGGGCTCCGTCGCCGAAGCGGAGAACCTGCCGCTCTCCTATCTGGAGCACCTGGTGGCGAAACTGCGCAAGGCCGGACTGGTCACCTCCACCCGCGGTGCCCACGGCGGCTACCGCCTGGCAAAACCGGCGGAGGAGATTCGGATGGACGCGGTGGTCGAGGCGCTGGAAGGGCAGATCGCCCCGATGGAGTGCTTCCACGACTCGCCGGAAGGCAAAGTCCTCTGTTCGCACGAGTCCGACGGCGACCACGCCTGTTCGACCAAGCTGCTGTGGATGCGCGTCCAGGGCGGCGTCACCAAGGCCCTCGCCGGCACCACCCTGGCGGAGCTGGTCGAGTTCTCGGAGCACAGCGCCCCGAAACGCGCCGCGGCGATCAGCGTCGCGTAGGCATCACGACAACTTCGAACAAACCCCCGAAACGGAGCGAAATGGCTGAGCTGGAGATACGGAACCTGCACGTGGAGGTCGAGGACAAGAAGATCCTCAAAGGCCTCGATCTCGACGTCGAGAAGGGCAAGGTCCACGCCCTGATGGGCCCGAACGGCTCCGGCAAGTCGACCCTCGCCAACGTGATCATGGGTCACCCGGCGCTCGAGGTGACCGAGGGCACGATCACCTTCAAAGGCGAGGACATCACCGAGGCCGCCCCCGAGGACCGCTCGCAGGCCGGACTCTTCATGGCCTTCCAGTATCCGGTCGCGATCCCCGGCGTCTCGGTCAGCAAGTACCTGCGGATGATCATCAACGCCCAGCGCGAGGCCCGCGGCGAAGCGCAGATCAAGATCAAAGACTTCGCCAAAACCGCCCAGGAGGCGATGGAGTTGGCGAACATCCCGAAAGACTTCTCCAGCCGCTACCTCAACGACGGCTTCTCCGGCGGCGAGAAGAAGCGGATGGAGCTGCTGCAGCTGGCGCTGCTGCGGCCGGAGATCGCGATCCTCGACGAGACCGACTCGGGCCTCGACATCGACGCGCTGCGGACCGTCGCCGAGGGCGTCAACAAGTTCGCCGGCCCGGACATGGGCGTCCTGATCATCACCCACTACCAGCGCATCCTCCACATGGTCAAACCGGATGCGGTTCACGTCATGTACCAGGGACGGATCGTCAAAGAAGGCGGCCCGGAGCTGGTCGGCGTGCTGGAGGAGAAGGGCTACGGCTGGATCAAAGAGGAGGTCGAGGCAGGCGCAGCCGCCTGACCTCGAAGCGATGGAGCCGGTGAGCGCCAAGAGTCCCGCAGCGGCGGCGCCGTTCTCCGTCGAGAAGGTCCGCGCCGCCTTCCCGGCACTGGAGCGCGAGGTCAACGGCCAGCCGGTCGCCTACCTCGACAGCGGCGCCAGCTCCCAGCGGGTACTGGCCTCGATCCAGGCGGTCGACCGCTACGAGCGGCGCCACCACTCCAACGTCCACCGCGGCTCCCACACCCTCTCGGCCGAGGCGACCGAAGCCTACGAGGGGGCGCGGGCCACGGTCGCCGACCACATCGGCGCCGCCGACCGCCGCGAGGTGGTCTTCGTCCGCAACGCGACCGAGGCGATCAACCTGGTGGCGCGCGCCTGGGGCGACGCCAACGTCGGCGCCGGCGACCGCCTGCTCCTCACCGAGATGGAGCACCACTCCAACATCGTCCCCTGGCAGCAGCTGGCCGAGCGGGTCGGGGCGGAGGTCGACTGGGCGCCGATCGACGACGAGGGCCGGCTCGACATGGAGGCCTTCACGGCGCTGCTCGAGCGCGGGCCGAAGCTGGTCGCCGTCACCCACGTCTCCAACGTGCTCGGGACCGAGAACCCGCTCGCCGAGATCTCGCGCCTGGCCCACGCCGCCGGCGCCAAGGTGCTCGCCGACGGAGCACAGTCCGCGCCGAAGCTGCCGATAAACACGGCCGAGCTGGGGGTCGACTTCTACGCGATCACCGGCCACAAGCTCTACGGCCCGACCGGGATCGGCGCGCTCTGGACCAAGCTCGACCTGCTGCGCGAGATGCCGCCCTTCCTCGGCGGCGGCTCGATGATCCGCAAGGTGACCAAGGAGGGCACGACCTACGCCGACCCGCCCGCCCGCTTCGAGGCGGGGACGCCGGCGATCACCCAGGCGATCGGGATGGCCTCCGCCCTGCGCTGGCTCGACATGGTCGGGATGGAGCAGGTGCGCGAGCACGAGGAGCAGATCGCCGACTACGCCCTGGAGCAACTTGCCGAGGTGCCGGGACTGCGCGTCTTCGGCCCGCCCCGCGGCGAGGGCCGCCTCGGCCCGGTCTCCTTCGAGATCGAGGGCATCCACGCCCACGACGTCTCTGAGATCCTCGACCGCCACGGCGTCGCGGTCCGCGCCGGCCACCACTGCGCCCAACCGCTGATGGGCAAGCTCGGGATCGCTGCCACCGCCCGCGCCAGCTTCGGCGTCTACTCCACCCCCGAGGAGATCAACCGCCTGGTCGACGGGCTCGAAGACGCGCGTAAGGTGTTCGGTCTCTGATGGACGAGCTCTACCGCGACCAGATCCTCGAGCACTACAAGCGGCCGCACAACTTTGGCCACCTCGACCAGCCCGACCTGGAGTTCGAGGACACCAACCCGTTCTGCGGCGACGAGCAGCACGTGACGATCAAGCTCGACGCCGACGAAAGGGTCGCCGAGATCCTCTTCGAGGGCAAAGGCTGCGCGATCTCCACCGCCGCCACCTCGCTGCTGACCGACGAGCTGGTCGGCAAGAGCCGCGAGGAGCTGCTGAAGCTGCCGAAAGAGTTCGTCCTCGAGCTGCTCGGGATCGACATCTCGGCTACCCGGATGAAGTGCGCGATGCTCGGCCTCAAGATCGTCAAGAGCGCCTCCCTCGGCGAGTCGGCCGAATGGGAGGACGAGGGCGAGGTCGGCGACCCCTCGGAAGCGGTCGCCGACCTCGGGCAGCTCTAGCTAGCGGCGTTCTCGTTCAGCCTGATCACGCTGAAGACCGCGCCCCAAGGGTCGTGGACGACGGCGATCCGGCCGACCTCGACGTCCATCGGGCCCATGACCTTGGCGCCGCCGCTCGCCTCCACCTGCCCGATCGCCGCCTCGGCGTCCTCGACCGCGAAGTAGGTGTTCCAGTGGGGCGGGATCTCGGCGGGGAACCCCTCCCCCAGGTGCAGCATCCCGGCCACGCGGTCGCCGTCGACGGAGCAGATCGTGTACCCGTCGGCGTTCTCCGACTCCCGGTCTTCGAACTCCCAGCCGAAGACGCGGCCGTAGAAGTCCTTGGCGGCCGCGGCGTCGCGGGTGTTGAGCTCGTTCCAGGCAAACGCGCCCGCCTCGTTGACCAGCTCGGCGCCGGCGAAGTCGGCTGGCTCCCAGATCCCGAAGAAGGCCCCCTCGGGGTCGGTGAAGACCGCGAGGCGGCCGTAGGAGGCGACGGCCATCGGCTCGGCGATCATCGTGCCGTCGTTTTCCTGGATCGCGCGGCTGATCGCGTCGGCGTCGTCGACCGAGATGTAAGTGCTCCAGGCCGGCGGCTGTCCCTCCTGCATCAGCGGCATCGCCCCGGCGACGTCGCGGCCGCCCAATTTGGCCCGCCGGTAGCCGCCCATTTCGGCCGAGTTCGACAACTCGGGTATCTCCCAGCCGAACAGCGGCCCGTAGAAGCCCTCGGCGGCCTCCAGGTCGGGCGTCGCCAGGTCCACCCAGCAGGGCGTCCCGGGTGCGTAACTGGTCCTCTCGCTCATCCTCAGAATCCTTTCGTCGGTGGGGTTCTGTAGATAAGACCAGAGCGGCGGCCCGAAGTCATCGCTCCGATGTGAATGCCCACCCGGGCACCCCGCTAAAATCCGACCGTAGAAGTAGGATTAAGTCTCGATCCGCACTAGGCCGCGTTCGCGGCGACTGGAGCACCCCCACCCTCTTGACCGACACCGCAGGAACCAAGATCCCCGTCTGCCCGGCAGCCGAGCTCTCGCCCGGCGATATGCGCCTGGTCGAGCACGACGGCACCAAGATCGGCGTCTTCAACTGCGATGGCACCCTGTATGCGATCGAGGACCGCTGCTCGCACGACAACGGGCCGCTCGCCGAGGGCGAGTTCGACGCCGCTAACTGCACGGTCGAGTGCCCCCGTCACGGTTCCCTCTTCGACCTGACCAGCGGTCGGCCGAAGACGCTTCCCGCTTTCCAGCCCGTCCAGACGTTCCCGGTTGCGATCGAGGACGACACCATCACTTTGGAGGTCAACTGACATGGCAACGCCCGAGGTTCTCGCCGAGAAACGCGAGCTGGCCGGCATCAACGCC
>DASTSW010000101.1:0-39743 GCA_035760445.1 Solirubrobacterales bacterium | reverse complement strand
CGGCGGCAGCTCTTTCCACTCCTGCGGCGCCCCGACCATGTTCCAGGCGGCGGTGATCAGCGCCGGCGCGACCATCAGCTCGACCGCGGTGGCGCCGGAGGCGACCAGGTCCTGGACCGGGGCGATCGCCTCGTCGATGCCCGGGAAGTGGACCCAGGCGGTGGTCGTCGCCGGTGGCTGCGGCACCGTCTCGAAGACGACCTCGGAGACGAAGGCCAGCGTCCCCTCGGAGCCGACCAGCAGGCGACGGAAGATCTCCAGCGGCTCGTCGGCGTCGAGGAAGGCGCAGAGCCGGTAGCCGGTGGTGTTCTTGATCTCGAACTTGCGGCGGATCCGGTCGGCCAGCTCGGCGTCGGCGCGGATCTCGTCGCGGATCGCTTCCAGGCCGGCGACCAGCTCGGGCTCCTCGGCGGCGAAGCGCTCGGCGGCGCCGGGCGCGCCGGTGTCGATCTTCGTCCCCGAGGGGAGGACGAAGGTCAGCTCGCGGACCGTCGAGTAGGAGTCCTTGGTGACCCCGCAGCGCATCCCGCCGGAGTTGTTGGCGACGACGCCGCCGACGGTGCAGGTGTCGGTGCTGGCCGGGTCGGGGCCGAGCTTGCGGCCGTGGGGAGCGAGGACGCGGTTGGCGTGGCCGAGGATCGTCCCCGGCTTGACCCGCGCCCGGGTTCCGTCGTCCTCGACCGCGACGCCGCCGAAGTGCTTGCGGACGTCGACGAGGATGCCGTCGCTCTGGCCCTGGCCGTTGAGGCTGGTGCCGCCGGCCCGGAAGGTGACGGGAATGTCGCGTTCGCGGCCGAAGCGCAGCACCTTGGCGACGTCGTCGGCGTCGCGTGCCTCGACCACCGCCCGCGGGAAGCGCCGGTAGGGGCTTGCGTCGGAGGCGTAGGCGACCAGGTCGGAGACCCGGTGCAGGACGCGGTCGGTGCCGAGCAGCTCCTCCAGGTCGCGCCGCAGCGGCACGGCGACGCCGGCGGCGAGCTCGTCCGGGGCGCGGTCGGCGACCGGCTGGCTTGGCGGCGGCGGGACCGGCGGGCGGCTGCGCTCCAGCAGGGCCATCGGCGGCTCCTAAAAGAGGGACATCCCGGGGGCGACCGGGACTTCGACCAGCTCCGGCTGCGCGGAGGCGAGCGCGGCGCTGAGGGCGCCGGCGACCTCGTCGCGCCCCTTCGGCCGGTGCGCCTTCACCCCGTAGCCCTCGGCGACCGAGGCGACGTCGAGCTTCGGCAGGTCGAGGCCGGGGGCGCCGTTCACCTGCTCGACGTCGGCGAACCACTTGAGGATCGCGTACTCGGCGTTCTGCAGGACGAGGAAGGTGACCGGCGCGTTATAGGCGACGGCGCTCCAGAAGGCGGTGATCGCGTACTGAGCCGAGCCCTCGCCGAGAACGCAGACGACCGGGCGGTCGGGCTGGGCCAGCTGCACGCCGACGGAGGCCGCGAGGCCAAAGCCGAGGCCGCCGCCGGCGCTGAAGTAGTAGCTGCCCGGCCGCGAGAGCCGCAGCTGGTTGCGCAGCGCCAGGGTGCTGGAGGGCGACTCGAGGACGACGATCGCGTCCTCGGGCATCACCTCGGCCAGGGCGGTGTGGACGGTCGAGGGGTTGAGCGGGTCCTCGGCCGGGATTTCCTGCGGGCCGGGGTTCGGCTCCGGCGCCGGCCGCGAGGACTCGGGCACCGCCTCCAGCAGCGCCGCCAGGGTGAGGCCGACGTCGGCGACGATCGCGTCGCCCATCGGCGCCCGCACCGCCTCGTCGTGGTCGCTGGTGATCGCCACCAGCCGCGCCCCCTCCGGCAGCAGCGGCCCGGGGATGTGCGGGTAGTAGGGAAAGACCGAGCTGCCGACGACGAGGATCAGGTCGTGGCCCTCGAGCGTCTGCCCGACCGGGCCGATCGCCGGCGGCAGGACGCCGCGGAAGTTCGGGTGGTTCTCGGGGAAGCCGAGGCGGTGGCCGCCGGTCGCGGGCGAGGCCCAGACCGGCAGCTTCTGGCGCTCGGCCAGGGCGACGGCGGTGTCCCAGGCGCCGGCCGTGTCGACGTCGGGGCCGGCGACGAGGACCGGGTTCGAGGCGCTGTCGAGGCGCTCGGCCAGCTCCCGCACCGCGTCCGGGTCGGCGACCGCCCGCCCCGTGACCTTGCGCTCGATCGCCGCCTGGGCGTCGGCCTCGTTCACCTCGGCGTACCAGTCGTCCATCGGTAGCGAGACGAACACCGGGCCGCGCGGCGCCAAGCCAGCGAGGTGGGCGCCATGGGCCAGCGCCAGCGGCACGTCCTCGGCCCGCGGCGGCTCGTAGGACCACTTGACCAGCGGGTGCGGCATCCGGGTCGCGTCGCGGTTGGTCAGGTTCGCCTGCAGGGTGATCTGCGCCCGCGCCTGCTGGCCAGCGGTGATCAAGAGCGGCGAGTGGTTGGCCTGGGCGTTGAAGATCGCCCCCATCGCGTTGCCGACCCCCGGCGCGGTGTGGAGGTTGACCACGGTGGTCTTGCCCGAGGCCTGGGCGTAGCCGTCGGCCATCCCGACCACGACCGCCTCCTGCAGGCCGAGCACGTAGCGGAAGTCGGCGGGGAAGTCGGCGAGCATCGGCAGCTCGGTCGAGCCCGGGTTGCCGAACATCGTCGTCATCCCGTGGGCGCGGAATAGGTCAAAAGTTGCTTCGCGGACAGTCGGCATGAATCGAACCCTATCCGGCCGTGTTGCAACTACCTCATGTCGGTGATGCTTTCCGGGCAGGATTCAAGCGGCGAACGTCGTACGGCCGATAAGGCGGGGGTGAGCCACCGCCTTATCGCCAGCGCCTGGGTCCGTTTCCTCGCCATCTTCGCCGCCTCCCTGGCGCCGCTCTTCGCCGTCGTCGCCTACGCCGAGGCCGCGCCCCCCGGGCCGCCCCGGGTCCTCTTCGGGACTGGCAAGATCGTCCCGATCCCGGCCTCGATCCCGCACGCCGAAGGCGACATGGTCGACAAGCGGATCATCCCCAACCTGCGCTGGATCGCCCAGCGGTTCCCGATCTACGTCACCGACGGCTACTCCGGCCCGCTGCCCAACGGCGAACACGCCGGCTGCGACGAATGCCACGTCAAGAACTCCGATCACTACAACGGCCTCGCGGTCGACATCGTCCCGACCAACCCGAGCTCCAAATGCGACGCCAACTGGAAAGGGATCACCCGCCTCGCTCTCTGGGCCGAGCCGGTCCAGAACGAACCCCGCCCGCCCTTCCGCTGGGTCGGCTACGACGGCGACGCCGGCCACGGCTGCGGCCACCACCTGCACCTCTCCTGGAACCACGCGATCGCGCCGATGTTCCAGCTCGCCGAATGGGTCGAAGCCTTCCCGGTCACGAGCACCGAAGCCGCAACCCCCGCGCCGAAGAAGCCGCGCGCGAAACCGAAACCGAAAGCCCCCGCCGGCCCGCCCGGCGGCGTCGCCCAGATGTCAACCGGCGGCGTCTCGGCCCGGGTCGGCGACTGAGCCACCAGAGGAATTGCCGCCCAGGCGATAAGCCATCAGTTTCTGCACTTCTTCCTGCTGGGGATATCCAGTCCTAACCAGCAGGGTACGGTCGACAATTGCGATACCGCCTTCGGTCGCGGTCGAGAGCTTCTTACGCCAGACGCGCTGGCCGGAGTTCGCCCGATACGCGTAGACAGCACCGTCATATGAGCTGGCGAAGACAAGGTCATTGGTAGCCGCCACGGGGCCAAATGGAGGCCCTGAAAGGTGCCGCTTCCACTTTTCGGCGCCAGACCCAAGATCGAGCGCCACGACCCACCCATCGTAAGCCGAGGAGAATGTCGCGCCTTCCTGGTTGTCGAGAGTGGTTGCGTTGTCGATGACCGGCACGAAGACGGTCGACTCGTTCACAGCCAATTGGCCAGCCACACCGCCATAGGCGCCCGGCAGTACAGCCATCGGCAAATCGAGGCGCCAATATTCACCTCGCATTGCCAGCAGCCCGTCATTCGTGTGACCGTTATGGCGCCCGACCAGCTTTTTCCAAACCAACTTGCCAGATTTTTGATCCAGGGCCACCACGATCCCTGAACGACCGGCGGCCACCACGATCTTCCGGCCGTTGATTTCGGTCAGGAGCGGCCCACCGACATCCCAATTGCAGACCCCGTGCGGGGTCACTTGGTAGTACCACTCCAGCTCCCCGGTCTTCTCGTCCAGTTTGAGGACGGAGAGGGTGTAAAGGTTGGGACCGGGCCTGCTCGAGCCCCAGGGATACTCAGCGGTCCCGGGAGCCGGGCCGGGATTTCCAGTACCCACATACATCGATCCTTCGCCGTCAAAGGCCGGTGGGTGGGTGATGCCGCCGCCGTAGTTGACGCTGGGATTTCCCCAAAGGCCCTTTTCGGCGGTATCGAAGTGCCAAACCTTCTCTCCCGTACCCGCGTCGACGGCCCAGAGGACACCGACCTCACCTCCCTCCTGATCAGCGGGCGTGGTCGATACGTAGACAAGACCGTCGTGGTAGCCGGGGATCATCGTGATCTCTTCGGATTCACCTGATGCCAGCTCCGTGTACCAAAGTTCCTCACCGCTCCCCGCATCCAGAGCGAAGAGACCAGTCACCGTGGCGCCAAATACGACTCCCTCTCCAACGGCCAGCCCATTTGGCCCGCGGGTCGACAGATCGAAGGTCTTGCTCCACAGAACGTCGCCGGTTTTCACATCTATCGCGCTGACGTTGGAGTCTCCATCCTGCAGATAGGCAACGCCGTGGAGCACCACTGGGGAGGCGACGAAGCCCACGTCTGGGGCTTCGACGTCGGCTGACTGCGACCAGGCCAGATCGAGGCGGGAGACATTGCCGGAATCGAGCCCGCTGGGAAAGTTGCGAGTGCTGGCCAGATCGACGTTCGCATAGGCACTTCCCGTCACGCGGCCGCCCCCGGTCTCCTCAGAGGAAGAAGAGCAGCCAGTGACCCCGAACACTGCCGCGAGCACGGCGATCAGCAGCACAGGGACGGAGTCGGCCTTGATCCTCAAAGTTCCTTAACTATAAATACTTATGTGTTTGAACAGAAACTGGCAGAGTCACTCGCCGAGCCGATAGGCGACCAGTCTCGGCATCTCGCCGTAGAGGCCGAACGAGCCGCTGCGAACAAGCAGGTCCTTTCCGACCACGGCCATCCCGCCTTCGCTGTGGTCCGGCAGCTTCGCCCCCCATACCCTCTCGCCGCTGTCGGCGTCGAGGGCGAACACGTCACCGCCGAGGGAGCTGGCAAGGACCAAGTCGTTGGTGACGGTGGTCGGGCCCAGGATGGGGTCTGGGAGGTCGTGCTTCCACTCGATCTTTCCGGTGCCGACGTTCAGCGCGATCAATTCGCTCCGGTAGGAGCCGACCGCTTCGAGCGATTCCTGGGACGTCACGCGCACCGCCCCGTTGTTGACCGCGATGTACGCCGTGGATCCCCGCAGGGAGATGGGGCCGAACACACCGCCGTAGATCCCTGGGTAGGAGACCAGCGGCAGCTTCAGCCTCTCCGCTTCACCCCTCATCGCCAGCAGGCCGTCGTGGTCGTGACCGTTGTGGATGCCGAGCGGGTGACGCCACAGCAGCTCGCCACTCGCTGAATCCAGCGCCACCGCTATGCCACCCAGCCCAACCGCAGTCACGATCTTCCTGCCACCCGCCCGCGCGAGGACAGGAGGCCCGAATCCCCCCGCGCATACCGCGTGGGGAGTCACCTGGTGGAACCACTCGATCTCGCCGCTCCTCTCGTCGAGCTTGACGATCGAGTTGCTGTAGAGGTTGGGGCCGGGGCGGCTGGATCCCCACGGGTAACGAGCGGTTCCCGGGACCGGACCCGGACCGCTTACCCCGATGAACATGGACCCCTCCCCGTCGAAGGCCGGCGTGAAGTCGATGCCCCCGCCGTAATTGATCTCGGGGTTACCCCAGAGTCCACGCGGCACGGTGTCGAAGTGCCAGAGCTTGCGCCCGGTTCGCGCGTCGAGCGCCCAGAGCACCCCGACTTCGTCACCTTCACCGGCGAAGGTCGCCGTCGAGAGGTAGACGCGACCGTCGTGGTAGCCCGGTGCCATCGCGATCTGCTCGGTACCGTCCCCGACGATCGGGGTCGACCAGAGTTCCTCGCCGGTCTCGGCATCCAGGGCGATCGCCCGGGTTCTGGTTGCCCCATAGACGACGCGCCCGATGACGATCACGCCGTTGGGTCCGCTCACCGGGTCTTCAAATCGTCGCTCCCAGAGAAGCTCCCCTGAGTCGAGGTCCACCGCTTCGACGTTCGAGCTCGGGTCCTGCAGGAAGACGATCCCGTCCTTGACCACCGGCGAGGCGATGTAGCGAAGGTAGGGGCCCTTCGTGCGCTGCGGCAGCGACCAGGCGAGCTCGAGGTCGCCGACGCTGGCGCTGTCGATTGCGCTCGGCGCGGTTCGCGTGTTCGCCAGGTCGACGTTCGCGAGGGCGGTCGGATGGGCACCCTCGCCTTCGCCAGCGCCCGCCGATGGCTCCGAGGAGGAGCAGCCGGCCAGAGTCATCGCCGCCATGAAGAGGGCGAGGATGGCGTGGGCTCTCAGCCGTTCAGCCGCCGAGGCGATACGCAACCAACTCCGGTCCCGGATTCGATTCGGAATTGCCGGCGCGGACCAGCAGGGTGTTGCCGGCCACCGTCAGTCCGCCTTCGATCGCGGAGGAGGCCTTTTCGCTCCAGAGCTTCTTGCCGTTCTTGGTGTCGAGGGCGTAGACCCGTCCGTCCGCGGCGGTCGCGAAGACGACGTCGTTGGTGACCAGGGCGGGCCCGGACAGCGAGCTCTGGAAACCGTGTTTCCACCGCGCCGTCCCGTTCGTGAGGTTGAGCGCCACCAGGAAGCCCTGACGGCCGTCGCCGGTCGGGACATAGGCGGTCTTCTCGTCGACCGCGATCGGGCCGACGACTTCCGAGCCGTTGAAGTGCCGCCAGAGCACCTTCCCGCTGCGGTCGAAGGCGATGACGGATCCCGCCCGATCGGCCACGACCACGAACTTGCGATCGCCCAGTTTGGCGACGACCGGGTCCCAGGCGCCCGCGCTCCTTCCGGCCAGACGCTGACTCCACTGGAGCTTGCCGTTGGTTTCGTCGAGGCTGAAGATCGAGCTGGCCCCCGGAGCGCCAGCCCCCATGTAGACCGAGCCCTTGAAGTCGAAACCGGGGACCACGCTCAGCCCGGCGCCGATGCCCGCCTTCCATTTGTTCGGCTCGAACCGCAACCGTTTGGCGCCGGAGCGGACGTCGAGGCCCCAGAGGACGCTGCTCGCGCTTTCGTCACTGCTGTCGGGCCGGGTGGCGAGGTAGGCGAGTCCGTTGTAGTACCCCGGGGTCATCCCGACCTTGGTTCCCGAGCCCGGGTCGGCCAGCGGCACGGACCAGACCTCTTTGCCGCTGCGTTCGTCGAGTCCGAAGGCTTCGGTTGGGGTGGCGCCGACGACCATCTGGAACCCCCTGGTGACGGTCAACCCGCCGGGCGGCAGCGCCGGCACGTCGAACCGCTTTTCCCAGTAGGGCTTGCCGTCCGCGAGATTCAGCGCCGCCACGTTGGAGTCGAGGTCCTGCACGAAGACGATGTTGTCGGTGACGATTGGGCTGGCGACGAAGCCCTTGCCTTCTCCCGTCCCCTCGATCGGCCGCGACCACGCCTCCGCGAGCCCGCCGACGTTGGCTGCCTTCAGCGCGCTGCGCGCGTCGCGGGTGTTCTGCTGGTCGACGTCCGCGTAGGAGCTCTGGAAAGTCTTGTACTCGCTCCTCGGCGCGGGCGGAGCGGTTGGCTTCTTCGCGCTCTCGCCCTGGGTCGTCTCGCTCGAGGACGAACCGCATCCGGCGAGCGCGATCGTCAAGATCAGCAGCCCAACCAGGCCCACCCCCACCATTGATCTCCCTGAACTTCTCAAGATTCGTCAACTATAAATCGGCGCTCGCGGTCGTCGCTGTCTTTTTGCTCGGCGCCGCTTCCGGCTGCGGTGACCAGGACGACTCGACCCCGGTTGCCTGCCTGGAAGGCGCCGCTGCTTACGAGCAGGCGCTGGCGACGGCGCCCGGGGAGGTGCGGCTGGATGGGGAGACGGCGATCAGCGACTGCCTCGCGCCCAACCAGACCGCCGGCGACCTGGCGCGGGTCGGCGAAGCGATGGTGGAGGCGGCGACCGAGCTCAACGCCGAGGCGCGGGCAGATGGCGGCGATGCGGCCCTTCAGCTCGGCTACCTGCTCGGCGCCGCCGAGCGCGGCTCCGAGGAGAGCGAAGGGATCCACTCCGACCTGGTCCGCCGGCTGACCGTCGCCGCCCGCTACGCGCCGGGCAAACAGCCCCTCTCCCAGGAGTTCCTCGACGGCTACGAAGAAGGCGCCGAGGCCGGCCGCTCAGGCGGCTAGACCGGCCGCCGCTCCATGCCCAGCTCCGCCCGCGCCTTCTGGTGCGTCGCCGAGCGCCTGCGCCATCTCCAGCAGGGCGTCGGCGTGGTCGTCGTTCAAGTGGGCAATGGCGCGCTCGGCGCCGCGGCTGACCGGATCGTCTGGCTTCATAGTTAGGGCACCCTAATACAGCCCGCCGCGCCGCCGCCGGCACCCCGTGGTCAATACGCTCCCGGGACGCGAACCTTTCCGATGGAGGCAGCTTTGAGCGAACAGTTGTGGGGTGGCGAGACCACCAAGGCCGTTGACAACTTCCCGGTCTCGGGCGAGCGGGTGCCGGTGCCGGTCGTGCGCTGGCTGGGCCGGATCAAGTCCGCCGCCGCCGAGGCCAACGGCGCGCTCGACCTGCTCGACGCCAACCTTGCGGAACGGATCAAGGAGGCCGGCGAAGCCGTGGCCGAAGGCCGTCACGACGATCAGTTCCCGGTCGACGTCTTCCAGACCGGTTCCGGCACCTCCTCGAACATGAACGCCAACGAGGTGATCGCCAACATCGCCGGCGACGGGGCCCACCCCAACGACCACGTCAACATGGGCCAGTCCTCGAATGACGTCTTCCCCTCCGCCGTGCACCTGGCGGCGCTGGATGAGGTCACCCGCGAGCTGCTGCCCTCGATGGGCGCGCTGGAGGCGGCGCTGGAAGAGAAGGCGAAGCAGTTCGCCGACGTCGTCAAGGCCGGCCGCACCCACCTGATGGACGCGGTCCCGGTCACCCTCGGCCAGGAGTTCGGCGGCTATGCCGCCCAGGTCCGGCTCGGCGTGCAGCGGATCGAGGGGACGCTGCGGCGGGTCGGCCAGATCCCGCTCGGCGGCACCGCCACCGGCACCGGCCTCAACACCCACCCCGAGTTCGCCGCCAAGGTGCGAGAGAGGCTCGCCGCCGACACCGGCCTGGCGATCTCTGCCCCACTCGACGCCTTCGAGGCGCAGGGCAACCGCGACGCGCTGGTCGAGCTCTCGGGCGCGCTGAAGGTCTACGCCGTCTCGCTCAACAAGATCGCCAACGATTTGGCGCTGATGGGCTCGGGCCCGCGCGCCGGCCTCGCCGAGCTGCGCCTGCCCGAGCTGCAGAAGGGCTCCTCGATCATGCCCGGCAAGGTCAACCCGGTGATCCCGGAGGTCGTGATCCAGGTCGCCGCCCAGGTGATCGGCAACGACGCGGCGATCACCGTCGCCGGCAGCCAGGGCCAGTTCGAGCTCAACGTGCGGGTACCGCTGATCGCACGAAACCTTTTCGACTCGATCGAGCTGCTCGCCTCCGCCTCGCGCCTGCTGAACGAGAAATGCGTCGCCGGGGTCGAAGCCAACGAGGAGATGACCAACCGCCACGCCGAGGCGACGCTGGCCACGGCCACCGCTCTCAACCCCCACATCGGCTACGACCGCGCCGCCGACATCGTCAAGGCGGCGGCGGAGTCAGGCCGCTCCCTGCGCGAGGTCGCGCTGGAGCAAGGAGTGGAGCCGTCCGTGCTCGAGGAAGCTTTGGATCACCGCCGAATGGCGCGACCGCACGAGTAGGGGTTTGGGAGGGGACGGGAGGGGTCCCCTGGGCACATCTCGCTATGGCTCGATGTTGAGTGCCCCGGAGACCCCTCCCGTCCCCTCCGCCATCGTTTGCTGAACTGCTTTAGCGCGGGTCGTCTATGAGCAGCTCGACGTTGCGGTCTTTTGGTTGGCCTTCGCCGATCGGGGCGCCGGACTGGAGGTCGTTGAAGCTCATCGTCCTCGCCGCTGAGGTGAGGTCGTTGAAGTCCATCGACGAGGCCGGGGTGCCGGGGGCCGGCGCGACTGCCTGACCGATGTGGTCGAGGATCGTGCCGAAGATCGAGAGGGTGCCATCGTGGTTGTCGAAGACCTCGAGCAGGCGGCTCTGCTGGGGCCAGTCGGCCTCGGCCGCGACCCGGATGCTCCAGAAGCCACCGTTGCCGCCCGGGTCCGGGAAGGCGTTGACGACGTTGTCGTGCGAGTGGCCCGCCACCCAGGCGATTGCGTTCGGGTATTCGTGCAGCAGCCCGACCATGTCGGCCTCGAGGTGGATCGGGAACGAGAGTCGCGGGTCGAGGTCGCAGCCGGGGTTGATGTCGTGTCCGTGCGAGTCGTTGACCGTGCATGGCGGCGCCACCTCGTCGGGGAGGTCGGCGACCAGGCTCTCCGGCGCATGGTGGCTGAAGAGGACCACCAGCTGGTCGGCCGCGGTCGCCGCCTGCAGCTGGCCGCGCAGCCATTTGAACTGCGGGTCGTCGATGTTGCCATCGGAGGTCGATTTGCCGGTCGGGGTGAGGATCGTCCCCGCCTCGGCGACGGTGTCGAGGGCGATGAACCGCATCCCCGGGGTCGGGCTCCAGGCGTAGTAGCCGGCGGCGCCTTTGGAGGCGCTCTCCTGGGCGGCGTCGATCAATTTGAAGCCGTGGCCGTCTGACTGCGAGCCGGCTTTGAAGATGTCCTTGTACTGCTTCTTGGAGACGAAGCGGCGATTCGGGTCGCCGGGGACGAGGATCGTGTTCTGCGGGCTGGTCAGGAACGAGGCGAGCAGGTTCGCCGGGTTGAGCAGCGAGGACAGCAGGGCGCTCGCGTTTTCGGGGTTGGAGACCGGGCCCATCGGCTTCAGGCAACCGGTCGCGACCTGCTCGAAGGCCGCGTTGGCGGCGGCGTTGCCCTGGACCAGCGCATCGTGGTTGCCGAAGGCGACGTAGGAGGGAACTTTGAGACCGGAGGCGGTGAACGCCTGCTGGGCGCGGTCCATCAGGCCCGAGTATTTGGGCCAAGCCGCGTGCACGCCTTTCGGCAGGTCGGGGTCGTAGAACTCGGGGAAGGTGCCCTCGATGTAGTCGTCGTAGTCCTGGACGCCGGTGTAGCGGGCGGCCTCGGCGGCGCCGGGGACGAAGAGGTTCGGGCAGAGCGGGTGCGAGTAGGTCGCTTTGTTGACGCCGCTGTTGGGGTTGAGGTTGCCACCCTCGAGCAGGGTCCGCACCCAGAGCGTCTCGTTCAGCTGCTGGCTGTCGGCCGAGTCGCCGGTGTCGATCGTGAAGTCCATCGACCGGCGGGCGCCGCTGCCATCGGCGACGGGGCTGGCGCCAGAGAATTTGTTGACCTGGCGGATCATCGCCTCATCGATTTGCGGCTCCAGTGCCTCCCACGGACGCCAGGCGGCGCCGAAGGGGAGGTTGAGCGGGGTCGAGAGCGGGTCGATCACCTCGACCCGGGCTGGCGACTCCTCGTCGGCAAGCTGGAAGTCAGAGAGCTGGCCGAAGTAGACGAGCGAGGTGCGGCGGGTGTCGCGACCGGCCTGCGCCGCGCCGAGGTCCTGACGCACCGAATACGGCTCGCCGGCGCCGAGTTTGAGGAAGTCGTAGGCGCCATTCGTCGCCGGGACGACGCGCTGTTCCAGCGTCGTTTTCCCTTCGGTGTCGGAGACCGCGGCGACAGCCGCGGTCGCACCAACCGCCAGCGCCGCCAAAGCAACGACCACGACAACGAACCGAACGACGACTCCCCGAAGCTTCATTTCCCACCTCTAACTGGAAAGGACTGGACTTCTAAACCCTACCCATTTTTAAGTGAGAAATGCTTTGCGGTAATCGAGAGTCCTCAGGAAGGCGGCGTCAATTTCAGTTTTCCCTTGAACGTCGCGGTACCGGCGGTGCCGCCGGTGGGAGTGAAGGACAGCAGCGCCTTGAACTGGAGCTTGCCCTTGCTCTTCAGCGTTTTCTTGCCCGCCCCGGTCGGCTTCAGCTTCAGCGTCACCGTGCTGGCGGCGGTGGAGGTCGCCGTGGCCTTCTTGATCCGTTTCGGCGCTTTCTTCTTCGCGTCGATCGCAGTCAGGACGCCAGCGCCGGGAAGGGTCACCTTCAGCGTCGCCGTCCCGCCTTTCTTGTTCAGTTTCAGCTTGCCGACGGTGAAGGTGTTCGCGGGTGGAGTGGGTGCGGGAAAAAGGGGCGGAGCGGGCGGGGGCACCGGGCCGGTGGCCACCGAATCGACCCCTGCATGGAAGAGGCCGAGATCGTCTACCTCGACCAGCCGCAGGCGGACCGTCTGCCCGACGAAGGCGCTGAGGTCGACGCCGACTTTGCGCGGAGCTATCGAGGTGGGGGCGCCGTCGAGGGTCCTGAACACCGTCGCGAGGATGTCGGAGGATGCGACGGAATCGAGCGACGCGGCCGGATCGAGCACCTCGATTCGAAATTGCTGGTTCCCACCCCCTTCTGGCCCGGCTTCGAGATTGTCCGGGCTCGGCACGGTGATTGGCCCTTGCGAGTCGTAGTACGCGGTCATCGAGAGATAGGCCTGCCCTGCCTCGATCGGGACGTCCTGATAGAGGATGTGAGTCCCCGGTTCGAACTGCTCGGTGACGGCGGCGAATGCCCCCTGGGGAGGTGGTGGAATCGGCCCTTCACCGTTGCTATAGACGACCCAACTGCCGGTCGGCGGCTCCGGTTCGTTGACCACCGTCCACCCTTCGAAGTCTCCGGTCTCGAAGTCGCCGTTGACGACGGTATTGGCAGCAGCTCCAGCCGCACCCACCGTCAGCAGCGCCATCGCCAGGACAGCGGCAACCATCACGAAACCACGCACCCGACTGACCACCAGAGACCTCCTCGACGAGATTTGCGCGGAAAACCTAGTCCTCCGTGAGGACGGTCCCGGCACTACCCCTGCAAGGTGACGAAGCGCTCCTCGGTCAGCTCGTAGACGGCGTAGGCCGGGCCCTCGCGGGTGTTGCCGGAGTCCTTGACGCCGCCGTAGGGCTGCTGGTCGGTGCGGAAGGTCGGCACCTCGTTGATCAGGACGCCGCCGAACTCGAGGGTGCGGCCGGCCTGCAGGCCGCGGCCGATGTCGCGGGTGAAGACGCCGGCTTGGAGGCCGAACTTGGAGTCGTTGGCGAGGCGGAGTGCCTCGTCGAAGTCGGCGAAGGTGTCGATCGTCGCCACCGGGCCGAAGATCTCCTCGCACCAGACCTTGGCCTCTTTCGGCGGCGCCTTCAGCAGGGTCGGCGCCAGGCAGCGGCCCTCGTCGACCAGGTCTCCCCCGGTCAGCAGCTCCGCCCCGCCGGCGACGGCCTCGTCGACCCACTGCTTGACCCGGTCGCGGTCGTCGGGGGTGATCAGCGGCCCGACGTCGGTGCCCGCGTCGAGCGGATCGCCGACGGTCAGCTTCTCGACGTTGGCGACCAGCCGGGCGATGAACTCGTCGGCGACGGCCTCGTGGACGAGGATCCGCTGGATCGAGATGCAGCTCTGCCCGGCGTGGGAGAAGGCGTGGATCTGGGCTTTGTCGGCGGCCGCTTCCCAGTCGCCGTCGTCGTTGACGATCAGCGGCGCGTTGGAGCCGAGCTCCAGGTTGACCTTCTTGTGCGGGACCTTGGAGCGAATGTCCCAGCCGACCGGGGCCGAGCCGGTGAAGGTGATCGCCTTGGTCAGCGGGTGCTCGACGATCCTGTTGCCGACCTTGGAGCCGGGTCCCGGGATGACCGAGAGCCAGTTCTCCGGCAGCCCCGCCTCGACCAGGATCCCGGCCAGCTTCAGGGCCGAGATCGGCGTCTGCCCGGCCGGCTTGAGGACGACCGCGTTGCCGGCGGCGATCGCCGGGCCGAGCTTGTGGGCGACGAGGTTGAGCGGGAAGTTGAAGGGGCTGATCGCACCGACCACGCCATAGGGCACCCGCAGCATCACCCCGAGCTTGCCCGCCCCGGCCGCGGCGGCGTCCATCGGCACCGTGCCGCCGGTCAGCTTGCGCGCCTCGACCGCGGAGAACTCGAGCGTGGAGACGCAGCGTTCGGCCTCGACCGTCGCCGTCTTGATCGGCTTGCCGGCCTCGGCGGCGATCGCCGCCGCCAGCTCGTCGCGGCGCTCGGCAACCAGCTCGGCGGCCCGCTCCAGCACCGCCGCCCGCTTGTGCTGGGGGAAGTCGGCGCTCTCGAAGGCCTCGTGCGCGGCCTCGATCGCCCGTTCGACCAGCGCTTCGTCCCCCTGAGCGACGCGGCCGACGAGGCTGCCGTCGTAGGGGCTCTTCACCTCGCTCCACTCGCCGGTCTCGATCCACTCGCCGGCGGCGAGGAGCTTGTGGTCGGTTGCAGTCACGTATCCAGGTTACGTCCCCGGACAGGCAGGCCGCTACTCCTGATTGTTGAATCTGTTGGCTCAGAGATGTCCAAGATCGTCAGACACATCCTCATCACCGCCTCGCTGCTGGCATTCGCCTGGCCGGTCGCCGCCCAGGCCAGCGTCAGCTGGGTCGTCCACGGGCGCGGCTTCGGCCACGGGGTCGGGATGAGCGCCTACGGGGCCTACGGCTACGCCAAGGCCGGCAAGAACTACCGCTTCATCCTCGGTCACTACTACCGGGGGACGACGATCGGCACCCTGGAAAAGCCACGGGTGGTGCGGGTGCTGCTCGACATCTCCCCCGGCGACGTCGAATTCAGCGGCGCGACCAGCGCCTGCGGCAAAGCGCTCGACCCGGCTCGCAACTACGAGGCACACCGGGTCGGCAAGACCGTGAAGCTGCGCAGCTCGGGCGGCAAACCGCTCGCCAACTGCGGCCGCAAACTGCGCGCCGCGGGGCGCGGCAAGATCGCGATCGCCGGCCACGGCACCTACCGCGGCGCGCTGGAGACGGTGCCGACCGAAAGCGACGCCGGCTCGCTCAACATCGTCAACGCCCTGGCCCTGGAGCAGTACGTCAAAGGCGTGATGCCGAACGAGGTGCCGCCCTCCTGGCCGACGGAGGAGCTGAAAGCCCAGGCGCTAGCGGTCCGCTCGATCGCCCTCACCGGCGACGTCGGCGGCAACGGCTTCGACCTCTACTCCGACACCCGCAGCCAGGTATATGAGGGATTGGAAAGCGAGTACGACCGCACCAACCAGGCGGTCGACGCGACCCGCGGCCAAGTCGTGATGTACGGCAGCGACATCGCCCAGACCCTCTACTCGGCCTGCTCCGGCGGCCACACCGAGAGCGCCGTCAACGTCTTCGGATCGCCCGTCCCCTACCTGGTCGGCGTCCCCGACCCCTACGACTACTACTGCCCGCTGCACAAATGGACGCTGGACTTCAGCGGTCCCGAAATCAGCTCCCGCCTCGGCGGCTACCTGCAGGGCAAGCTGAAACAGGTGATGATCACCAAGACCGGCGTTTCGCCACGGATCATCAGCGCCAAGCTCGTCGGCACCGGCGGCACCACCACCGTCAGCGGCTCCGAGCTCTCGGTCGCGCTCGGCGGCTACGACACCTGGATGAGCTTCGAAAAGGTCGTCTCCAAATAGGCCTGTCGCTTTTGTCTCCTATAGCGAGACAAAAGCGACACTCAGCCGTCGGGGTAGGGCTGGATCGGGATGCCGTGATCGGTCTCCCGCATCCCCAGCTCATAGGCGCCGCCGCCGGGCAGCGTTAGCTCGCGCGGTGGCTGGCCCGGCCGTTCGACGGTCAGCTCGAGGTCGGCGACCGAGCAGTTGACGGTGTTGTGCTCGGGGCCCTTGGGGTCGGCGTAGACCCAGCCGACGAAGTCCTTCTCCGGGGCCGTGATGCGGCCATGGACGACGATGTCCTTGCCAGGCAGGGTGAAGCTGCAGACCGCGGGGTGCTCCTCGATCTTCGCCGAGCGGATCGCGCCGAGACCGCCGAGCCGGTGGGCCTCGCCATCGAGGACGAGCATCCCGGAGGGGATCCAGGGGCTGATCCGCGAGCCGAGGCGGACGCGGGCGGCGCCGGCGTCGAAGTAGGTGTTGGGCGCGTCGGCGAAGCCGGTTCCCTCCAGCCAGACCCAGCGCTCGGCGTGCTCGGTCCCCCAGTTGTGGCCGATCATCCCCGGCCAGCCGCTCAGCTCGTACGGTTCGCCGTCGACCTCGAGCCGGCCTTCGAAGCGGGCGTCGGGGTAGGGCGCGAGGAACTTGGTTTTCGGCAGCGGCGCCTTGTAGAGCCAGTCGGCCGGCAGGTACTTGCAGGGCTCGGCCTCGCCCTCGAAGGTGAAGGACCAGGCAGCGCTGAGCGCCTCGGTGTCGACCGAGCCCTCGGCGCGGCCGGGGCCGATCACCGCGTCGGCGACCCGGATCCACTCGCCAGCCGGCGCCTCCAGCTGGTCCGCCGGGACCGTCACCTTGGTCGCCCGCGGCCCGTCGGCCTCGCGGTCGAAGAGGCAGAACCAGATCGAGCCGTTGGGCTCGGCCCCCGGGCGCTTGTGGACCGTGTGCCGGATCCAGACGCCTTTGCCACCGCCCGGCTGGCAGGCCTTGATGTAAAAGCTCTCGTAGTGGCCAGCCTTCAAAGCCACCTGAGGAAAACGAGCAAGTTCCTCCATGCCCGGACTCTAACTCCCTCTCCGCGCTCAATCCCGCAATGGAGGAGGCGGCGGCGATTCGAAGCCCAGCATCGCCACCGTCGCCGTCACCACCTCCTCGCCCGAGGCGGACAGCCGGTCGCGGGCGTCGAGCCGGATCCGGGTCAGCTCCTCGAAGGTCGCCGCCAGCTTGGCGATCACTTCGCTCCAGCCGCGCTCGTCGAGCTGCATCGGCATCCAGGTCAGGTGACGATCGGGGCGGGCGTCGAAGGTGTCGTCGGCGATCGCCCGGTCGGCGCGGGCGACCATCCCCTGCAGGGAGATGCGCGAGAGCTTGCGGCGCGCGCTCCGCGGCAGACCTTCGAACTCGGCGTCGTCGAAGTAGACCCGCGCCTTGCCTTCGTAGACGTGCTCGAGGGCGCCGCGCCGCGGAATCGATTCGATTACCTCCAGGCAGCCTTCCTTCTGCAGCTCGCGGAAGTGGTAGGAGGCGAGCGAGAGGGCCTGCTGGTAGGTCGTGTAGTGCTCCTTCGGGATCAGCCCTTCCTCGACGAACTGACTGGGGCTGCGGGGGCCTTCGTTGAGGGCTTCGAGGATCCGCACCCGCAGCGGATGCTTGAGCGCGGTGCTGATCGTTTCCCTGCGCTGCTTCGCCTCGCTGTCTCTCCCCGCCATCCCCAAGCCCTTTCGATTGATCGACTGATGACTCTCCGGTAGCGAGCAGGTTAGGGCATAAATGCTCGGAAGAAGCGAGAAAATGGCTAGCTAGAGCCCTTTACTGAGCCCGGTCGAAGCAATAAGAACCAGTGCATCGCCGCGAAGGACGCTTCCGGTGAGGGAAGGAGGTGATGCATGTGAGGCTCAGCGGATGCAGTCAGGCGTACCCGGCAACCTCGATTCACAAGGGGGGCTGAGGCTGGAGGTGCCCGCCCCGAGCGATCGGCGGGGCGGTGCCTCAGACCTTGATCGTGATCACGTCGCCGTCCTGGACGAGGTAGTCGCGACCCTCGATCCGCAGCAGGCCCTTGTCGCGGGCCGCGGCGTAGCCGCCGCACTCGACCAGTTGCTGCCAGCCGATCGCCTCGGCTTTGACGAACGCTTCCATGATCTCGGTGTGGATCGTGCCCGCCGCCTCCAGCGCGGTGGCGCCGCGGTGCAGCGGCCGGGCGACCGCCTCCTTGCCCTCGCCGGCGGTGAAGAAGGTGATCAGCTCCAGCAGCTCGTAGGCAGCGCGGACGAGACGCGCTAGGCCCGAGCCCTCGACCCCGTAGGACTCGCGCATCTCCTCCGCTTCGGCCGGATCGAGCTCGGCCAGCTCGCCCTCGATCCGGGCACTGACCGCGACCACCCCGGCGCCGACTGCACTCGCGTGCGCGGCAACCGCCGCGGGTGGCTCGCCGTCGCCCTCGTCGACGTTGGCGACGTAGAGGATCGGCTTCGTGGTCAGCGCCCCGAGGTTCATCGCCGCGTCGGGAGCGGCCTCGGGGACGGGAACCGAGCGCGCCGGCTTGCCGGCAGCGAGCGCCTCATGCACCGCTTCCAACCAGCCCAGCTCGGCGATCGCCTCGGCGTCGCCTGACTTCGCCTGCTTGCCGACCCGGGGCAGACGCCGCTCGACCTGGTCGTAATCGGAGAGGATCAGCTCGGTCTCGATCGTCTCGATGTCGGCCAGCGGGTCGACCCGGCCGTCGGGGTGCGGAACCCCTGAGTCCTCGTGGCAGCGGACGACGTGGCAGATCGCGTCGGTCTCGCGGATCGAGGCGAGGAACTGGTTGCCGAGCCCCTCCCCTTCGGAGGCGCCTTTGACCAGGCCGGCGATGTCGTGGAAGAAGATCGTCGCCGGTTCCAGCTTCGAGCTGCCCACCGTTGCCGCCACCTGTTGCAGTCGCTCGTCCGGGACCTCGGCGATCGCCACGTTGGGCTCGATCGTCGTGAACGGGTAGTCGCCGGTCTGGGCGCCGCCCTTGGTCAGGGCGTTGAAGAGGGTGGACTTGCCCGCGTTCGGTAGGCCGACGATCCCGACCTTCATGAGGGCAGCGGGACGATCAGGCCGAGGAGGACGCCGAGGACGGCGCCGGCGACGACGTCGGACGGGTAGTGCATGCCGAGGTAGGGGCGGCCGAGCGCCAGCGCGAAGGCGACGACGAAGGCGGCGCCCATCGCTGGGTCGACCCGGACCATCGCCGTCGCCACCGCGAAGGACGAGGTGGCGTGGGCGGAGGGAAAGCTGAGGCTGCTGGGGGCGCCGCCGAGCGGCGGCAGGCCCTCGAGCACCGGCCGCGGCCGCTTCACCACCAGCTTGATCGCGTAGTTGAGTCCGATCGCGAACGGGCCGAGCAGGGCGCAGACCGCCCACTGCTCCCAGCGGGCGTTGTCGATGATCGCCAGCGCGGCGCCGAGCACGAACCAGACGAGGGCGTTGTTGCCGGCCTTGCCGAGGGCGATCGCGGCGTCCTCCACGCCGGGGCTGTGGCCGTGGGTTCGCATCCAGCGCAGCAGCTTCAGATCCAGTTCCTGCATCGGCGCGAGAGACTATTGGGCGATGCCCTCCGTCCCCGGCTTCGTCCACACCCCCGGCAACCATTGCGGCTCGACCGCGCTGCGCAACCTGCTCGCCTTCCACGGCGTGGAGATCAGTGAGGAGATGGCCCTCGGGCTCGGCGCCGGGGCGGGCTTCTACTACCTGGCGCTCGACGACACCTCCCCCAGCCGCTGGTTCAACGGCCGCACCGCGCGGCTGGAGGAGAGCTTCCGCGAGCTGACCGGGGCGGCGCTGGAAATGCGGACCTTCGCCGCGGAGGATGGGCCGGCGGCCTGGGAGGCGGCGCGGACCGAGATCGACGCCGGCAACCCGGCGCTGCTGCTCACCGACATCTATTACCTGGACCACTACGGCAACTCGGCCCACTTCCCCGGCCACGCGGTGGTCCTGGCCGGCTACGACGACGAGGTCGCCCACCTCTCCGACACCGGCTTCGAGCAACTGCAGACGACCCAGCTGGAGAACCTGGCCCGGGCCCGCCACAGCGGCCATCCCGCCTACCCGCTGGAAGGCCACATGTTCACCGTCTCCGAGGCGGTCGACCGCGAGCTGCTGGAGGCGGCGGTGCCGCGGGCGATCGCGCGGGCGGCGGGCGAGATGCTGGAGCCGCCATTCGGCGAGTTCGGCGGCGTGCCGGCACTCGAGCGGCTCGCCGCCGAGGCGGGCTCATGGCCGCAGACCGTCGAAGACTGGCAGTGGTGCGCGCGGTTCGCCTACCAGGTGATCGAGCGGCGCGGGACCGGCGGCGGCTGCTTCCGGCTGATGTACTCGCGCTTCCTCGAGGAGGCGGGGCGCGGCGAGGCGCCGCTGGCGGCCGAGGCGGCGGCGAGGTGGACCGAGCTGGCCGAGGCGTTCCGGGTCGCGAGCGAAAGCGACGAGCCTCGGCCGGAGCCGTGGGACGCGGTCGGCGTGGACGCCGAGCGGGTGCTCAGCGCCGAGCGACGCCTTTGGACCGCGCTGGCCGCTTGACCCGGAACCTGCGCTTGGCCGGGGTCTGGTCGCTGGCGATCGGCGAGAAGGCGCGGACCTTGATCACGTGCCGCCCCGACCGCAGATTTCCATAGGCGACGGGCGAGGTGCAGGGGTACCAGCGATAGCGATCGCGACGGCAGCGGAAGGTGACGGGTTCCTGGGTCCCGGTAGCGGTGAACCAGATCTTCGCGCGGCGCTTGCGCAGCTTGAACTTGACGATCCGGGTCCGCGGTACGCAGGCGAGGATTCCCGGGTCGAACTCATAGGCGCCGATGTCGGTGATCGCCGGCGGGTCGGGGACCTCGCAACTGCGGTTGCGGGGGAGCGCCCGTGGCCGGCCGTCGATGTCGACCGGGCCATTGCGGGGGTCGTTGACCCCGGCGTCGATCGTCGGCGAGGTCGCCGCCTGCTGGAAGCCGCGCGGGTTGGGCGGGGTGAACTGCGGCGGCGCCGTCTGGCCGTTGGTCGAGGTCACCGACCCTTCTGAGCTGTCGAGGTTGGAGTGGTCGAAGTGGGCGGCGACGGTCGAGCCAGTCGCTTCCGAGGATTTCTGCGCCAGGGCGTCGGTCCGGGTGCCGCTGACGATCACGTTGGTCGCCTCGACCGTCAGGGCGGAGTTTTTGCCGACCATGAAGACCGACAGGCCGACCGCGTCGCTGCCCTCGGCGACGATCGTGTCGTTGCGCAGCTGCACCGTGCCCGAGGCGGTGCCCTGGATGAACACCCCGGTCGCGTCGAGCGAGTTTTCGGCGAGGATCAGCGTGTCGGTCATCGTGAAGTCGTTCCCGGGTCGCAGCCCCAGTGATTCGGCGCCGCGGGCGAAGATCTCCAGCCGTTCGAGGACGGTGCCGTCGGCGGGAACGAAGAGGGCACCGTCCGGGTTGTTGGTCGATTCGAACGACAGGTCGGTGATCCGCTGCGGGGCGAAGCTTTTGAGGACGGATTTGTCGGCGGCGAAGATCCGCGGCTTGACGACGCCCGGCTGGCCGTGGATCCAAAGCGGCGTTTCGGTTTCGATCGTCGTCCCGACGGTGTACTGGCCGGGGGTGACGACGACCTCGTCTCCCGCCGAGGCGGCGGTGATCGCGTACTCGAGCGAGCACGGCGCGACCTGGGCGCAGCCCGGCACCATCCCCCCACCGGGTGCGGCGAACCGAGTCGCGGCGGTGGCGCTCGCGGGCACCAGGAAGGCGGCGACCAGGGCGGCAAGAGCGAGGGCGCGCGGCATGCCGGGATCTTAAGTCCACTTCGGTTTGTCGATCCAACCGCGGGGTACCGAGGCCCCATGACTATCGGAGCTGGCATCTTCCTCATCGCCGTCGGCGCGATCCTCAAGTTCGCGACCAACTTCCACGTCCAGGGCGTCGCGATCGACACCATCGGCGTGATCCTGATGATCGCCGGCGCCGCCGGCTTGATCCTCGGCCTCTTCCAAGAACTCGTCTGGTCCCGCCGCGCCCGGCCAGTAGCCCCCGGCGAGGTCCCGCCAGTCGAAGAACGCCGCGAAATTCGCGAGCAGCCGCCGCGCTACTGACGCAGGGTCAGCCCGTCGAGGCGATCCGGAAGACGCGGTTGATTCGCCTGCCGCCCACGTACCAGGTGACGGCGTGGCGGCCGAGTTCCCGGGTGTGGACCGCGTTGACGTAAAGAGCACCTGCTTCCGCGCTCTGGCCGCGGGCGCACAGCCGGCGGTGGCTGGGGAAGCGAACACACACCGAGTAGCTGACCGGCGCCGAGCTTTCGAAGAAGGCCCCGACCTTGCTCCCCAGCCGGCAGTGATGAGCGGGGAGCGCGTTGCTGTTCCGCCTGCAGGCGACGTAGGCGCGGTAGACCGGTTCCGCGACTTCCTCGGGCGGCGGCGCAATGGGTGCGGCCGGCACCCCGTATGAGCAAGGACACGGCAGGTCCTCGCAAGCGGTCCCGTCGCTGTCCCCATCGAGGTTGTAGGGGTCGCCGGGCAGCAGGTATTCCTGGGCCTGCGACTGCGAGCTGAAGTCAGCGCAGTCGTAATCGAGCGCTTGAGCGTGTGGGGGCACCGGTACCGCGAGAGCCGCAACGGCGCCCAGCGCCGCAACCGACAGTAAGAAGATCAGCCGCCTGATCGCAGCAACATATATAGAAACTGCTCAAGCACTCAACAGGACTAGCCATATGGGCCAAGAGGTCCACGAGCAGCCCGAAGCGGGAGCGACGGGACTCGAACCCGCGACCTCCGGCGTGACAGGCCGGCGCTCTAACCAGCTGAGCTACGCCCCCAGGGAATACTGCGGCGGGCCATTGGGGTGCGGCCCGGGGGGCAACGCTAGCGCATCCGACGGGGTGGTTCCTAGGCCGAGACGCGCGAAAGGTCGCGCAGGGTCTCCTCGATGCCGGTGCGGACGAGGTCGAGGTCGGGCACTGCCTCGCGGTCGGCGGTGAGGCCGAAGAAGACCCTGCCGTCGTAGCCGCCAACCGCGACGGCGAGGGCCTGGCTGGAGCAGAGCGGGGCGACCGGGATGACGCGCCGCATCGGCGCGCCGAGCGAGTAGAGCGTGAAGGGGAAGGAGGGGGTGTTGGCGACCGTGATGTTGAACAGTTCGGGCATGAAGGCGAGGCGGGCAACGACGCTCTGGACGAGTGGCTGCGTCAGGTCGGTCCGTTCGAGCGCGTCGTTCGCCACGCTCGCCACGCCTTCCCACGGTTCGCTCGCGGCCGCGGCGATCTTGCGGTAACGCCGGAACGGATCGGGCTCGGCGACCTCCATCTCCACGAACAGCGAGGACACCTCCTCGCCCAGCACCAGCGACTCGCTCGCTCGCCGCATGTTGAGTGGCAGGATCGCCCGGACCTGATCGACGTCCTCGCCGCGGCGCTCGAAGAGCCGGCGCAAGCCGCCGGCGATCGCCGTCATCGCCACGTCGTTGGCCGTGCCTCCCATCTCCCGCCCCAGCCGCTCCAGAGCCTCGAGCGAGACGTCGAGCGCAGCCAGCTGGCGACTCGTCCCCGTGGTCCCGTTGAGGCTGGTGCGGCGTGGTGGCTCCATCTGCTGGCGCGCCAGCCTCGACGCGATCACCCCGGACCTCCAGAGGAGCGAGGCCACGTCATGGGGTTTGATCTCGGCGTCGATACCGCCGATCCCGACCACCCCGCGCAGTCGCGCCAGCGCCGCCCGCTCCTCCTCCTCGCCCAGCGAGGCAACGATCTCCGACAGCGTCGTTGTCCCCTCCTCCGGGTGCGGCTCGGAATCGACCAGGGCCGCCGCCAGGTTCGCGGCGCTGAAGCCGTCGACGAGGCAGTAGTGGACCTTGAAGACGAGTGCCCAGCGCCCCCCCTCCAGGCCTTCCAGCAGGGTCACTTCCCACAGCGGCAGCGAGCGGTCGAGCCGGCGCGAGAAGTGGTCGCCCAGCCAGTCGGTCAGCTGCTCCTCGCCGCCGGGGGCCGGGAGGACGGCGCGCCGGATCATCTCGCCGACGTCGAAGGCGGGATCCGGCAGCCAGATCGGCAGCGAGAGCTGGGCGACCCGCGGCGCCGAGAGGCGCCGGCGCAGGACCGAAGAGTCCTCCAGGCGCGATCGGGCCTGATCCCGCAGCGTCTCCAGGCAGGGTTTGCCGCCGCCCGGCACCGGATCGAAGATGTTGGTCCAGCCGATCTGCACCTGCGCCGCGGCGTCGATCTCCTCGATCTCGAGGAAGGTCGCGTCGAGTGGACTCAGGTAGCTGCGCATGCGAGTCAGCGGCGGCCGGCCGGCTCCGGCTCTGCCGGCTCCGGCACGGCGAACGGAGCCTCGACCGCGGCGATCTCCTCCAGCGTCGCTCGCAGGCCGGCTATCCGCTCGGCGCCATAGCGCTCTCCCCAGCGCTTCTCGATCTCGGCGAGGAGGCCAAAGCCATACGACTGGGCGGCTTCGCCTCGCTCCGTGAGGCGGACGAGCTTCGCCCGCCGATCATCGGGGTCGGGAACGCGTTCGACGTAACCGAGCGCGACCATGTCGTCGACCACCTCCCCCGCAGACTGCTTGGTCATGTTCCCCCGCTCGGCGATCTCGGTCAGGCGTAGGCCCTGCTCCTTCATGTAGCGGAAGACGCAGCCGTGGGCGAGGCGAATGTCGCGGAACTCGCTCTGCTGCAACTCCTCGAGGAACTCTTCGATGAGGGCGTCGAAGGCGAATTCGAGCAGCCCGTGGAGAGGCAGGCGGACCGGGGGTGTGATTGAACCAATCATGATTTCTTCAGCGGAAGGTCAGGACACCTTACAAGTGACCCCGAGTGCCGGCTAGGGGGTTTTGGTGAGAGTTTTCCCACTGGTAGGCGCATCTGTCACCGGCTTCGGGCTAGGCTGCGGCGCGTGAAGTTGGCGACCTTCGATGCGGGTGACGGGGCGCGAGCGGGGGTGCTCGAGGACGATCGGGTCGTCGATGCCTGGGCGCTGCTCGGCGAGCCGCACCGGGGCAGCCTGCGCGAGCTGATCGCGGCCGGTCGGATCGAGGACCTGCGCAGCCGACTCGGCGACAGCGGCGCCCCCTCGCACCCGCCCTCGGCGGTCCGACTCCTGGCCCCGATTCCCGACCCGGAGAAGATCGTCTGCATCGGCCTCAACTACCGCAAGCACGCGGCCGAGGTCGGGGTCGAGCAGTTGCCGGAGATGCCGACGATCTTCGCCAAGTACCCCAACGCCCTGGTCCCCGACGGGGCGACGGTGCAGGTGCCGACCGCGAAGACCGACTACGAGGCCGAGGTCGCTTTCGTCATCGGCCGGCGGGCCAAGGACGTCGCCGAGTCCAAGGCGCTCGACCACGTCGCCGGTTACACCCTGCTCAACGATCTCTCCGCCCGTGACCTGCAGGGAGCGACCCCGCAGTGGATGCCGGGCAAGGTCTTCGACGGCGCCGCGCCCTGCGGTCCTTATCTGGTGACGCCCGACGAGGCCGGTCCCGCCGACGCGATCGCGATCCGCCTCACCCTCAACGGCGAGGAGATGCAGAACGGCGCCACCGACGACCTGATCTTCAGCATCCCCCAGCTGGTGACCCAGATCTCTCACCTGATGACCCTGGAGCCCGGCGACATCGTCTCCACCGGCACCCCCGAGGGCGTGGGCATGGGCCGCCAGCCGCGCGTCTGGCTGGCCGACGGCGACGAGATCGCGGTCGAGTCGCCGACCCTCGGCCGGCTCGTCACCCGGATCAGCGTCTAACAGCACCCCGCTGCGCGGGGCCCGACGGGATCTCGTAGGCCTTCGCCGGCAGGCGGGCCGAGAGTGGACGGGTCGCCGGGCGCGGGCGGCCGGTGGCTGCGACGCTTGCCCCGGCGGCGGTCCAGCGGGGGCGGTAGGGGGTGAAGGCGAGCAGGGCGTTCCAGGTTTCGGTGTCGACGATCGCGTTGGCCGGCAGGCCGCGGGCTTCCTTGAAGAGGCGGACCGCGCGGGCGGTCTGGGCGCCGAAGAAGCCGGTGACCGGCAGTTCAGCGCCAGCGGCGATCAGGTGCTCCTGGGCCCAGACGACGAGGTCGCCGCGGCTTTTGCGTTTCAGCAGCGGGTGGACGACTTCCTGGCGGTAGCCGGCGACCGGCAGGTTGGCGCTGTCGGCGCCGAGCGCCCCCCACTCCACCCCGCTGGTCTCCTGCCATGACCACCAGCTCGGCGGCAGCCCGCCGAAGCTGGCGGCGAAACGGCGGAAGAGCTTGATCCCGCCGCTGCCAGGCGCTTCGTAGGTCTGGCCGATCGGATAGATCGGGTGTCCGTAGACGCGGTTGTAGAGGTAGGTGTGCTCGTAGACCTCGCGCACCGAGGTGCCGATCGTCTTCCAGTACATCTGCGGCTGGTTGTAGGTGGCGCCGCCCGGCCCGAGGAAGACCGAGTAGGGGAACGAGGGGTGGTAGTCGACATAAGGGAAGGCGGCGAGGGAGATCGGGAAGGTGTCGCCGACCCGGGAGCGCAGGTTGCGGACGTAGCGGTCGGCGGCGGCGTACTTGCCCTCGTAGTCGGCCTCGGCGTCGATCGCGAAGCAGTCGGCGCCACGCTTGATCGCGGCGGCGGCGACTTTCGCCTCGGCGACGGGCGCGTCGCCGTAGACGAACTGCCAGGCGCAGACGCTGAGGCCGGCGCGGTGCAGCGCCCCAACCAGGCTGGTGTTGAACTGGCTCCAGTAAGTGCCGCCGTCGCCGGACTTGACGTAGACGGTGCCGATGTCGTTGCGCTTGGCGCGGGCGATGATCGCGCTGATGCTGCCGCCCTCCGAGCGGGAGACGTACCAGACCCACATCCCCTGCCGGTCGAAGGCCGAGTTGCCGAGGTTGCCGCCGCTTTCCACCTGGCCGGCACCGCCGGTCTCGGCCGCGCCCCAGGCAGGCGCAAGCGCCGCGACGGCGAGTGCGGCAAGGGCAGCGAACAGCGCCAGCGCGCCGCGTCTCCTCTGAGGCATGGTGCTCACAACTGGTTCCAACACGGTAGTGGCCGAGGTGCTGCGGGTACCGGTTTGGCGATCCGATGCAACCGATCCCCTCACGGCCTCGTAAGGAAGAGCGATGAAGATCGCGATCGTTGGGACGGGCATCTCCGGGTTGGTGGCTGCCCACAAGCTGCATCCCAAGCACGAGATCGTCGTCTATGAGGCTGCGTCTCGGATCGGCGGCCACACCCACACGGTCCCGGTCGAGACCGGTGACGGGACCCACTGGATCGACACCGGCTTCATCGTCTTCAACGACCGCAACTACCCCCAGTTCGAAGCGCTGCTGACGGAGCTGGGGGTGGCAAGCCAGCCCTCGCACATGAGCTTCTCGGTCGCCGACGGCCGCGGCCGCTTCGAGTACTCCGGCACGCCCTGGGGCCTCTTCGCCCGCCCCGCGCATCTGGTCAGCCCGACCTTCCTCGGCATGCTGCGCGAGTGGCGCCGCTTCAATCGCGAGGCGCGGGCGCTGATCGGGATGAACGGGACCGCGCCCTCGCTCGGCCACTGGCTCGAGCAACAGGGCTTCTCCCGCCACTTCATCGAGCGGCTGATCGTGCCCCAGGCGAGCGCCGTCTGGTCGGCCGACCCGGCGCAGATGTGGAGCTTCCCGGCCAGCTTCATGGCCGAGTTCTTCGAGAACCACGGGATGTACTCGCTGCGCAACCGGCCGCAGTGGCAGACGGTCAGCGGCGGCTCGCGCAGCTACGTCGAGGCGATCACGGCGCCGTGGCGGGACCGGGTGCGGACGGGCGCGGCGGTGCGGCGAATCGAGCGGCTGCCCGACGGCGTCCGGATCGACGCCGAGGGATGCGAGAGCGAGGAGTTCGACCGGGTAGTGATCGCCGCCCACTCCGACCAGGCGCTGAAGATGCTCGGCGACCCGAGCGAGGCCGAGCGCGAGATCCTCGGCGCGATCCCCTATCAGCGGAACGAAGCGGTCCTCCACACCGACGCCGCGCTGATGCCGCGGCGGCGCGCCGCTTGGTCGAGCTGGAACTTCCACCTCAGCGAGGAGCCTGCCGCGGGGTCGACGGTCACCTACTGGATGAACAACCTGCAGCGCCTGCGCAGCAAGGAGCACTACTTCCTCACCCTCAACCAGGGCGAGCGGATAGACCCGGCCAAGATCCTTCACCGCATCACCTACGACCACCCCGTCTACACCAAGGAGGGGGTCGCCGCCCAGGCCCGCCACGCTGAGATCAGCGGCACCGCCCACCGCACCCACTACTGCGGCGCCTACTGGGGCTGGGGCTTCCACGAGGACGGCGTGGTTAGCGCCCAGCGGGTCTGTGGCGAGATCGCCGCCAACGCAGCCGAGTTTGACCACACTCCGCTGGGGCGAAAGTCGGATGCGCCGGAGGCGCTGGCCGCGTGATTGCCTCGGCCGCCTATGAGGGCTGGATCCGGCACCGGCGCTTCGAGCCGGTCGAGCACGAGTTCCGCTATCCGCTCTTCCTCATGTACCTCGACCTGGCCGAGCTGCCGGGGGTGCTCGATCCCTACCCCTTCTTCTCGGCCCGGCGGCGGGCTCTCGCCCGCTTTCGCCGCGCGGACTTCATCGGCGACCCGGCGCAACCGCTCGACGACTGCGCCCGCGAGGCGGTCGCGGAGGTCACCGGCACCCATCCCGCCGGGCCGGTCCGCCTGCTCACCGGCCTGCGCTACTTCGGCCACTCATTCAACCCGGTCTCCTTCTATTACTGCTTCGACCAGGGTGGCGAGCAGGTGGAGGCGGTCGTGGCCGACGTGCGGAACATTCCCTGGGGTGAACAACACCCCTACGTCTTGGCGCGCGGCGAGCGTCGCGGTACGGTGCTCGGTGAAGAGTTGGAGAAGACCTTCCACGTCTCGCCCCTAATGGGCATGGACCAGACCTACGCCTTCCGCGCCACCGAGCCGGGCGACCGCCTCGTCGCCCACATCGAGTCGCGCCCGCGCGGCGGACCGGGCAGAACTTTCGACGCCACCCTCAGCCTCCACCGCCGCGAGCTCAGCCGCGGCACCCTCACCCGCCTGCTCGCCCGCTACCCGGCGATGTCGCTGCAGGTGGTGGCGAAGATCTACGCCCAGTCGCTGCGGCTGAAGCTGAAGGGCGCCAGGTACCACCCGCACCCGGAGGGGAGCCGCCCGCGGGGGTTCGTCTCGCCGTGAGGGACGCGCTCGCCCGCGCCGGCGTCGGGGCCGCCCTCGGCCGGGTCCGCAACGGCCGCATCGACGTGGTCGAAGGCTCGCGCGAACGCAGCTTCGGCCCGCCCGACTCCGAACTGACGGCGACCGTCCAGATCAACGACCCGGCCGCCTGGCGCGGGCCGCTGCGCGGCAGCGTCGGCCTCGGCGAGGGCTACGTCGACGGGCTCTGGGAGACCGACGACCTCGTCGCCCTGATCCAGATCGCCGCCCGCGAGCTGCGCGAGATGGACGGGGTGCGCGGCCTCGTCGCCCGACCCCGCGGCCTCTGGCACCGGGTCCGCCACCTCGTCCCCGAGAACACCCGCGGCGGCGCCCGCCAGAACATCTCCGCCCACTACGACCTCGGCAACGACCTCTTCGCCGCCTTCCTCGACGAGCAGATGATGTACAGCTGCGCCTACTTCCCCGACGCGGGGGCGAGCCTCGAGCAGGCGCAACTGGCGAAGCTCGACCGGATCTGCGACCGGTTGCGGCTCGGACCGGAGAACCACCTGCTGGAGATCGGCACCGGCTGGGGCGGGATGGCGATCCACGCCGCCCGGCGCAGCGGCTGCCGGGTGACGACGACGACGATCTCCCGCGCGCAGTTCGAGCTGGCGAAACAGCGGGTGCGCGATGCCGGGCTCGAGGACCAGGTGACGGTGCTGCTGCAGGACTACCGCGACCTCGAGGGCCGCTACGACCGGCTGGTCAGCGTCGAGATGATCGAGGCGGTCGGCTGGCAGTACTTCGACGACTTCTTCCGCCGCTGCGACGAGCTGCTCAGCGACGACGGCCTGATGCTGCTGCAGGCGATCACGATCGACGACGGCATCTACGAGATCGAGAAGGGGGCGAAGAGCTTCGCCAACACCCACGTCTTCCCCGGCGGCTGCCTCCCCTCCGAGGGCCTGATCACCGGCTGCCTGGAGCGCGTCACCAGCATGAAGCAGGTCTGGATCGACGACATCACCGCCCACTACCCGCCGACCCTGGCCGAGTGGCGTCAGCGCTTCTTCGCCGCCTGGGAGCGGCTGCGCGACCGCGGCTACGACGAGCGCTTCCGCCGCCTCTGGGACTTCTACCTCTCCTCCTCGGAGGCGGGCTTCCGCGAGCGGCGGATCGGCGACGTGCAGGCGCTGTTCGCCAAACCGGGCGCGCGGTGAGCGAGCAACTGCTGCTGATCCACGGGCTGGGCGGCACCCGCAGCATCTGGGAGCCGGTCATCCCCCTGCTGGAGGGCGAGCGCGAGGTCCACGCAGTCGACATGCCCGGCTTCGGGACGACGCCGCCCCTGCCCGAAGGCGAAGAGGCGACGGCGGCGAACCTCGCCCGCGCCGTGCACGAGGAGTGCCTCCGCCAGGGGGTCGAGCGACCGCACGTCGCCGGCAACTCGCTCGGCGGCTGGGTGGCGCTGGAAATGGGCCGCTTCGGCTGGGCCGCCTCGGTCACCACCCTCTCCCCCGCCGGCCTCTGGTCGCGCCCGCTCGGCGAGCCCTCAGGCGGCGGCGCGCGGATGCTGCTGCGCGGCTCACCCTGGGTGAAGGCGGTGCGCCCCTTCCTCTCGCTCGCCCTGCGCTTCCCGCAGACGCGCCGCGCCGCCTTCCAGTCGATCGCCGCCCACCCCGAGCGGATCCCGCCCGACGCGGCCCACGAGCTCGCCCTCGGCTGGCTCGACGGCGAGGGCTACGACGCCGCCAACCGGGCGATGCGCAGCCACGTCTTCGACCCAGCCGGCTACCCGGAGGACGTGCCAGTGACGATTGCCTGGTGCGAGCGCGACCGCCTGCTCGGCCCGCCGAAGGCGCACCGCCGGCCGGCCGGAGCCCGCTTCCTCGTCCTCCCCGAGGTCGGCCACACGCCGACCTGGGACGACCCCGAGCTGGTTGCCCGGACGCTGCTGGAGGGCAGCGCCGTAAGCTCCCGGGCGGCCGTTTCCGCGAACGAGGAGGAAGAGTGATCGTCGAGAGGACCGAGAACCCGATGTGGCTGTCGAACGCCTACCTGGTCGCCGACCCGGACCGCGGCACCGGCGTCCTGATCGACGGCAACGATGATCTGGGGCCGCTGCTGGAGCGGGCCGAGCGCGACGGGATAACGATCACCCACATCCTCGTCACCCACCCGCACGGCGACCACGTCGCCGGCCTCGCCGAGGCGCGGGCCAAGCTCGGCAACCCGCCGCTGGTCGCCCACGGCGAGTGCGCCGCCGAGCTCGACGACGAGGTGGAGATCGTCCTCGGCGACGGCGAGAAGCTCGACGCCGGCGGGCTCGAGGTCGAAGCGATCTACACCCCCGGCCACGCCGCCGGCCACCTCGCCTTCCTCATCAACGACACCGACGTCTTCACCGCCGACGTCCTCTTCAAGGGGACCGTTGGCGGGACGATGGCCCCCGGCGCCAGCGGCTTCGCCGACCTCCAGGCCTCGGTGATGCGGTTGATGGAGCTGCCGCCGAACACCACCGTCCACCCCGGCCACCGCGAGCCGACGACGATCGCCGCCGAGTGGGAGGGCAACCCCTTCGTGCGGATCTGGCGCGGCCTCGACTCGACCGGCGAGGAGGGGGTGACGGTCTGGGGCCGGCCGGCAACGCTGAAACTCTGGGCCCCCGACTACGACGGCGGCAACAAGGCCTGGGTCGTCTTCGGCGATTCAGGCGAGGACGCCATAGTCGGGGGCTCGCAGGTCGAGCGGGCCTAGCCGTTCGATACGTAGAGCGGTTTCGGCGTCGAGACTTCGAATTCACCGTCGAATGTCGCGGTCGTCCCACAACCCGAGCCGGAGACCGTCACCGGTACTTCGTTGAAGTCCAGCACCGCCGGGTTACCCCCGGTCAGGGTGCCTTTCACTTCCCCGTTGTACCTGCAGGGTCCCCCGGTGCCGTCGAACGTGTAGTCGAGCCCCGAGGTCAGGGCCGACCCGTTCATCGTTCCGCTCGTCCAAGCGAATTTCATTTTCATCAACTGATTCGTTGTTATCGGGCCGCCACAGGCGAAGATGAACTGTTCTTTGAAGGCAACTTCGACTGTCTGTGCGCTTCCGCCTGTGGTGGAGGTTTGGCCTTTGAATTCCCCTTCCTGGCATTCGAATTTCCTGATCTGAACGCTCCCGAGGATGTAGCTCACCCACCGGAACGGGCCTTTCGATTTCAGGACGAACGTGCTGCCGCTGGGGTAGTGGTTGCCCGAGCCACACGGTGTTTCGTTGGCTTTGCAGAATGTGCTCTGTTCGGCGGCGGCGCTGCCGACACCGACGGTCGCCATCAGCGCGATGACAAGCGCGCCGACGGGGACCGTTTTCTTCAGGTGGTTCATTTCTCTCCCTTTGTTGGTTACTGGAAAGGGAAAGATATTCAGTTTTTTCTGATCATAATGACTAGCGGATGACCGCTTCCATCAGGATCCAGCAGCCGTCGGTGTTGGTCGCGGGGCGGAAGGAGCTGCCCAGCGGCGGGGTGTAGATCAGGGTGTTGTCGCCGCCCGAGGAGCAGCGGATCATCGAGGTGATGTTCCCCTTCAGCGCCAGCTGCTGTCCCTTCTTCACCGGGACGTTGACATCGAAGGTCTCGACCCGGTAGCTGCCGGATTCGTCGTTGGTTTCGGTCTGGCCCTGGTAGCTGATCCGCGGACCGTTGGCGACGACCTTGGCCTCGTTCGTGCCGAACAGGGTCGAGCGCTTGACCTTGGCGATCTGCAGCTTGAAGCTGCCGGGGCCGCCGGCGATCAGCCGGATCTTCTTGATCGTGCCGGTCTTGGGGGCGAGCTCGCCGCCGTCGGGGCGACCGTAGGCTTCTTGCTGGACCATCGTGCAGGGTCCGGGCGCTTCCTGGCTGCACTTCAGGCCGGGGAGTGAGTTGGACGGCTGCACCGTCGGGTTGAGCTTGGAGCCGAACTTGACCGGCGCGCCCATGGCGGTGGCCGGGATGAGGGTGAGGGCGAGAGCTGCGATTGCGGTGAAAACGATCTTCTTCATTTTGGGTTCCTCCTGGGTCTTGGTTGGTCGACTAGATGTCGTGGACCCAGATTCGCCCGGATCTTCATCTCCTCCCAGCCCCCCAAGGGGTGAACCGGGTCACCCCCAGCGGATATAGGTGGGGAGGGAGACCCTCCCCAGACGCTCAACGGCGAGCCATAAGCGAGCAGTGTCTGGGGAGGGTCTCCCTCCCCACCCCCTACAACTCCCGCCGATTGACGATGCCGGTCTGCAACGCCCGTTCGGCCAGCCCCACCCGCTTCTGGTTCTGAGGCAAATCCCCCACCTCGAGCTTCTCGAACAGCGCCCGCATATGGGTCTTCACCGCGTCGACGCTGAGGTGCAGCTCTTCGCCGATCTGCTGGTTGGTCGCCGGGGTCGCGAACGAGTCACCGTCCTTATATGGACGACAGAGGGCGAGCAGGACCTTGCGCTGCGCCGGCGAGACCGTTGCCGCCCCCGGGACCTCGCCGGCGATCACAGTCGCCTCCGGCGCGTCCTCTCCCGGCCGTCGGTAGACGACCAGGGTGCGGCCGAAGCGCAGCGAGTCGCCGTCGCGCAGGTGGCGGCGGCCGTGGATCCGCTCCTCGTTGACGAAGGAGCCGTTGCGGGAGAGGCCGTCGTCGACCAGCGTGCACTCATCCCGCACCACCTCGATCTGCGCGTGCAGGGCCGAGACCTCCTCGTCCCACTCCAGCCGCACGTCGGCGGAGCCGGCCCGCCCGACCCAGAGCTCGGCGTCGGCATCGATCGGCAGGATCACCTGCTCGCCGCCGCCCTCGCGGAAGACGAGGAACGGCCGCCCCGCCCGTTCGGCCTCGATCTGCGCCTTCAACTCAGGCGCGCTGACGCTCGGTCGCTCCATCGATCCCTGATCCTAGGGATGAAAAGTGCGGCCATTTCGGCACGCCTCAGGCACAATCTTTAGTCCTGCAAGCCAAATTGGACGAATGTGCGATTCAGAATTCGCACTTTCATCTTCAAGCTGCATTGATGGCCGAGGGCATACAAGAATTCTTTTTCAACTGGTACCCGGTTTTCGGGGTCTTCTTCATGGCCCTGCTCCTCTACGTCTTTCTGAAAATGACGCGGGGGATGATGGGGACGACCAAGCCGGAGACGGTGAAGGCGTCCCGCACCGAGCCGGTCCTCTGGGAAGAGGTGCAGGGCGTCGACGCGGCCAAAGCCGAGCTGATGGACGTCGCCGCCTGGTTGCGCGAACCGGCCCGCTTCTCCGCCCTCGGCGCCAAGCCGCCGCGCGGCGTCCTCCTCCACGGCCCACCCGGCACCGGCAAGACGATGCTGGCCCGCGCCGTCGCCGCCCAGGCGGGGGTCGACTTCTTCGCCGCCTCCGGCTCCAGCTTCGTCGAGATGTTCGTCGGCCGCGGCGCCGCCCGCATCCGCCGCCTCTTCAAGGAGGCGCGCAAGTCCGGCCGCGCGGTGATCTTCATCGACGAGCTCGACGCGATCGGCGGCTCGCGCAGCTCCGGCGGCGGCGACGGCGGCACCAGCGAGCGCGAGCAGGCGCTGAACCAGCTGCTGGTCGAGCTCGACGGCTTCGAGAAGGACCCGGGGATGGTGATCGTGATCGCCGCCTCCAACCACGTCGAGAAGCTCGACAAAGCGCTGCTGCGCCCCGGCCGCTTCGACCGCCGCGTGCTCGTCGCCCCGCCCGATCGCGACGGCCGCGAGGCGATCCTCCGCAGCCACGCCAAGGGCAAGCCGCTGGCCGCCGACCTCGACCTCGGCGACGTCGCCCGCAAGACGACCGGGATGACCGGCGCCCAGCTCGCCAACGCGCTCAACGAGGGCGCGATCATCGCCGGCCGGGCGGGCCGCTACTCGATGACCCGCGAGGATCTCGACGAGGCGCTGCTGCGCCAGGCCGTCGGCTCCCAGCAGGCCCGCCGCCTCAACACCAAGGAGCGGCGGATCGTCGCCTACCACGAGGCCGGCCACGCGCTCTGCCGCCGCCTGCTCGGGCTCGACCCGCCGGAGATCCTCAGCATCGTCCCGCGCGGCCCGGCGCTCGGTTTCGTCGCCCACTCGCCGCAGGAGGACAGCTATCTGAAGTCGCGTGAGGAACTGCTCGACGAGGTGGTGACGCTGCTCGGTGGCCGCGCCGCCGAGGAGGTCGTGCTGGGCGAGACCTACTCGGGCGCCGCCGACGACCTCAACCGGGTGCACCTGGTCTGCAAGCAGATGGTCGCCGAGTTCGGGATGGGGGTCGCCCGCGACCACGACGGGCCGGCGCCGATCGCCCTGCCGACCGGCGACTACGCCGTCTCCGACCAGACCCGCCGCGAGGTCGACCAGGCGGCGATGACGCTGGCGCGCGAGGCCTACCGCCGGGCGCGGGCGCTGCTGTCCGCCAACCTCGAGGTGCTCGACCACCTGGCGGTGCTGGCGCTGGAGCGGGAGACGCTGACCCGCGAGGAACTGGACGAGATCTTCGCCGCGCACGAGCTGCACGGCTTGGTCGAGTCGTCGAGGTCCGGGGCCGCATTGGTGGCGATGAGCCGCGAGACCCCAGCCGAGTAGCGCCGCGAGTCACTCTTCCCGGACTTTCCTGGCCAGGTAGCCAGTTTTGCCGGTACCCTTCGGCCGGTGAGCGACGAGCACTACTTCCCGCCCGGCAAATCGATGGCACGCCGCGTCCACGGCGAGCGGTCGGTCGGCCTGCTCTACGGCCAGCGGGCGCTGCTGATCGGGGCGCTGGAACCGCTCACCTATACCGGCACGATGGCCTCGACCAATGCCGGCGACTTTCCCTTCACCCGCCTCGCCCGCACGGCGAAGATCCAGGAGACGGTTTTCCTCGGCACCAAGACCGAAGCCGACAAAGCGCTCGCCGCGGTCCACCGCCTGCATGAGCGGATCAAAGGCGAGCTGCCGGAGGCAGCCGGTGCCCACGCCGCCGGCGCTGCCTACTCGGCCTTCGACCCGGAGCTGATGCTGTGGACCCTGGCGGTGATCGCTGACTCCGGCCGGGCGATGTACGAGGCGATGGTGAGGCCGCTCGACCCGGATGAGCGCGAAGCGCTGTGGCAGGACTACGCCCTATTCGGCGAGCTCTTCGGCCTCCCCCGCGACGCGGTCCCCGCCACCGCCGCTGAGTTCGATGCCTGGTTCCGGGGCAAGCTGGCCTCCTCCGAGATGCACGCGACCGAGCACGCGCTGGAGATGGCGCCACTGGTCGCCTTCGAGCAGCCGGTACCGCGCAGCGCTCGCGGCAACCTCGCGGTCCAGAACCTGATCATCAAGGGAACGCTGCCCTCGCGCGTGCGCCAGATCTTCGACATCCCTTGGAGCAGCGCCCACGAGACCGCCTTCCAGACCGTCGCCGCCACCCACCGGCGCGCCCGCCACGCCTTCCCACGCCGCATGCGCCGTGGCCGCAACGACTACTTCTTCGACGTCGTAACCCAGGGCGAGAAGCGCCGGGGCGGAACCCGCACCCCGCTCTCGCGCGCCGCCTGAGCACCGCCCGCCCTTTCCGCCAAACTCCCGGCCCATGCTCGAGCTGCTCGCCGTCGCGGCGGCTGGCGCCGCGGCGGGGGCGGCAAACTCCGTCGCCGGCGGCGGCGCGCTGATCACCTTCCCGACCATGGTCGCCCTCGGGCTCCCGCCGCTCTCGGCCAACGTCACCAACACGGTCGGGATCGTCCCCGCCTCGATCGGCGGCGCTCTCGGCTACGCCGACCTGCTGCGCGAGCAGGGAGAGCGCTTCGCCCGCCTCCTGCCGCCTCTTCTGCTTGGCGCCGTCGCCGGCTCGGCCGCCCTGCTCGTCACCTCCAACGAGACCTTCGAAGCGATCGTGCCGATCCTGATCGCCGCCTCCTGCCTGCTGCTCCTGCTGCAGCCGCGCCTGGTCCCCCACCTCTCCCACGCCGGCAACGAGCATTCGCCGTTCCTCCTCGCCGGCGTCGCCTTCTGCGGCGCCTACAACGCCTACTTCGGCTCGGCGGTCAGCATCCTCCTCTTCGCGATCCTCGCCCTCTTCGTCGCCGACACCCTGCAGCACCTGAACGGGATGAAGATCGTCCTCGCCGGCTGCTCGAACCTGCTCGCCGCGGTCATCTTCGCCTTCCTCGCCCCAGTCGAGTGGAGCTACGTCGCGGTGCTGATGGTCTCCTCGCTGATCGGCGGCCGGGTCGGCGCCCACTACGCCCGCCGCATCCCCGCGGACCCGCTGCGGATCTCGATCGCCGTCGTCGGACTGGTCGTCGCGGGGGTACTCGCGGTGCGGGCGCTCTAGCCCGCGCCCGCCCGTCTTGCCGTCAGTCCCACTCTCTTCGCGTCTGGCGTCCCTCTTCGCGCCCGGCGCGAGTCACCTCGCGATCGCGCAACGCCTCCTTACGTCCCTCTGACGTCATCTCACGGCGTCGGCGAACGGTCGCCTCGTCACTGCGCTGCTCGTCGGTTCCCCGCTGGTCGTGTTCGCGCTGGCGCTCGTCCTGCCCTTCCTGGCGCGCGTCGATCTCTTCCTGCTCGAAATCGCGGGCCCCCTGCTGGGCGTCGTGCGCAAGCTGCCGTCGCCCATGCGCCTCGCGCTCGCGCTCAAAAGCCTCAACCGCCTCAACCGCCTCAACCGCCTCATTGTCGTTCCGGTCCCGCAGCTCTTCGCGATGCGTCCGGGCGCGGGCGGCGTCGTCGCTGGCCTGTCGGTAATCGAGCTCCCGCTGGTCACGGTCTCCGCCGACCTGTTCGCTGTCGAGCAGGGCCTGTTCGCGGTCGAGCTCCCGCTGCTCTGCGTCACGATCGCGATTGTCGCCCATCGCTCAGTCTCCTCCGACCAGTGCGGACTCCCGCATGATATCCCTCTCGACCTGGCTAGATTAGCCCTGCTACCCGCAGCGCTTCCTCCCAACTGCCGTGGGCGCGACCGCGGCGAAGCAGACCCTCCTCGAGCTCGAAGCTCCAGGAGACCTCGACGGCGAATGTCTGCGAGCCGCGGGTGTCGAAGACGATGCCGCGGACGGCACCGCGTTCGCCGGCCGTCACCCGGTCGCGGATCTGGATGTCCAGGTGCTCGAGCTCTTCGCCGAACTGGGAGAGCCAAAGGTGCGCCGCTTCCTGTCCCCGGTACATCCGCTCGCCGCTCCAAGCCGTCGGCGTCCATTCGATCCTCGGGTGCAGCAGCTTCAGGACCCGCTCTGGATCGCCGTGCTGCACAGCCTCGAAGACGCGCTCGATCGCCGTCGGCTGGGTTTGGATCGGACGATCCACATGGGCGGTACTGGGCTCGAACCAGTGACCTTTCGGGTGTAAACCGAATGCTCTCCCAACTGAGCTAACCGCCCGCGGGACCACATTATGGCCAGGCTGGGTTGGCAGTTGAACCCCAAGCCGACCCGAACCGTATGCGGGGATATGACGACTCTGATGCAGCGACCAAGGTTCTGGGTTCCAACCGCGGCGGCCGCGCTGCTGCTCTTCGCGCTCCTCGCCGGCGAGGGCAATGCCGCCGGGCCGACCGCCGGCGCCAGCGCGGCGAAGTCCGTCTCGATCGTGAACTTCGCCTTCAAGCCGGGCACGCTGACGGTGAAACGGGGGGCCCGTGTCGCCTTCACCAACACCGCCAACACGGCCCACACGGCCACCAAGGGCGGCAGCTTCGACACCAAGCGGATCGAACCTGAGAAGACGAAGACGGTGCAGTTCAACCAGCGCGGCACCTTCGCCTACCACTGCAAGATCCACCCCTCCATGAAGGGCAAGGTCATCGTCGAATAGCCTCGGCGGGGATGGACCTCCCCACCCTCTGGCGGGCGGCGCTACTGCAGCTGGTGGCGGTGGCGCTGCTCTCGATCGCCCTCGGCCTCGCCCTGCCGCACTCCTTCTTCGAGGACTGGGGCTGGATCGCCGGGCCGTTGTCGTGGATGGTCTGCGCCGCCTTCACCGCGCGGGTGCTGAACCTGCCGCTGGGCGCGGCCCTGCTCGGCGCGGCCCTCGCCGGGCTGCCGAGCCTACTCGCCGTCCTCGTCGGCCTGCACTGGGCCGGGGCGGTGCTGGCGGTCGGGCTATTCGCGCTCTGGTGCGCGCGCCTGCGGAACCTGCAACTTCAGGCCGAACCGAGCGCCTCAGCTGGCGCCGGGCGGCCCTCAGGGTGAGGCCGGGTAGTCGAACGGTGCGCCGCCGGCGGTGGGTTGCCAGCGCGATGGTGAACGGTGAGGGTATTGCCCCGTCATACGTCGGCAGGGGGCCCAGCGACCGCCGCGGCCCCAGGGAGCACCCACACCGCTACGGAGGCCAGACTCACTCCAAGCGCTCTCTTCACTCCACCACCGTCAGCTCCCTGATTGCCTCGTCCCGGTCGGCGAAGACCATACCCGCGTCGGTCAAGCCGGCGACGGTGAAAACCCGCAGTACCTGGTCCGAGCAGCCGTAGAGGACCAAACGCCCGCCTTCGCCTTCCAGCTGCCGGCGCGCCTGGAGGAAGAGAGCGATGCCGGTGGAGTCGACGAACTCGCAGCTTTCGAGGCCGACGAGGACGGCGCCGTTCTCGCGCGCGACCCGCTGCAGCACCGCCTGCAGGCGCTCGACGCTCCAAAGATCGAGCTCGCCCTCGAGCTGCAGCTCGCAGCGGTCTGTGCCGAGGTCGCGCTCGGCGATCTGCAGTACCTGCTGGCCCCCCGCCATGGCGTTCATTCTCCCAGGGTCGCGACCTCGGCCAAACGGGACCTAAAGCGCGAGGTCGCGGACGATCTCCGCCGCTGGCTTGACGTCGCCGATGCGGCTGACGGTCTCCCCCGCATAGAGCGCGCCGGCATCGACCAGCGTCGCCGGCCCGTCATCCGTCGGCCCCGCCGGGGTCAGCAGGCGGCTGCCCGGGCGCTGCCGTCGCATCATCCCCAGCTGCACTCTCGGCGGCGTGTACCGCGCGCCGGGCGCGAGAAGTCGGTTGAGGGCGCGATTCGCCCGCGGCGCCCGAACAAGTCGGCGTTCGTCCTTTGTTCCGCCTACGGCTAACA
>DASTSW010000100.1:0-58248 GCA_035760445.1 Solirubrobacterales bacterium | reverse complement strand
AGCGCCACCGGGCCGGCGCCGGTCGCGACCGGCGCCAGCGCCTCGAGCGGCTCGCCGTGAGCGCTCTGGTCGATGCAGAACCAGTTCACCCCTTCTTCCGCCAGCCTCCACTCCAGCCCGGGGACGTAGGCGCACTCGGGCAGCCAGAGGCCGCCGTCCCAGCCAAAGCGGCGGTGGTGGGAGCGGATGCCGGCGTCCAGTTGCAGCCGCAGCCCCTGGCGAGTCGCAAGCAGCGGCAGCACGGCGTGGGTCGCCGATGAGGCCGCCAGCGCGATCCGCCCCTCGGCGGCGGCGCGCTGGAACGGCACCAGCGGGTCGCCGCCGGCCGCATCGAGCTGCTTCAGCGCCTGCCGATAGCGCTCGCGCTCGCCTTCGCAGGCAGCGCGGCACTCCGGCGCCACCTGCTCCAGGTCGGCTTCGGCGGCGCCGATCCGCCACTCGATCAGGAAGCGGCGCAGCCGCTCGGCGGCCCCCGCGTCCTCCAGCTGGTCGGCGAGCACCGGCGTCACCGTCATCGTCAGGTCGCGCGCCATCTCCAAAACCGGCAGATAGGAGCGGATCACCGCGTCGAACAGCCACTCCTCACCGAACGGATAGGTGCCGAAGCCCTCGACGTAGGGCATGTGGCTGTGCAGGACGATCGCCAGGTCCCCGGCGGTCCCCTCTCGGCTCATTACTCCGAGTGGCAGACCGCGAGGAAGTCGAGGGCGCGGTCGAGGTCCCCATCCCGCAGGCGGAAGTCCGAGGCGGCGATCGCCGGCGTGAAGCGGTCGTAGAAGGGCTTGGTCAGGTGCAACCGTTTGTGGACCGTGTCCCAGCCGCACTTGATCGCCAGCTCGTGCGCGCGCAGCTTGCCGGCGTGGAAGAGGCCGAGCATCTCGACCCGGGCGAAGTGCGGCTCGCAGAGCGCCCGGAACTCCTCGGCGCGGTACTCCTTCACGTGCCAGGGGTTGTCGGACTTATCCGCCCCAGGCGGCGCCAGGGTCAGCAGGTTCGGGGTCGAGACGTAGGCGACCCCGCCCGGCGCCAGCATCGACTTGAAGTGCTCGAGGATCGCGTCGGGGTCCTGGACGTGCTCGATCGTCTGCAGGAAGACGACGGCGTCGCAGGGCTCAGCGAAGGTTTCGACCAGGTCGCGCTCGAAGCGCAGGTTCGGCCGCTGGTAGCGAAGCCGGGCGTGCTCGTGGGCTTCGGGGTTGGCATCGACGCCGACGACGCTCGCCGCGGCGCCGGCGAGGACGTTCGAGCCGTAGCCCTCGCCGCAGGCCATGTCGACCACGCGCAGGCCCTTCACCCGCTCTGCGATCCACTCGTAGACGACCAGGTGGCGGCGGAACCAGTAGTTCTCCTCGGGCACATCGGGCAGCGTCCGCTCGCCGGTCAGCGGCAGCGGCGGCACTCCGGGCGGCTGGTTCAGCTGCAGGTACTCGGACTCCACGGGCGGGACGCTATTAGAGTTCCGCTCCATGCCAGCCTCCCCCACCGCCACTCATGAGCACATCAAGGACGTCAACACCCGCTACCACGACGCCGCCGCCGAGGAGTACGACGCCAAGTGGGGCATCGACTTCGGTGAGATCGGCCAGCGCCAGGTCCGCCTCAAGCTGGTCAAGGCGCTGGGCGGGCTCGAGGGCCGCGCCTTCGGCGACACCTTGGAGATCGGCTCGGGCACCGGCTACTTCTCGCTCAACCTCGTCCAGCTCGGGGTGATCGAGCGGCTGACCGCAACCGACATCTCACCCGGGATGCTGAAGCGGCTAGCGGCGACGGCGGATGCGCTGGGCCTCGAGGACGTGACGACCGTCGAGACCGAGGCCGAGATCCTGCCCTTCGAGGACGAAAGCTTCGACCTCGTCTTCGGCCACGCCGTCCTCCACCACATCCCCGACCTCGACAAGGCCTTCGCCGAATTCCGCCGCGTCCTGCGACCCGGCGGGATGATCGCTTTCGCCGGCGAGCCGTCCCGCTACGGCGACACCCTGGCGGCGCTGCCGAAGCGCGCCGGCCTGACCCTGGCGCCGATCTGGCGGCGGGCGATCGGCGCCGACGAGCGCGCCGTCGCCGAAGGCGACCAGTCCCACGACCACTCGCTCGAGGGCGAGGTAGACGTCCACGCCTTCGCCCCAGCCGACCTGCGGCGCCTACTGCGCGACGGCGGCTTCGAGCACCGCCACGTCGGCGGCGAGGAGCTGCTCTCCAACGCCTGGGGCTGGGGCCTGCGCACGGTCGAGTCGAGCGCCGAGCCGGAGTCGATCCCCTTCGGCTGGCGCCGCTTCGCCTTCCGCAGCTACATCACTCTGCAGAAGGTCGACACCAAAGTGCTCGAGCCCTACCTCCCCGCCGAGCTCTTCTACAACCTGCTGGTTTCGGCTCGTAAGCCTCTATAGGGCTGCTGGTAGGGAGGGACTCGACAGCTTCTGTTTGACGGCTCAGGGTTCGGCCGTCTCTAGAGAACTGTGGTGAGAGGGTGCCGGTGGGGGTGTCCCGGGCACTCAGCATGGAGCCGGGCAACAAACCTTTGGGCGTCAGCAGGTGGACGATCCTCCCGGCGGAGGTGCGCCCGGGGCACCCCCACCGGCACCCTCCCCGCTAGCGCTTTTTTTCTCCAGCCAAACGCGTGCGGAAGAGCTTTACCTTGGCGTCGATGCCCTTGAGCCTTCGCTCGCCGATGTAGGTGTAGTCGAAGCCTTCCTCGGCCGCCTCCTTTACTGCGGCGTCTACTACGACGCTGCCGGGGCGGGCTACGCCGGTGATGCGGCTGGCCAGGTTGACCGGGCGGCCGTAGTAGTCGCCGGACTGGGGAAGGACGGAGCCGCAGGCGAGGCCGGCGCGGAGCCAGGGGAACTCCTCGCCTTCGGCCTCGGCGGCGGCGATCAGCGCCAGGGTGGCGCGCAGCATCGGCTCGGGCTCGGGGGAGACGAACATCACCGCGTCGCCGATCGTCTTCACCAGTCGCACCGGCGGCTCGGCGACGGCGCTGGCCATCTCCTCCAGCCGGCCGGCGACGAGACCCAGCTCCTCGGCCGGGATCTCCTCGCCGAGGCGGGTGAACTCGACCAGGTCGGCGAAGCAGACGGTGAGGTTGGCGGTGCCGCCGACGGCGCCCGAAGCGAGGTCGGCGTGGCCGATCACGTCGCGGCGGATCTGCTCCAGCATGTTCGCCTGCAGGGCGTGGACGACGGTCGGCCCGACCAGCGGCATCATCACCTCGGCCGCCGCGGCGAAGCGTAGGGCGACGTCGCGCTCGCTGTCGCCCGGCTGGGTCAGGGTGCGGATCACCAGCTCGCGGTTGGCCTCGGCGATGCGCGAGGTCCCCATCCCGATCGTCCGCGCCACCTGCAGCATCCCCTCCTCCGGCAGGCCGGCGTCGAGGAAGGCCCTCATCCGCCGGGCTGCTTCCAGGTCGGCCTCGGTGCCGCGCGGTTCGTCGGGGTCGGTGTAGGGGACGCCGAGCGCGGCGCTGAATCGCCGCAGCTGCTCGAGATCGATGCCGACGGTCTCGGCGATTTCACGCGCGGTGTAGCGGCGGCCGGACCCGGCCAGCGCCCGCTCGACCGGCAACAGGGCAAGACGGCCGGCAGCCACCGCGTCGCGCAGATCCTCGAGCGGGACGCCTTCGGCGGTGAGGCGCTGCAGTAGGTCCAGGCGCGCCTCGCGGGCCTCGCCGTCCAGCTCGTCGAGCAACCCCTCGGCCGCGAAATCGATCTCGGGAGCCGTCGCCATGGCGGCATTCTCTCGATTCACTCGGCGTAGGCGACGGCGCCACCGCGGCGGGGGTCGCCGCCGCCGCTCAGCTCGCCGGTGCGCGGGTCCCGGGCAACCGCCTGGGTACCGCCGAAGAAGAGATTGAGCGAGGGCCAGCGAGCCACCTTCCAGCCACGCTCCTCGATCCGGGCCAGCGCGTCGGGGTCGACTCCCAGCTCCGCCTGAACGATCCCCTGCTCGAAGTGAAGCCGCGGCGCTTCCACCGCCGCCGCCACCGGGTACCCCTGCTCGACCGCGCGCACCACGGTCTGCAGGATCGCCGAGCGGATCCGGTTCGAGCCGGCGCTGCCGACGGCCATCACCACCTCCCCGTCCCGCAGGACGACGGTCGGCGCCATCATCGACGGCACCCGCCGTCCCGGGGCGATGCTGTGGAAGCCAGCCGGGTTGAGGTCCTCCTCGCCGAGCATGTTGTTGAGGATCACGCCCGTGCCGGGTACCAGCATGCCGGAGCCGGAGCCGTTCGAGCAGGTGACGCTGGCGCAGTTGCCGTTCGCGTCGAGGACGGAGATGTGGGTGGTCGAGCCGAGCAGGTCGGCGGCGGCGAGGTCGAGCCCAGCCGGGTCGAGGAAGCCGGCCTCCATCCCCTCCTCATAGAGCGCCTCGGCGAAGGCCAGGTCGCGGCGGTCGTTGGCTGCCTCCATCGCCAGCACCAGTTGCTCGGGGCCGCTGTGCTCGCCGAAGCGCTCCAGCAGCCCGAGGCAGTAGGCGACCAAGATTCCCCCCGACGAGGGCGGCGGGTTGGTCAGCACTTCCGCGCCGCGGAAGGGGGCGGCGATCGGCGGCCGCTCGATCGCCTGATAGGCAGCCATGTCGCCGGGTCCGAGCGTGCCCCCGTGCTCGACGACGAAGTCGCTGATCCAGGCCGCGAGCTCACCCCGGTAGAAGGGCTCGGCACCCTCGGCCGCGAACCGTTCCAGCGTCTCCGCCAGTTCGGGGAAGCGGAAGATGTCCCCCTCCCCCAAGAACCGGCCACCGGGTGCGTAGAGCTCGCGCGTCCCCTCCATCTGCGCGTGGATCGGGGCGAGGATCTCGAGGATGTAGGCCTGGCCCGTATTGATCGGCGCCCCCTCGCGGGCGAGCCGGACTCCCGGGCCGACTAGGTCGGCTAAGGCCATCGAGCCGAAGCGCTCCAGCGCGTGCGCCAACCCGGCGGCGGTGCCGGGGACGCCGCAGGAGGCGGGGCCGACGTAGAACGTCTGCGTCGTCTCGGCGTCGAAGCGAACCGGCACCGGGACCAAATCGGTTTCGCGCCCGATCCCGTCGAACCCGGGCGCGGCGACGAAGAAGTCGATCAGCGTCGTCTCGCCGCCCTCGTGGACCATCATGTGGCCGCCGGCGCCGAACCCGGTCAGCGGGCTCTCGACCGCGAAGGAGGCGAGCACCGCGCAGACCGCGGCGTCGACCGCGTTACCCCCCTCGCGCAGGACCGAGGCGCCGGCCTCGGCGGTCAGCGGATGCCCAGCTGCGACGACCCCGCGCATGGGGCCGGTTCTCAGCCGGGGAGGAACTCAGGGACGTCGATGCCGAGCTCGCGGTCGGAACCGCGCCCGCGACCGCCGGCGTCCGCGTCTTTGGTGCGGCGGATCGTCGGCTCGGCGGCGCGACGCTGCGGCTGCGGCCGGCCGTCGAAGCGGGTGGCGACGACCGTGACCCAGATCTGGTCGGAGAGCTCCTCGTCGACGTTGGCGCCGAAGATGATGTTGGCGTCGGGGTGGGCGGCCTCGCCGACCACCTTGGCCGCCTCGGAGACCTCGACCAGCGAAAGGTCGGCGCCGCCGGTGATCGAGAGCAGGATCGAGCGGGCCCCCTCCATCGAGGTCTCGAGCAGCGGCGAGGAGATCGCTTTTTCGGCGGCCAGCACGGCGCGCTCGTCGCCGTAAGCCATGCCGATACCGAGCAGGGCGCGGCCAGCGTCGGCCATGATCGTCCGCACGTCGGCGAAGTCGAGGTTGATCACCGCGGGCAGCGTGACCAGGTCGGAGATGCCCTGCACGCCTTGGCGCAGCACGTCGTCGGCGACCTTGAAGGCCTCGACCATCGAGGTCTGCTGGTCGAGTACCTCGAGCAGGCGGTCGTTGGGGACGACGATCAGGGTGTCGACCTCGGCAGCCAGTTCTTCGATCCCCTTGTCGGCCTGAGTGCCGCGGCGGCTGCCCTCGAAGCTGAACGGCTTGGTGACGATGCCGACCGTCAGCGCGCCGACCTCGCGGGCCAGGCGGGCGACGACCGGGGCGGCGCCCGAGCCGGTGCCGCCGCCGGCACCGGCGGCGACGAAGACCATGTCGGAGCCCTTCAGCAAGCGCTTGATCTTGTCCTGCTCCTCGAAGGCGGAACGGTGGCCGACGTCCGGGTCGGCGCCGGCGCCGAGGCCGCGCGTCTGCTCGTCGCCGATGTGGACGGTGACGTCGGCGACGCAGAGCTGCAGCGATTGAAGATCGGTGTTGACGGCCATGAACTCGATTCCCGGGATGCGGGCGTCGACCATCCGGTTGACGGCGTTGACGCCGGCACCACCGACGCCAACGACTTTGATCACCGGCTGGTGCGGCTCGCCGCTCCCAGGCGGCTCATAGGCAGGCTCGTCCCGTCCGTACTTCGGTTTTTCCGGCTGGAACTGGTCCTTGCGAGGAAGCGGCTCCTCGTTGAAGACCCGTTTCAAACGCTCGGGAGCCGACTCGCTGGAAGTCTCGATCTCTTCCTGGTCGTAGAGAGAGGGCGCCTCCGCCTCTGACGCGGGTGGCGACGATGCGGGATCGTCGCCGGTCGGCGACGAGGACGTATCGGAGACAGGACCCGCGTCCCGAACGCTCTCGTCCTGAACTTTCTTCGCCTCAGCCGGATCGTCGCGCCCGTAGCGGGGCGCCTCCGGTGGATCGATCGGAGCGTCGTCGGAAGTCGACCTGAACAGGTCGGACAGCGGCCCCTCGCGCATGCTTGCCCGCTTGTTACGCCGAGCCATGGGACAGAACCTCCTTCGCCAACTCCCGGTAGTAGTTCGCCGCGCTCGAGTCTGAATCGTACTTGAGCACGGAGGCGCCTTTGACCGGGGCCTCGGCGAATTTGATCGCCTTTTTGATCCGGGACTGGAAAACGAGGTCGCCGAAGTTCTCCTCGAGGATCTCCACCGCCTCCTTGGCGTGAATCGTCCGCGAGTCGAGCATCGTCGGCAGGATCCCCTCGATCCGCACGTCGGGATTGAGGTTCTCCTGAATCATCCGCAGGGTGTTCTGAAGCTGGACCAGGCCGCGCATCGAGAGGTACTCGCACTGGACCGGGACGATCACCTTGTTCGCCGCGGTGAGGGCGTTGATCGTCAGCAGGCCGAGGCTCGGCGGGGTGTCGATGCAGACGAAGTCATAGTCGCCCTCGACCTCTTTCAGCGCTTTCTCCAGCGAGCGCTCGCGGCCGATCTTGGTGCTCATCGCGATCTCGGCGCCGGCCAGGTCGATCGAGGCGACGGCGATGTCGATCTCCCGCTCGAGGATGATCTCGGAGATCGGCATGTCGTTGACGAGCACGTCGTAGAGGCTTTTCTCGACCTTGTCAGGGTCGATCCCCTGGCTCATCGTCAGGTTCCCCTGCGGGTCGAGGTCGATGCAGAGCACCCGGTAGCCGGACTCGGCGAAGGCGACGGCCAGGTTCAGGGTCGTGGTCGTCTTCGCGACCCCGCCCTTCTGATTGGCGAAGGCGATGACCTCCGCAGTCTTGACCGGAGCTTCCTCGGCCTCAGCCTTGTCGTTCAAGAAGTCGAGCCGGGTGGGCGCGATCAGATCGACAGCCCGCATCCGCCCGTCGCCCTCATCCTCCTCGGGCTCGGCCTCGGAGATATCGGGCTCCTCCAGGTCGAGGGGAGCCTCCTCTTCCTCCTCGACTTCAGGAGCGACAGCCTCGAAGACGGTCGTGGGCTGCTCGTCGACGATCGGTGCTTCGTCAACCGGGCGCTCGGGTACTGCTTCTTCCATACCCTGAAGCTCGTCCTCCATAGGACGCTCCTCACGAATGTCGACAGGTTCAGGCTTCGGCTTCTTGCGGCTTAGAAATCCCATTGCGCGGATATTCGTATGGGACCCCGCTTTTCCTGCCAGCCCTCGAAATTGCTAGGAATCAGTCAATCCCCGATCTTTTGGACAAGCGACTCGTAATCGTCACCGGCAAGGGTGGCGTCGGCAAGACGACGGTCGCGGTCGCGCTAGGGCTGCGCGCCGCCTCCGAAGGCAAGCGGACGATCGTCTGCGAGGTCGCCCAGCAGGAGAACGCCTCGCGGATGTTCGAACACGCCGAGGTCGGCTTCCACGAGGTCGAGATGGAGGAGAACCTCTGGTCGATCTCGATCGACCCCGACGAGTCGATGCGCGAGTACGTGCTGCTGCAGCTCAAGGTGCGGGCGATGCGCGACATGCTCTTCCGCAGCCGCATCTTCAACTACCTCGCCGCGGCGACGCCGGGGCTGAAGGAGCTGGTCACGATCGGCAAGATCTGGGAGCTGGCCCAACTCGACCGCAAGGTGAAGCAGGGCCGCAAATACGACCTGGTGATCGTCGACGCGCCGGCGACCGGCCACGGGGTCGGCTTCCTGCAGACGCCGCGCACCTTCGCCTCGATCGCCCGCGTCGGCCCGATCCACTCCCAGGCCGAAACCCTCGACCGCTTCATCACCGACCACGAGCACACCGGCACGGCGATCGTCGCCCTGCCGGAGGAGATGCCGGTCAACGAGTCGATGGCGCTGGAGAAGGATCTGCGCGACGAGGTCGGGGTCGCGGTCGACCGCGTGTACCTCAACGGGCTCTATCCGGAGCGGTTCAAGAAAGGTGAGGCGGAAAAGCTCTCGGAGCTGGCCGAGAACGAGAACGGGGCCGCCAGGGCGGCGGCGCGGGCGGCGCTCTCCGAGCACGGTCGCGCCCGCTCCCAGCGCCAGCAGCTCTCGCGCCTGAAGCGCGGGGTCGAGGCGCCGGTGAAATCGCTGCCCTTCCTCTTCGAGCCCGAGCTCGACGTAGCCGCGGCGCGCAAGCTGGCGGGGAAGCTCTGATGGCCTCCGTCGGCGAAGTCCTCGAGGGCAAGTCGATCTGCATCTGCGCCGGCTCGGGCGGGGTCGGCAAGACGACCACCTCGGCGGCGATCGCGACCGGGATGGCGGCGCAGGGGCTGAAGGTCTGCGTGCTGACCATCGACCCGGCGAAGCGGCTGGCCGACTCGCTCGGGCTGGAGGAGCTGGGCAACGAAGCCCGGCGAGTGGACCCGGCCCTGATCGAGGAGCAGGGGGTCGAGATGAAGGGCGAGCTGTGGGCGATGATGCTCGACGCGAAGGCGACCTTCGACGAGCTGATCGCCCGCCAGGCGCCCGACGAGGAGTCGCGCGACCGCGTCCTCAACAACCGGATCTACCAGCAGATCTCCAGCGCCCTGGCCGGCTCGCAGGAGTACATGGCGATGGAGAAGCTGTTCGAGCTACACACCGAAGGCGAGTTCGACCTACTGGTCCTCGACACGCCGCCGACCCGCAACGCGCTCGACTTCCTCGACGCGCCGAAACGGCTGACCCAGTTCATCGAGGGCAAATCGCTGCGGATGTTCATGAAGCCGACCGGCATCGCCGCCAAGGTCACCGGCCGCGGCGTCTCGATGGCCCTCAGCGTCTTCAAGAAAATCGTCGGCTTCGACCTGATCGCCGACCTGGCCGAGTTCTTCAACGCCTTCAGCGGCATGGTCGACGGCTTCCAGGCCCGCGCCAAGCGCGTCAACCAGCTCCTCTCCGACCCCGAGACCTGCTTCCTCGTCGTCTGCGGCCCGCAGGGCGAGCCGATCGAGGAGGCCGTCTACTTCCACCGAAAACTGGTCGAGGCAAAGCTGCCCTTCGGCGGCGTGATCGTCAACAAGGTCCACTACCCCGCCGACGAGCTGCAGGCCGAGGTCGACGACCTACCGGCGGACCTGGCCGAGAAGCTGGGTGACGAGAGCCTCGCCAAGCGCGTAGCCGACAACTTCGCCGACTACCAGGCCTTGGCCGAGCGCGACGCCCGCAACATCGACCACCTCGCCAACGAGCTCCGCACCAGCTGCGTGATCCGCGTCCCCTACCTGGACGAGGACGTCCACGACCTCCACGGCCTCACCGAAATCGACCGCTACCTCTTCGCCACCTCCGAGGAGCGGGTCGAGATGGCCGCGGGGCGGGCTTAGCTCAGCTCACTCGGTTGCGCGAGTACTCGAACTCGAGGTGCTCGACGTCCCAGTCCGAGTCCGGGACCGGGAAGAGGTGGCGGACCCGGGGGGTGTCGATTTTCTCGCGGTGCTGGAGATCGCGCTCGGCGTCTGCCGGCCACTGGATCGTGTCGCCGCCGCGGGGGTCGGAGACCTCCTCCAGCCACGGGGTGGCGGTGATCTTGATCTCGTCTTCGGCCGGGATCGGCTCCATGATGCGGGTTTCCTGCTCCACGTCCTCCTCCTCGGGTAGTTCGTCGAAGGGCAGTCGAAGTTCTTCGGATGGCTCGGGCTCGATCGCTTCGATCGAGATCTCGCCTTCCTCGGGCTCGGGGGCGAAGTCGGGCTCGATTTCGGGCTCGGGCTCGAAACTCTCGGAAACGGTGATCTGGGCGTCGCCTTCGGCCAGGCCGTTGACGATCAGGGTCTCGTCGGCGACCGTGCTGAGGTCGTTGCCGAGCTCGCCCAGCGCCGCCTGGCGCAGCAGGCCGCGGACGCCCTCCTCGGTCCAGGTCGCAAGCTCGACGGCGCGCTCGACCGGGCGGCCGTTCATCATCGCCCGCTCCAGCCCCAGCACCGCCTCGACCTTTTCGCCTGCCTCGATCCGATCCATCGACTCGTCGGCGATCAACGCTGCCGCGCGCAGCGACAGCGAGGCGCCGACCGGCCCATGGCCCTCAAGCACGGCGCGCATCGCCAGCAGGTGGTCGCTCAGGCCTTCCAGCGCGGTGGCGCGCTCGCAACCCATCTCGAAGCGGCCGACGGCCCAGGTGAGGGCTTGGTCGGGGTCGGGGCGGGCCTCCAGCGTCGTCCCGAAGGCGATCAGCTCCTCGGCCTCGTCCTCGCTCAAGCGGTAACCGCCCGGGCGGGTGGCCGGCGCGCCGGTGGCGACCCGGCGCCAGCAGCCCTCGCCGGTGGGGGCGAAGGCGTACGGACCGAGGCCAATGCCGCCGCCCTTGAAAAGTCTCATCACGCTGATCAGCTCGCGCAGCTGCTGCAGGGCCTCTTCGACCCCACCCTCGGAGTCCTGCTCGGCGACTGCCAGGTACTGCGGCTCCCAGGCTGCGCGACCCATGCCCTCGCTGCGCATCGCCTCGACCGGGGCTTCGATCGAGTCGGCGCGGACGATCCGCATCCCGTGCGGCAGCTGCAAGCGCGGCATCGACATCCGCAGGCCGACGATCGGCGCCAGCAGCGTCTCCGCCTCGTCGGCGTCGCGGCTTTCCGCGTCGAGGGTCGCCAGCGCCGTCTCGAGACGCTCGCGATCGAGGGTGAAGCCGGCAGAGCCCTCCCAGAGCTCAGAGAAGAAGGTGATCAGCATCAGCTCGGCACGGGCGCCGGGGTCGGCGGGCACGCTCTCGCCCCGCTCCTCCAGATAGGAAGCAGCGACGCCCGCTTCGACCGCCGCCTCGCGAGCCGGGGCAAAGCTCGGCAAGGCGCGCAGCTCCTCGCCGTGCTCGGCGACGTAGCGGCCGGTCATCGGCACGTAGCTGTAGAAGGCCGAGTCGTCACCGCTCTCGGCGGCGACGTCGAACGGGATTTCCTCCCCCATCGCGACCAGCGAGCTGAGCCTGGTCGCGGCCTCGGACGCGAGGCGCTTGACCGATTCGTTCAGGAGGAAATCACGCACGCCCCAGGCTTCCGCCCGCGGGTCAGGCCTCCTGCGTTTGAATGATCGCTTGCAGCCGGCAGGACTAGACGGCGGCGGGCTCGCGCTCGGCGGCGTCGCCCAGCAGCCAGCGCATCCCGTAGCTGCGCATGTCCTCGACCAGCGGCACCAGCGCTTCGCCCTTGGCGGTCAGCGCGTACTCGACCCGCGGCGGCACCTCGGGGTAGGTGTGGCGCTCGACGATGCTCTCCTCCTCCAGCGCCCGCAGGCGCAGCGAGAGGGTGCGGGGGCTGATGCCCTCCAGCGAGCGCTCGAGCTCGCAGAAGCGAGCACTGCCTTCGGCCAGGTCGCGGATCAGCAGCAGCGTCCACTTGCCGCAGACGACTTCGGCGGTCCTACATACGGGGCAGGTTGAGTTGCTCTCGGCACTCATGATCAAAAGGGAAGGCCGACAGGACCTTCGCTTCAGGAAGTGTAGCGCCATTGCTTCACTTACTGAAGCAATGGTCAAACCCTCTTGTGCTCAGAATTTCCCGGCGGTGACGGGGAAGATCTTCAGCACGGTGATCTTGTAGCGAGCGCCGCCCGGGCCGTAGACGAAGGTCAGCGGCATGCCTTTTTCGACTTCGAGCAGCTGGCAGGTCTGATCGCCGGAGAGGCATTTGGCTTCGCCGAAGATCGAGGTGACTTCGTCGGAGACGAGGAAGAGCGCGTTCTTGGTCTTCGGGCTGATCCCCGCGTAGGTCACGACCTGGGTTTTCTGCCCCGGCAGCGGCGCCGGCGAGAGCACCCGCGAGCGGGTTTCCGGATCGCTGGACTTGGCGCTGCCGTCGGCCGCGGTCGTCGTCTTCTTGATGCGGACGTCGATCGCGAAAGCGAAGAGGGTGATCTCTCCGGGCGGCCCTTCAGCCGAGGAGTCGGATTCGTCGGTTTTCGTCTTCGTTTCGGTTTCCGTGGTGACGGTGCCGTCTTCGTCCTTGGTCGTCTTCCTGGTTTCGGTCGTAGTGCCGGCGGAGGACGTGGTGGTCGAGGTCGACGAGGAGGTGACTTCGCTCGATTCGAAGCCGTTGTCGCCTTCGGTGCCCAATTCGGCGGCCGAGACGTTGGGCTTCGCTTCCGGCCCCTTGAACGGATCCTTCGCCGAGCGCGCCTGCAAGCGCTTGCGGTAGTCGCGCAGGCCGGGGGTCGCTTTGACGACGGTCAGCTGCGAGGCGTTGGCACTGTCGTTCACGGGCGGTTCGATTCGCGGCGGACCCGATTCGCTCGAGCCGCCGGAAAGGAGGAACGGCACGGCGACGATCGCGACCAGCACGAAGGCGACCAGGGGCAGCAGCCGCCGGTCCCGCAGGTCGTAGTAGAGGTCGCTGACGAAACCGGGGACCTTCAGCTCCGGCATCTTCAGGTCGGGTCCTTTGAGCTTTTTCATGGCGCCGTTCCGGTCGTCGAGGAGGTCAGAGTGGTCACTTCTTCAGGGCCAGCAGGTGAGGCGCCGCCGGTCAATCCCTCGCCCGGAGGGGTCACGTAGGTGGTGACGGTGAAGCTCGCTCGCAACTGCGACCCGTTTTCTTCCCCCTCGACAGGCGTAAGCGAGAAGCTGCCAACCGTGATCAGGCGGCCATTTACCGCCAGGTCTTCGTTGGTCGTCTTCACCAGCTTGTCGAGACCTTCGACGAAGGTTGCGATCTGGAAGAAGTCGCCCTCGAAGGTCAGCGCGTACGGCATCGCGGCGAGACCAGCGGGCCCAACCGATGCTCCAAGCGGCAGCAGCGAAGCTTCGGCCTCGGTCGGAGTGGCGGCTTCGACGGTGGCCGGCGGTTCTTCTCCTTCGCTTTCCAGCGTCAGCGTTTCGAAGCTCGCCCCGGCCTTGCTGGCAAGGTGGTCGAGCTGGATCAGCAGCGAGGGAGTTTCATCGCCGCTGGGGACCGCCTTGCCGATCACGACCAAACGGGCGTAGTCCTGGGGGAAGGAGCGTTTGGCGGCAGCCGCTGCCGCCGCTTCGGAGCGGTGCTGGGACAGCGAGGCTTCGACCGTTTCGATCTGCCCGCTGAGTTTCTCGGCTTCTTCGCGCTTGGGGCTGAGCAGCAGCATCCAGAAGGCAGCCGCGAGCGCGACGACGACGAGCATCGCCACCACCAGGAGATTGGTCCGCTTCTTGGTCTGGGCTTTCATCTCAGCCGCCCTCTTCGGTTCCTTCCGACCCTTCGTCGGATCCTTCGTCTTCGGCTGCTTCTGGCTCAGGTTCAAGCTGGCCTTCGGCGACTGCCGGGAGAGGGGCGGCGTCGAACGCGACGACGATCTCGTACAGGTCCTCGAAGCCGGCGTCCTCGCAGGCTTTGCTGCTCGACGCGGAAGACCCTTCGCCGATCGCCGAGGATTCGAGGCCGACCCGGGTCACGCCGTCGATGTCCTTCAGAGCGGTGACAAAGCGGGCGACCGCGCCCTGGCCGGGGGTGCAGCCCTTCAGCTCCAGAGAGGGACCCTGCACGCCGCCCAGCCCTTCTTCTCCGGTGGCCCCCGCCCCAGCGGTGAGCTCGGTCAACAGGACGTCATCGGGAAGGACCAGTGCCAGTTCGCGCATCACCCGCGGCCAGTCGAAGCGGCTGTTGGCGAGACTGGTGACGGTTTCCACTCGCTGCTGGCTCATCGCCTGGAACTGGGCGTACGGGGCCAGCGCCTCGGCGCGCGCTTTCGCGGACGTGTCTTCGCGCTTGAGCGTGACCAGTTCTTCCTTCTTTTCGCTGACTTCGTTGGAAGCGAGGACGAGCATCGTCACCCCGACGAGCAGAAGCGCCAAGGCACCGACGACGATGTAGGCCAGGGGACCGGTCCGCAGCGGCGCGCTGTCGCCACGGCGCATATCGGGGGGGATGAGGTTGACGGGACGCACCGCTCAGCCCTCCAGGGCGAGTCCGTAGGAGAGGGTCAGGCGGGCCGCGGAGGCCTCGTCGAAACCGGCTAGCGCCGCCGGGCGGACCACCTGGATCGGCATCCCCAGCCGCTCTTCCATCGCCGCCGCCAACCCTGGGATCGCGCTGCCGGTACCGCTGAGGACGATCTGGTGAACGGGCAGAGCCGCCTCCTGGGCGCCGTAGTAGTCGAGTGAGAGCCGCATCTCGTCGAGCAGCGCGGCGACGCCCTCCTCGAGCGCTTTGCGCACCTCGGCGACGACCGTCGGGTCGCCTTCGATCGTCTCCAGAGGATGTTCCAGGCCGACGTAGGAGAGCCACTGGAAGGAGTGCTCGGGAGTCAGGCCCGTCGCCGCCCCGAGGCGGGCCGAGATCGCCTCGAAGCCGACGTGCGAGACGCGGGTAAAGAGGCAGGAGCGGCCGCGGGCGACGGCGAGGTTGGTGACGTCGCCGGCATCGCAGTAGAGAACCGCCTCGGTGGGGTTCTCCCCAGGCTGAACCTGCCCGGCCCCGGCGCCGTCGGCGAGGGCCCTGATCATCGCGAAGGCAGAGAGGTCGATCCCCGCCGGCTCGAGACCCGCGCGGCGGCTGGCGTCGAGGAAGGAGGAGATCATCTCGCGGCGGGCGGCGACGACGACCACGTCGACCTGCGGCGCCGCGCCCTCCTCGGCCGGGACGCCGCCGACCACCTGGTACTCGAGCACCGCTTGGTCGAGCGGCATCGGGATCTGCTCCTGGGCCTGGAAGCGAACCGCGGCCTCCATCTCCTTCGGGTCTTCGATCGCCGGGAGCCGCACGGTACGGACGACGACCTGCTGGTTGCCGATCCCCAGGCGCACCCGCTTGGAGAGCTTGTGGTCGTTGAAGAGGGACTTCAGGGCGCTCGCCAGGGCGTCGGCGTCGAGCACTTCCCCCTCGTGGAAGACGTCTGGCGGCAGCGGCGCGATCGCCGAACCGGCAACTTCAACCGCGCCGTTGATCCGCAGCTCGGTCGCAGCGATGCTGCCCGCCCCGATGTCGAGGCCGGCAACCGCGGTGGGCTTCTTCTTTCTGGTCAGCTGGAAGTCCATGGGTGGAGCGACCGCTCTGATCGCGGCCGCACCCCCTGAATCGACAGATCAGCCGCAGAACTTTCGTCCTGCAACTACTCATTTCTCGAAGAACCTGGACGTCTCTACGAGAAGGTGCCCGTGTAGAGGTCGATCAGCTCGCTGCCGAGCAGCAAACCGACCACCCCACCGAACGCAAGAAATGGCCCAAACGGGATCGCCCGCTTGCGGGCGCCGGCACCTTCGCGGGCGATCATCGCCAACCCGACCAGCGAGCCGGTGAGCAGCGCCACGAGGATCGCGGGGGCGACGTCGCGGCCGAGGAAGAGACCCATCGTCGCCGCCAGCTTGACGTCGCCCAACCCCATCCCGCGCGGATAGGACAGTGCGGCGAGGAAGAAGAGGCCCCCTGCCCCGGCAGCGGCGATCGCCCGCTCGGGCAGGCTGCCCGGGTCGCCGATCGCGGCGATCGCGACGCCGACCACGGCGGCGACCAGGAGGATCTTGTTCGGGATGATCCGCCGCTCGAGGTCGGTCAGCGTCACCGCCACCAGCATCGTCACGAAGACGAGACCGAGGGCGATCGCGGTCCCGTCGTCCCAAAGGACCAGGACCGTCACGGCGTAGAGCACCGCCATCGTCAGCTCGGTCAGCGGGTAGCGGGCCGAGATCCGGGTGCCGCAGCAGCGGGAGCGTCCGCGCAGCACCACCCACGAGATCACCGGGACATTGTCGTAGGCGGCGATCTGAACTCCGCACTGCGGGCAGTGCGAGCGTCCGGCGACCACCCCTTCGCCGCGCGGCACCCGGTGGGCGACGACGGTGATGAAGCTGCCGGCGAGGAGGCCTCCGAGGAAGGCCATGGCAGCGGCGGCTGCCACTCCCTAGTTCCCTTCGAAGGGGGTGGTGGTGTCGACCTCGAGCCGGGTCGAGTAGTTGGGGTGGTCGTACATCACCGGGATCGCGTCGGCGGGGGTGGTGCCGGCGTCGACGCTCAGCGCCACCCCCAGCCGTTGCCCAGCCGGAATGACTTTGGGGGTGCTGGCGGACACCCCGGTGATGTTCATTTTCAGCCTCAACTTGGTCCATTCGGTTCGCGGCCAGGACCCGGTTCCCTGCGAGGAATAAGTCCAATAGTTTTTGCTCGTTTCTTTGTTCTGCAGCAGGGTGTCGGTGGCTACCGTCGCTTCGCCGGTACCGGTCTCTTTGCGGGTGAAGAGGTAGACGCAGACCGTTCCGGGATAGCTGGCTTCGTTCAGGGTCCGCGAGTAGAACTCGAGGGTGACCGTGCCGCTCATCTTGAATTCGGTCGGCATCGGGTCGGTCACCCAGCGATGCACCTTGGCCTCGGGGTGGACGCTGCTTTTCGGCACGTAGTTGCAGCCGGCCGAGTCGTCGTGGAGGATCTGCACCCCCTTGTCGGTGTCCGGCGTCGGCTCCAAGTAGGAGTCACTGGAGTAGTCGTAGAGCAGCGGGTTGGTTTCGTCGACCGGGTCGGGGTCGGGCGGCGGGCCGAGGACCAGAGCGTCCGGGGCGCCGTTTTTGGTCGACCCGTTGCGCAGGCCGCTGGCGCAGGTGCCGAGCGTGTTGTGGAGCAGGTGGTCGCCGGTTATCTCTTCGCGGCTGGTGCTGCCAGTTGCCGAGCAGGGGGTGTCGGAGAGGAAGAACTGCTGCGCCGTGATCGCTTTGCCGGTGCCGAGGCCGCCGGTTTCGTCGTTTTCGGCTTCTTCTTTTTCCCGTTCTTCTTTTTCTTTTTCGGTTTCTTCGCCGGTCCCGCCTTCACCGACGTTGCCTTCCCGGGTCGAGCGCTGCGCTTCCACTTTGGGGTTCGAGACCGCGGACTGGACTTCGACGTAGTTCCGTTCGCCGCCCCCACTGCCCGGGGCGTCGAGCGTCGCGGTGACGATCAACTGTTTGTAGTCCTGGTCACCTGGGCAGAAGTCTTCGGTGCCGACCGTGCTCTCGGGGCACTGGGGGTCGTTGCGCCAGACGATGTAGCGGTAGAGCTTGCCGCTGACGTTTCCCTCCTGGAAAGGGATTGGCCCAGGCGTGACCACCCCGCCTGAGATCGGATCCACTTTGCCTCGAAGCGGGCCACCATTGCGGACGATTTCGGCCTCCTGCCCGAGCGGATCCCGCTTCACCGCAAACTCGCCGGTCGAATCGACGTAACGGTAGTTCGGGTTGAGCGGGTTGTTCACATGCGCGGGAGCAACCGTGAGCGCCAGTTCGTCATAGGAGAGCGTGTGCAGCTTCTCCATCTCCTCCTGGGCTTTGTCGAGCGCGACCTGGGTCGCCTGGGCGCGCTGGGCATTGCGCGTCGCCGCCGCCAGCACGCCGAAGGTAGCCATCGCCGCCAGCGCGAGAATGATCGAAGCGACCAGGACCTCGATCAGGGTCAAGCCCTCCTCGTCCTGGTGGATACGGCGAAACCAATTGTCGATGCGCGTAATCACGATGGGCTCGGGGAGGTGTGAAAGGCGGCCGATCGCAGCGTTGCCCCGTCAGAGATCGTCAAGAGCCCCGGTCCTTCGGGGTTGGGAACATCGAGATTGATCCCGACGTAGGTCGGCGGGACATAGGGTTCGCCTTCTTTCGGCTCAGGAGGGGGCCCGCAATCGGTCGGATCCGCTTCAGCGCTGGGGACGTAACAGAAGACTTCGCTGTCGCCAAGGCCGCTGGCGGCCACGGTGGGCGCGCCAACCGCCACCCCAGCCATGGTCGCTTCGGTTCGAGTGCAGGTCGCTTCGCTGCAGCTGTAGGTGATCATGCACTGAATCGCGTCTGCGCTCGCATTGGTCTGGACGGCGCCGCCGCATGAAACCCGGCGCACCTGTGCCACCACCGTCACTTCCGATGCGTTCATGTTTTTAGCGACTTCGATCGTCACCCCGTTACGGAGTTCGCGAACCATGCGTTCCAGCTGGTAACGAGCCGTGGTGACGTTCTGCGCCTTTTTGCTGAGGGCCGGCTGATCGCGCACGGCACTGATCAGCATCGAGCAGGAGGCGCCGACGATGATCACGCTCATCACCGCCGCGACCAGCATCTCGATCAGGGTCATCCCCGACTCGTCGCGAACGAACGTCTGCCCTGGAATCAGGCGCTTCATCCCGGCACCACCTTGAAGGCCCGCTTCACCGGCTTCGGCTCGACCCCGCCGGCGGCGTTGGTCGCTTTGATCTCGATCACGTGCTTGCCGCGCTCGAGGCGCTCGAGGCGCAGCGGCGAGCTGCAGCGGCGCCACGGCTTACGGTCGACTTTGCACTGAAAGGTCGTGCCGGTCTGGCCGGTGGAGTCGGTGAAGCGGAAGATCGGGCTGCGCGACCGCGTCTTCGAGGCTGGGGCGAAGGTGATCCGGGTGCGCGGCAGCAGGTATTCGGGGGCGACCGGGCCCACAGGAGTCGCGTCAACCACGACGGTGACGCCGCCACCGCCTCCTCCTCCTCCGTCGCCCCCTCCCCCTTCCGGTTCGTTGGCCAGGTGCTGGTACGCCAGGGGCGCCGAGCAGGCGGAGACGAACCCTTCCGATTCGGCCGTGGCCCGGAAGGTGGTCAGCGAGCTCGGGAGAACCGTGACCTGCAGACCGGGATCGAGCAGAGCGGCCGCCGTCCCGGTCGCGACCGGTTCGCCGGCGCAGTCTTCGCTGGTGTAGATCTTCACCGCCGTCCCCGTTGCTTCCCCCAGGATCCGGGGAGTCGTGGTCGAGCCCGGCGATCCGGGATCGGTGCCGGTCAGGACCGGCGGTTTGGGACCGAGATCGAGGTTGGGGTCGTTGCCGGTCGAAACCAGTCGCGTCACCTCTTCGCTCGCTTCCTCGCCGAGGAAGCGTTCGTAGACGTCGGCTTCGTTGTCGCCGTCTTCGAGGGTGAAGCGCTCGATGGTGCGGAAGAAGACGTGCGCCCCATCCTGGGAGGAACCGACGAAGGTTGCCCCGCAGTTGCCTTTTTTCAGCGGGCAGAAGCTGGGCGCGATCGTGATCAGGCTGCTGGTCCCGGCTTCGATGTCGCGCAGGTAGATGTCGTCTTCGCCGTCTTTGTCGTTGCTGAGGATTCCCTCCGCAGTGGTAAAGACGACCCGCGAGGCATCGGCGGAGGCTTCGTTGAAGCGGGCGTCGAAGTCGCCGTTCCAGCACGACGGGCAGCCGGCGTCGCCGCGGGAGACGAGGACCGGCGCGCCGCCGCTCACGTCCTGGCGGTAGATGTCGTCGTTGGTGTCTTCGTCGGCGGCGACCAGGGCGCCGGCGGTGCTGAAGAGCACCTGCGTGGAGTCGGCGCTGACCGCGTCGAAATTGGCGCCGCAGAAGCTCGAGCACGGGGCCGAGGTGACGAGTTTCAGCGCCCCGCCGGTCCACTCGTAGACGTCGTTGACCCCGTCTTCGTCGGCTTCGAGCAGATCCTCGGCGCTGGTGAAGAAGGCGTGGGACCCATCGGCCGAAGCGGCGGAGAAGCTGGCGGTGACGTCTTCGCTGCCGGCCGAGATCAGGGTCGTCGGCCCAGCCGGAAGGTCGCGGGCGTAGACGTCGGTGGCTTTGTCGCCGTCGGCTTCGGCCAATTTTTCTTCGCTGCTGAAGAAGACCCGGCTGCCGTCGTCGGAGCTGCCGTTGAAGATCGGCACCGCGCCACCGTTGCCGCAGCCGCCGCAGTTGCCGGTCGAGACCAGCGAGGTGGTTTCGGTTTCGAGGTCGCGGGCGTAGATGTCGAAGGCGCTATCGCCGTCGGCGGCCGTCAGCGACTCCGCGGTGGTGAAGTAGGCGACGCTCCCGTCGGTGGAGATGCCGCGGCGCGAGACTTCGAAGTCGCCGTTGCCGCAGCCGGGCAAACAGCCGGCCGCGCCGGCGGAGACTAGCGCCGTCTCTTCCCCGGCCAGGTCACGCACGTAGAGATCGGTGAAGCCGTCGGTGTCGGCGTTCACCAGGTGCTCTTTGGTTTCGAAGAAGACCACTTCGCCATCGGAGTCCACGTCGGCAAAGGTCGCGGAGAAGGCTTTGTTGCCACAGGCCGGGGCGCATTCGGAGTTGCCCTGGGTGACGAGCGCCGTGGTCCCTGCGCTGAGATCGCGCACGTAGACGTCGACGCTGCGGTCGGTGTCCGCCGCGACGAGCCGCTCTTCGGTCGAGAAGAAGGCGAGGTCGCCGAGGTCGTTGGTCCCCTCGAACTGGGCCGGGTAGGCATCGTTGCCCCCGGTCGGGCCGAGCGAGACCTCCCGGGTCACATAGGCGCCGACTCCTTCCTCGAACGATCGCGCGTAGACGTCGCGCTTGGTGTCGGTGTCGCCGGGGACCAGTTGCTCTTCCGTTTCGAAGAAGACGATCGAGCCGTCGGCCGAGGCGCCCTTGTAGTTCGGGACGGCGGCCGTGGCCGCGGGCGCGGCCAGAATCGCGGCGGCAAGCGCTGCCAGGGCGAACCAGGCCACGGCGGGCAGCGGGCGTGAAAGAGACAGCGAGGACATCACCGATCTATCGGCGTCTCTAGACGTTTCGCTTAGCACTTTGCAGAAAACTCGGTAGCCGAAAAGCGAAGGGCGGGCACGAGGCCCGCCCTCCGGCGCTATTGCTCAATCAGCCGTAGCGACTATTCGTCCCATTCGCCGCCTTTGGGGCAGCCACCGTTTTCTTCGTTGGAGCAGAGGAACTGCAGGGTGCCAGCGGTATTGATGATTTCGAACGTGCCGCTGTCGCCTTCGGCCTGCAGGGTGTAGCCGGTGTCTTCGGGTTCGATTTCGGTGAAGACGCCGCCTTCGGCCGGGATGCTCGGCTCGATGACGCTGAGGTCGGCCTGGGTGCAGTTTTCTTCGTCGTAACTGCCACCGTTGTCGGTCGAGCAGGTCTCCATGGCGACCTGCGCCGAGTGGAGACTCTCCTTCGCCTTGGCATCGCCAGCCTTTTCCTTCTGGTTGAAGAAGGCGGGCAGGGCGATCGCGGCGAGGATGCCGAGGATCAGCATGACGACGAGGAGCTCGATCAGGGTGAAACCGGCCTCCTTGTCACCGTTGAGCCGGGCGCCTACTTTGGCCCGGAGATTCTGGAGAAACATTAGTGACCTCCTATGGTCCTAATCGTTTGCGCCAGAGCCCCGTCGCCTGAAGCCACGTGGTGTCTGTCGACCCCGGTGGTAGCCCGGCCAACTCCTGGATGGGAGTCCCGATGGCTTTGCGCCCCCGCCTCGCAGCGAGTTTGCCTTTTGCACCGAAGCACTGGCAGATTCATCACAGGCCCTACATCGACCACCGCCCGGAGACCTTGATCCCTGAAATTGGGGTTACTTACAGCGAAAAGTTTGTTCGGATGGACGGGCGTCCATCCGAACCAGCCGAAAACCGATGAGGGTGGGTTTCAGGGCAGGCTCAGGACGGGAAGCCCGTGCTCAGCTGCGGCTTCGCCCAAGCGGGCGTCGTAAGTGAAGAATGCACCAAGGTCCTCGCGAACCGACAGCGCGGTGGCGACATGCAGGGCGTCCAAAGTCCGTAGCGTCGGCGGCAAGAGGGAGGTCGCGGTATCCAGCACAGAATCGTCGAGGGGAAGGAGAGAGACACTCTCGAGCCAGGTCCGAGCATCTCGAGCGCTACGGGCGCTCTTTCGCGAACACGCGCGAATCGCCTCGACGCCGAGAAGCATGCTCGATACGTACCCATCCCACCGAGAGAGCTCCAGGCGCAACTGCTCGTGTCCCGCCTCTTCGAGAGGCAGCTTCAGGTAGGCCGAGGTATCAAGATAGGCCAGCCGCGCAGTCACAGGCGCTCTTCGCGCATTTCTTCAAGAATCTCAATGCTCGGAGGACCTCCCACGGGCTCCCCCGGAGAGCTGGCGGCCGCCTCCAGCAAATTACGGCGGGGCATCGTCGCCCCCCGCTCGGCAACGAGGCGGGCGAGTGGCGAATCCTCAGGTCCCGAAGGCGTGAGCCGTGCCACCTCCCGGCCCCGCTCAGTGACGATGAAGCTCTCGCCCTGCTTCACCTCCAACAGGTACTTCGAGAGGTTCTGGCGCAGCTCTCGGACTCCGAGACGTTCCATGTGCGCCACCGTAGCACTTCAGTCGCTGTCAGCGGATCTTTTCGTAGATGCTGAACATCGGCATGTACATGGAGATGACGATGAAGCCGACGACGCCGCCGACGAAGACGATCATCACCGGCTCCAGCAGAGCGGTCAGGGCCTTCACCTTGGCGTCCACCTCGGCCTCGTAGAAGTCTGCGACTTTGCTCATCATGTGTTCGAGTTGACCGGTCTCCTCACCGACCGAGACCATGTGGCCGACCATCGGCGGGAAGATCGCGTTTTTCTGAATCGGCGCCGCCAGCGAGCCGCCCTGCTTGGCCGAGGCGTAGACGTCCTCCATCGCCTGCTCGATGACGACGTTGCCCGCCGTTTCGCCGGTCAGTTTGATCGCCTGCAGCATCGGCACACCAGCCGACACGGCCCCTGAGAAGGTGCGCGACCAGCGGGCCAGCGCCACCTTCTGGATCACGTCGCCGATTTTGAAAGGGATGCGGAGGGTCAACCTGGTCCACACCTCGCGCCCCTGATCGGTCCGCTTCCACTGGAGGAAGACGAACACCGAGATCACCATCAGGGGGATGAGGATGAACCAGTAACCGGTAAGAAGTTCGGAAGCGGTGACGCAGAGCTGGGTCGGCGGTGGCAGCGATGCGCTTTCTTCGTTTTCTTCGCCGAGCTCTTTGAAGATGCCGGCGAAGACCGGGATCACGAAGGCGACGATCGCGGTCAGCACCACCACCGCGAAGCCGAAGACCAGCGCGGGGTACATCAGCGCCGATTTCACCTGCCGCCGCAGGGCGTCGGTTTTCTCCACTTGGTAGGCGATCCGGTCGAGCGCTTCGTCGAGGCGACCGGATTCCTCGCCGGAGCGGATCATCGCCCGGTAGAGGCGGTCGAAGACCTGGGGGTGGCGGGACATCGCCTGCTCGAGCGTGCTGCCGGCCTCGATGTCGGCGCGCAGGCCGGCGGCGGCCTCCTTGATCATCTCGTCCTGGGTCTGTTCTTCCAGCGTCAGCAGGGCCCGCAGCATCGGCATCCCCGAGGAGACAAGAGTCGCGAACTGACGCGAGAAGACCGCCAGCTCGCGCATATCGACCTTCTTGAAGCGCTTGAAGAGATCCTCGACGTTGAACGGGCTCGCCTTCTCGCTGACCTCGAGGACGATCAGCCCGCGCTGACGCAGCTGCTCGGTGACCTGGGCCTTGGAGTCGGCCTCGACCTCGCCCGTTGAGGCAGCGCCAGTGAGGTCCAGCGCCCGGAAGGCAAAGGTGGTGGAGCCAGCCATGACCTAGCCCACCTGCGTGTACTGCGGCGGCGCCACCGGCACCCCGCCAAGCAGTCTTTTCAGCTCCTCGGGAACCGAGGCGCGCTGCTCGGCCAGCGAGCGCGTGATCCTGCCGCTGCGCACCAGGCGCGCCAGGTCGGCGTCCATCGTCTGCATCCCGACCGCGCCGGAGGTCTGCACCGCGGCATAGATCTGGTGGGTCTTGCCCTCGCGGATCAGGTTGCGGATCGCCGGCGTCGGCACCAGCACCTCGGTGGCGACCGTGCGGCCCATCCCGTCGGCGGTCGGCAGCAGCTGCTGGGTGACGATCCCCTGCAGGGCGATCGAGAGCTGGGTCCGCACCTGACCCTGCTGCTGGGGCGGGAAGACGTCGATGATCCGGTCGACCGTCTGCGCGGTCGACTGGGTGTGGAGGGTGGCGAAGACGAGGTGGCCGGTCTCGGCCGCGGTCAGGGCGGTGGAGATCGTCTCCAGGTCCCTCATCTCGCCGACCAGGATCACGTCGGGGTCCTCTCGCAGGGCGGCGCGCAGGCCCAAGGCGAAATCGACCGCGTCGGAGCCGACCTCGCGCTGGTTGACGATCGAGCTTTTGTGATGGTGGAGGAACTCGATCGGGTCCTCGATCGTGAGGATGTGCTCGCGGCGCTCTTGGTTGATCAAGTCGATCATCGCCGCCAGGGTCGTGCTCTTGCCCGAGCCGGTCGGGCCGGTGACGAGGACGAAGCCGCGCGGTTTGGCGGCCAGCTCGCGCAGCACCGGCGGCACCCCGAGCGAGTCGAGCGCGGGGATGTCCTGCGGCACCAGGCGGAAGGCGGCGCTGACCGAGCCGCGCTGGAAGAAGCAGTTGACGCGGAAGCGGGCGACCTGCGGGATCGCGTAGGCGAAGTCGAGCTGTTTCTCGGTCTCGAAGCGTTTGCGCTGGTCGTCGTTGAGGATCCCGTAGACGACCTCGCGGGTCTGCTGGCCGCTCAGCACCGGGTAGCCGTCCATCGGCACGATCTGTCCCTTTTCCCGGATCGCGGGAGCGAACCCCGGCGTCAGGTGGACGTCGGAGGCCTTGACGGAGACCATGTGGGCGAGGACCTCGGAGAAGTCGAAATCCATTTGACCTAGATCGGCACGAAGGCCGAAATCCTCGATACCTGTTTTCGGTTATGCGGTGACACGCAGGATCTCCTCCAGGCTGGTCAGCCCGGCGCGCACCTTGCCGAGACCGTCCTCGCGCAGGGTGCACATCCCTTCTTCGCGGGCAACGGCGCCGATTTCGGCCTCCGGCGACCCGGCCACCGCCATCTCCTTGATCCGCTCGCTCAGGCCCATCACCGAGTAGAGCCCGACCCGGCCGCGGTAGCCGCTCTGGTTGCAGCGGGCGCAGCCGAGCGGCTCGTAGGCCTCGATCTCGACCGTGCCCGGTAAATCGGCTTCCGCCAGCGCCTGCTGGGGAATCACGATGCGGCGCTTGCAGTGGCTGCAGAGCTTGCGGGCGAGGCGCTGGGCGACGACGCAGTCGACCGCCGAGGCGATCAGGAAGGCCTCGATCCCCATCTTGGTCAGGCGGGTGATCGCACCGGGGGCGTCGTTGGTGTGCAGGGTGGAGAGCATCATGTGCCCGGTCAGCGCCGCCTCGATCGCGATCCTCGCCGTCTCGCCGTCGCGGATCTCGCCGACCATCACGATGTCGGGGTCGGCGCGCAACATCGAGCGCAGCCCGGTGGCGAAGTCGAGCCCGGCTTTGCGGTTGACGTTGATCTGGTTGACGCCCTGCAGCCGGTACTCGACCGGGTCCTCGATCGTGATGATGTTTTTCTCGACCTGGTTGAGCTCCTGCAGCGCCGCGTAGAGGGTCGTGCTCTTGCCGGAGCCGGTCGGACCGGTGACCAGCACCGCGCCGTAAGCCTGGTGGAAGGCGTCCGCGAAGCGCTTCCGGGCGTCGCCGTCCATCCCCAGTTCGTCGAGCGAGCGCTGGGCGTTGTCCTTGTCGAGGATGCGGATCGTCGCCCCCTCACCACGCTGGGTCGGCAGGGTGGTGACACGCAGGTCGACGCGCCGGTCGTCGACGGTGACGCTGACGCGGCCGTCCTGGGGGACCCGCTTCTCGGCGATGTTGAGGTCGCTCATGATCTTCACCCGGGAGATCACCGCGTTGACCATCCGCTTCGGCACGTGGGCGGCCTCGCGCAGCACCCCGTCGACCCGGAAGCGGACCCGCATGTCGTCCTCGCCGGACTCGAAGTGGACGTCGGAGGCACCCTCCCCCACCGCCTGGCCGAGGATGCTGTAGACGAGTTTGATCACCGGCGCGTCTTCGGCGCTGACTTCGATGTCGCTGACCTCGGCCAACTCCTCGTCGGCCTCGGCCTCGCCCTCGATCACCGCCTCGGTGACCGCGCTCTGCAGCGTGTTGAGACGACCGAGCAGCGCCTCGATGTCCTCCTCGGTGGCGACCGCGACCCGGCAGTCGAGCGCGGTGGCGATCTGGATGTCGTCGACGGCGAGGACGTTGGTCGGGTCGGCCATCGCCACGATCAGGGTTTTCTTGTCGGCGTAGCCGACCGGCAGCGCTTTGTAGCGGCGGGCGGTGTTGACCGTGATCAGGTTGGCCGCCGCCATGTCGACCTGGAAGGCGGAGAGATCGATGTGGTCGAGCCCGTAGCGCTCGGCCACCGCACGGGAGAACTGGTCGGCGTCGACCGCGCCCTGCTCGAGCAGCAGCCGCTCCGGGGGGCGGCCGGCGGTGCGCGCTTCTTCGATCGCCTGCCGGGCCCGGTCTTCGCCGACGAAGCCCAGGTCGACGAGGACGTCGGTGACGAAGCCGCTCGATCGCCCGCGGGAGATCGGCGGGGTCAGGCCCGGGGTGCCGCTCTGCTCAGCCGGCAGCGCCGGTGCGGTGGAGTCGCCTGAGTCGGGAACCGGCCGCAGGTGACTGGGGAAGTCCCGGCCGTCCATGCTCACGGGTGATATTCGAGGGTCGGGCCCTTGTAGCCGGCGTCGATCACCGCCTGTTCGATGCTGTCGCCGTCCTGGAAGCCGTAGCTGACCGAGCCGGTTGGAACGGCCTGGTTGAGCTTCTTGGGACCGAGGACGACGAGCGCCGGCACCCGGTCGACGCCGACGCCTTGGGTGATCGAGGCGTAGCGGGCGATCTGGCTGGCGGGGACGGTGAAGGTGGTGACGCCGGACATCCCGCTGAGGCGGGTGCTGGCGAGCTTGACGAGGTCATCGTCGATGCCGCCGTCGTGGACGATCAGCAAGACCACGGTCTGGTTCGCGTTCCAGGCGTCCATCACCGGCTGCGGCAGCGGCTGGGTCGCCAGGGTCGGCATGCCGGCGGCGGAAGTCGCTTCAGGCGGCGGCGCTTCGCCCGGCGAGGGCGCCGCGTCTTCGGTGGTCGTGATTGAGCTCGAGCCCGATTCGCCTTCTTCTTCGCCGCCGCCTCCCATCGAGGTCATCAGGAAGATCGCGGCGACCAGCAGCAGGGCGGCGATCGCGCCCATCTGCACCAGCGGGTTGTTGTTCAGCTGCTCGCGCATACCTACCTGGACTTAGCTCGGCAGGCGGGGAGGCAAGCTTGAATGGCGGGCGTCGGAGCCCGTTCCATCGCTCTCAGCAGTTGGCGTTGGGGGCGCTGCCGGCCGGAGCGAGCCCGATGCACTCGAAGTACGCCTGCGGGGTGAAGTAGATCGCGGAGCGGTTGGTTTTCGATTTTTCTTCTTCTTCGCGTTCCACTTTTTCCTGAAGTTCTTTGGCTTCTTTTTCCGCCGGCGTCATTTCTTCTTCTTCTTCGGCCGCTTCTTCTTCTTCGCTGGGATTGCCTTCTTCTTCGGTCGCGCCCGGGTTGAGCTCCGGCGGGACCGGGAAGCCGGCGTCCTGTTCGACCTTGCCGTTACCGCTCATCGCGATCTGCTTGCCGACGAGGATGCCTTTGAAGGTCGCGTTACCACTGATGTTGATGTAGGTGTCGGGGCCGTAGATGACCATCTCGTTGACCGTGCCGAAGTTGCCGGAGAGGTTGATCTGGCTGGCGACGGTCGGCGAGCCGAGGAAGTAGAAGCCCGGTACGTCGAACTGGCCGACACTGGGCTGGTAGCCGGTCGCCGAGATGCGGTTGTTGCCACTGAGGCTGAGCTGGTTGCCGGTACCGCATTTCTCCGGGGTGTCGAAGAAGAAGCGGACCCGGGAGCCGGTGGCCATGATCAGCTGCGAGTTGCCGCTCATGCTGATCGAGCAGATCCAGTAGTCGCCGCCGCCGACGGTCAGGGTGTCGTTGCTGCTCAGGGTGATCGCCCGGGTTTTCGTATCGAAGGGCGGCTTCGATTTCCAGTTGCCGGTGTAGGCGTCTTTCTGGCAGTCGACCGGGACGTTGGTTTTGGTGCAGGCGGTGATCCGGGCGTTCGAGTTGACCGTGGCGATGTTGGTCGGGATGAAGCTGCTTACCGGCGGCAGATCGACGTTGCCTTCCTTCACGACGTAGCCTTTGCACTGCGAGGCGTTGCCGGATTTGGTCCATTTTTTGCCGACGCCGACGCGAATGTCGCCGCAGATGCTGGCGTTGCCCGAGGTCGAGAGGTGGCCGTTGGTGCCGAGGCCGACGCGGATGTCGGCGTTGCCGCTGAGGGTGATGCCGTCGCGCCCGACGAAGCCCTCGACCGCGGCGCGTTTCGATTCTTCTTCTTTTTCTTTCTGGATTTTTTCTTCGAGTTCTTTGGCTTTTTGTTTTTCTTCTTTTTCCAGCGCTTCCTGGAGTTCGCGTTCGGTCCGTTCGCGCGTTTCGCGTCCTTCGCGGCCGATTTTTTCCGATTCGTTGGTGACCAGGCCGGAGCGGTTGTAGGTGACCTCGATCCGGCGGCTGATTTCGTCGGCGGTGCCGGTGGAGACGACGCAGAGTTCGAACTCGCCGCAGTCTTCGCCGACCGGGCTGACCCGGTAGACGTAGCTGGAATCGCCGACCGTGCCGGAGACCGGCGGGCACCAGCGCTGGCCGCCGACGGTTTCGGCGGGGGCTTTTTCGAGTTTGCCGCTGGAGCCGAGAGTCAGGCAGGGGTTCCATTCGTTGAGCACGAACCCGTAGCGGGTCTGCCGCACGCGGGCGACGTTGGCGCCGGCGTCGGCGGCGGCGATCGCATCCTTCGAGGAGTCATCGCGGTGGGCACCGACCTGGACGTCGGTGGTGGCGACGACGGCGGCGCCAGCCAGCGCCAGGCTGCCGATCATCGCGAAGAGGGCGACCGGCAGCGCCATCCCCGCCTCGCTGCGGCGGAGCTGGCGAACCAGATGGAGGAATCGATCGATCGCGGCCATTGGCCTTATCCCATCGTCACGCGAATCGCCGACTTGAACCGAAAATCGCCGATTGCAGCGATTTGGACGCCCGTCCTACTCAGTTGCGGGTGCAAGCTGCTCGATTCCGCTTGCCCGCTGGCCGCCCGCCGCGAGCATCAGTTTGAAGTCGTGCGGGTTCGAGGCGTACTCCAGGGCGACGCTCTCGGCGACCTTGCCCTCCATCACGTAGTGCAGCAGCGACTGGTCGAAGGTGCGCATCCCGTAGTACTCGCCCTCGGCGATGACTTCGGTGATCTTGCCAGTCTCCTCGGGATTCATGATCAGGTCCTTGACCCGGCCGGTGACGACGAGGATCTCCGAGGCCGGCACCCGGCCGTCGCCGGTGACGTCGGGGACGAGGCGCTGGGCGATCGCCCCCTTGAGGGTCGCCGCCAGCATCACCCGCGCCTGGTGCTGCAGGTGCGGCGGGAAGAAGTCGACGATCCGGTTGATCGTCTCGGTCGCGTCCAGGGTGTGGACGGTCGAGAGCACCAGGTGTCCGGTCTCGGCCGCGGACAGCGCCGTGCGGACGGTCTCCTCGTCGCGCATCTCGCCGATCAGGATCGCGTCGGGGTCCTGGCGCAGGACGCGGCGCATGGCGCGGGCGAAACTTTCGGTGTCGGAGCCGACTTCGCGCTGGTTGACGATCGAGTTTTTGTCCTGGTGCAGGTACTCGATCGGGTCCTCGAGGGTGACGATGTGATCGGTCCTGGTGCGGTTGATGTGGTCGATCATCGCCGCCAGGGTCGTGCTCTTGCCCGAGCCGGTGGTGCCGGTGACGAGGATGATCCCGCGCTGCTCTTCGGCCAGCTTGGTGACCACCGGGGGCAGCCCGAGATCCTCGACCGAACGGATTTCGAAGGGGATCGCGCGGCAGACGATCGAGATCGAGCCGCGCTGCTTGAAGGCGTTGACGCGGAAGCGGGAGAGGCCGGGGATCGAGTAGCTGAAGTCGGCCTCGCCGCACTCCTCGAATTCGGTCAGCGAGCGGACCTCGGCGATTTCGTTCAGGGCACCTTCGGTGTCCTTCGGCTCCAGCGCCGGATAGCCCTCCAGCGGCGCCAGCTCACCATGCAGCCGCGCCGTCGGCGGCACGCCGACCTTCACATGCAAATCCGACCCACCCCGCTCAACCAGGGTACGCAGCGCTGAATCGATATCGAAGGACATCGAGGCCTGTATCGGCCAGTCAGCCAGATCATTTAGCGCCGGGCGAAAGCAGCTACTGCGGAACAGTTAGATGCCGGTGGCGCTGAGGGGACGGGTGCCCCTCTCACAGAGGCTCCTGAGACCACAATGGCGCCCAGCACTCCGCCCCAGCTGCGCGACGGTCTCTGGGAGAGGGGCACCCGTCCCCTCCCCCCGACCAACTACGAACTAAGCGACCTCGCGGAGTTTTTGCGCCTCGCCGAGGGACTGGAGCTTTTTCAAGCTCTGGTTCTCGATCTGGCGAATCCGCTCGCGGGTGACGTTGAAGGTGCGGCCGACCTCGTCCAGGGTCCGCGGGTGCTCGCCGCCGAGCCCGTAACGGAGCTCGAGCACGCGGCGCTCGCGGTAGGAGAGGTTCTCGAGGGCCTCTTTCAGGGCCTCTTTGGTCAGCAGGTCCGCCGCCCGGTCGAACGGGCTCTCGGCCTTCTCGTCGGCGATGAACTGGCCGAACTCCGACTCCTCCTCGTCGCCAACCGGCTTCTCCAGGGAGACCGGGGCCTGGGCGGAGCGCTTGATCGAGTCGACCTCCTCGGGATCGATCCCCGTTACCTCGGCGATCTCCTCCGGGGTGGGCTCGCGGCCCAGCTCGGTGACCAGCTTGCGCTCGGCGCGGCCGATCTTGTTCAGCTTCTCGACGACGTGCACCGGGATCCGGATCGTCCGCGCCTTGTCAGCCAGCGCCCGGGCGATCGCCTGGCGGATCCACCAGGTCGCGTAGGTGGAGAACTTGAACCCCTTGCGGTAGTCGAACTTCTCCGCCGCGCGGACCAGGCCGAGGGTTCCCTCCTGGATCAAATCGAGGAAAGGAAGTCCCTGGTTTCGGTAGTTTTTCGCGATCGAGACGACCAGTCGCAGGTTCGACTCGACCATTTTCTGCTTCGCGTCGAGGTCGCCGCGCTCGATCCGTTTGGCGAGTTCGACCTCCTCCTGGGCGGTCAGCAGGCGGACTTTGCCGATGTCCTTGAGGAACAACTGCAGCGAGTCCGTGGTCATGTCCGGTTTCAGGTCGAGCGCCTGTTTCTGGCGCCGGCGACCTTTTTTGCCGGTATCGACGGGGAGCGCTTCGGCGGCCGCTTTCTGGGCCGGATCCATGTCCTCGACAAGCTCGATCCCCGACTTCTCGAGGTGGCCGTAGAGGTCCTCGACGTCAGACTCGTCGAGATCGACCTCGGAGACCGCCGAAGCGATGTCGCCGAAGGTCAGCACGCCGAGCTGCTGCCCGCGATTGATGAGGTTTTTGACCTCCTCGAGTTCCTGAAGCTCTGCTACCAGCATCCGTTTCTACTCGTTTCCCTTGCGCTCGATGATTAGTTCTGGTCGATGAAATGCCGCCGCGACCGGAAAGTCGCGCCGGAGCGACAAAAAGCGGACCGAAGACGTGGTCCGCGAAGTAGCGTCTAAGTCGTCATTGTGCCCTGGGGGCGGGCGTCTAAAACTGGTCAAACGCCTGTTCGCATGGTACTCGCTTCAGTTTGTGAAGTCAATGCCTGAAAACCACCGACATCCGAGGCCCTGGCTGCGCGCTTTTTGGAACCGCGCCTACCAGGAGAACGTCACCGGGCTTTCGGCGATGGTCGCCTACAACCTGATGCTGGCCGTTTTCCCTTTTGCCCTGCTGGTGCTCTTCGTCTTCGGCCAGGTGCTGAAGATCGAAGGGGTCGAGAGCAGCGTCCTCGCCGACCTCCAGCGCCTCTTCCCAAACACCGAGCAGACGACCCTGACCGACGTCCTGCGGGGGATCGAGAGTAACTCGACCACGATCGGGATCGCCGCCTTCGCCGGCTCGCTCTGGATCGGGGCCTCCTTCTGGGGTGCGATGGACACCGCCTTTTGCCGCATTTACCACGTCGAGTGCCGCGGCTGGGTAGAGCAGAAGCGCTTCTCCTTCGCGATGCTCGTCGTCGTCCTCCTCTTCATCGCCGCCAGCATCTTCGTCCCAACGGTCGAGAGCACCCTGCTCTCCAGCACCGACAGCCTGCCGCTCGGCCTCTCCGACATCAAGGCGATCGACACGATCCTGCTGCTGACCGGAGCGCTGCTCGCCACCTTCGGCATCTGCTGCGTGATCTTCTGGGCGGTGCCCAAGGGCCACATGCCGTGGCGGGCGGTCTGGCCGGGAGCGCTGTTGGTCACCCTCGGCGCCGGCCTCGCCAACTGGCTCTTCCCCCTCTATCTCTCCAACGTGTCCAGTCTTTCGCGGTTGCCCTCGACCCTCGGCTTCCTCCTCATCGCCCTGCTCTGGTTCTACGTCCTCAGCCTGGCGCTGATGGCGGGCGCGGTAATCAACTCGCTGCGCTTCGAGTACCACGACACCGGCGAAATCCCCTACCAGACCCAACCTTCGAGCCCCTGTCACGGCTGCGACGAGGAGCGCGCCGCCGCATCCAAAAGCGGAGCTTCCCCTACCAGTTAATAAAAACTGTCGTATCCTTTCGCGCGGGGAATTACTACCGTATTGGACCAGCGGTCCAATAGCCGTTCAAGGTGGAAGAATCGGCATTGATGCAAAAACAGCGGAGTTCTGAAAGCCCCGGCAGTGTTTTGCGTCCCACTGTCTCGCCCGATCTCGCGGGGCAGACACAGCGGCAGCGAATCATCGACGGCCTGATCGAGAGCTGCGCGGAGAAGACTTACGCCGCGACCACGATCACCGACATCGTCGGCCGCGCCCACATCTCCCGCACGACCTTCTACAAGCACTTCGACGACAAGCGCTCCTGCTTCGACGCCGCGCTGGACCACTGCCTGAGCGAGCTACAGGACATCGCCGCCGCGTCCCACGGACCCGGCGACCCGCCGGCCGACGCCGCTCGCAAGGCGGCGATCTCGGTGCTCGAAACGCTGGCTGCCCAACCCGGGCTTGCCCAGATCCTGACCGGCGATGCGATCGCGCTGCAGCCGAAGGTGGTCGAGCGCTACCGCAGGGCGACCGTTCCCGCCCTCGAGGCCCTCTGGCGAACCGACGGCGACGAGCCGCAGGCTCATACGGACCCCCGGCTCGCCTTCGGCCAGGCCCAAGTCCTGATCCTCAACCAGATCGCCACCGGCAAGGCCGACCGCCTGCCAGAGCTGCGCGGCGAGATCGTCTACCTGACGGTGAGCCCCTACGGCGGCCACGAGGAGGCGCTCGAGCAGGCGCGGCTCGCCCGGGAAACCGAGATCGGCAGCGCCGAGGAGCATGACTGACGGGCCCGAGGATCTGCGCCAGTGGCGCTTGCCGCGCGGGCGCCACGGCCTGCCACGGGAGCTGGTCGAACGTTCGCAGCGGGAACGGTTGATGGCCGCGGTGGTCAGGGTGACGGTGGCGAAGGGCTACGAGGCGACCACCGTCGGCGACATCCTCGGTGAAGCAGGCGTCGGTCGCGAGAGCTTCTACGAACTGTTCGACGACAAACTCGACTGCATGGTCGCCGCCCACAAGCTCCTCCTCGACAATCTCGAGGAGCACATCCGTGCGGCCTATATCGGCGACGGCCCCTGGGCGCCGCGGGCGCGAGAGGGCCTCGAGGCAACGCTGGATTGGTTTTCGGCCGACCCGGAGGCTGCGCGCTTCCTCCTGGTCGAGATGAGCACCGTCGGGCCGGCCTTCCGCTCGCTCTTCAAACGCGAGTACGCACGGTTCATCGAGATGCTCGATGACGGCTTCGACGATTCGACGCCCGGGCCAGAGCTGAGCGAGGCAACCAGCCTCGGGGTCGGAGCGCTGCTGGCGAGGATCTACGAAGAGATCCTGCTCGACCGGGTGTCGGAGCTTCCCCGGTTACTCCCCGACCTGACCTACGACTTCCTGGTCCCGTTCGTCGGCGAAGAGGTCGCCCGCGAGCAGCAGCAAGTGGCCGGCGCTACGAGCTGACGGTCTGCGCGGCCCGGCGCAGCGCCGGGCGCAGCGGGGTGAGCTCGACTCCCTCGAACAGCGCCATGCCGGAGGGATCGGTGACGGTCGTCTCGGTCGCCAGTCCCTCGATCAGCGGCCGCGCGACGCCGACGTCGACCGGCGTCACCAGTCCGATCCAGAGCGAGGAGAGCCACGGCGTCAGCAGCGGCACGGTGAGCCGGCGCGGTGGATGGCGGCCGAGGGCGCGGGCGAGCTCGTCGATCATGCCGCCGTAGGTGGTGACGTCGGGGCCGCCGATCTCGATCTCGCGGTCGACCGCCAGGTCGAGTTTCGCGGCGGCGGCCAGGTAGGCGATGGCATCCGCGACCGCGATCGGCTGGGTGCGGGTATCGACCCAGCGGGGAGTGATCATCAGCGGCAGGCGGCGGACCAGGTAGAAGGTGGTGCGGAAGGACTCGCTGCCTGCCCCGATCACCGCCGCGGCGCGGAAGTAAACGACCGGAACCGCCCCCCTCTGCAGGGTCTGCGCGGTCTCATGGCGGCTGTCGAGGTGCTTCGAACCCTCCCCCAGCCCGCCGAGGAAGACGATCCGCCTGACCCCCGCCTCGGCGGCCGCTCGGGCGAAGTTCTCGGCGCCTTCGTGGTCGCGCTCGGCGAAGTCGCCGTCGGCACCGCGCCCCATCGAGTGGACGAGGTAATAGGCGACCTCGACCCCCTCCAGCGCGGGCCCAAGCGTCTCCGGCTCCAGCACGTCGGCGCGGACGACTTCGCAGCCGGCTTGCCTCAGCTCCTCGGCGCGCTCGGGGTGACGCGCCAGCGCCCGGACTTCGCGGTCTTCCTCGCAGAGGCGGCGACAGAGCATCCCGCCGATGTAACCCGTGGATCCGGCAACGGCGATCACGCCGCCCCTCTACCCGGCTGGAGGGAAATCAGCCGTAGCGCTCGCCCGTAACCGTTCGCAGCTTCGAGCGGTCGTGGCGGGCGTGGACGCGGCGCACGGTGCCGGAGCGGGAGCGCATCACCAGCGATTCGGTGGTGGCGCCGGGGCCGCGGTAGCGGACGCCCTGGAGCACGTCGCCGTCGGTGACGCCGGTGGCGGAGAAGAAGACGTCCTCGCCGGAGCAGAGGTCGTTGGCGGTGAGGACCTGGTCGAGGTCGTAGCCGGCGTTGACCGCCTCCGAGCGCTCCTCGTCGTTGCGCGGCCAGAGCCGGCCGAGCAACTGCCCGCCCATCGACTTCAGGGCGGCGGCGGAGATCACGCCCTCCGGCGTGCCCCCGATCCCCCAGAGCAGGTCGACCGGCGAGCGTTCGCTGACCGCCAGCAGGGCGGCGGAGACGTCGCCGTCGGTGATCAGGCGGATCCGGGCGCCGGCCTCGCGCACTTCGCGCATCGCCTCCTCGTGGCGCGGCCGGTCGAGCATCACCACCATCACGTCGCCGATCGAGCCGCCCTTGCGCTCGGCGATCAGCTTCAGCGTCTCGGCCAGCGGCCGGTCGAGGTCGAGCAGGTCGGCGATCTCTTCGCCCCCGGCCAACTTTTCCATGTAGACGCAGGGGCCGGGATCGAACATCGTCCCCTTCTCGGCCAGGGCGATGACGGCGATCGCGCTCGGCATCCCGAGCGCGCAGAGCCGGGTCCCCTCCAGCGGGTCGACGGCGATGTCGACCACCGGCGGGGTGCCGTCTCCGATCGACTCGCCGTTGTAGAGCATCGGCGCCTCGTCCTTCTCGCCCTCGCCGATCACGACGGTGCCGTCCATCGAGACCGAGTCGAGAACGTGGCGCATCGCGTCGACGGCGGCCTGGTCGGCGGCGATCTTGTCGCCGCGACCGACCCAGCGGGCCGAGGCGAGCGCGGCCGCCTCGGTGACGCGGACGAGCTCCAGCGCGAGGTTGCGGTCTGGTTTGGCGGTCGCGGGGGTGGCCGCGGCGCCCTGAGAAGCGGACTCCATGTGCGGTGCAGGCTAATCGAAGTGCGGCCGTGGACGTATGCACGAAATGACGCTGACCCCTAAAGGGGCCAGGACGGCGATCCGATTCGGCCAGGGATGGAGGCAAATGAGCTCGAACGGCTGGGCCTGGAGCTGAACGCCCGCACCGCCGAGGTGGTGGAGCGGATGATGCGCTGGTCGGCCGAGTCCGGCAGAACCCTCGCCAGGGTGGTCGAAGACAGCTTCGAAGACGTCGGCACCGTCTCCACCGTCGCCGTCGGCCGCTGGATGGCCGGCGAGGGCGAAGTCGTCGCCCGCGAGGTCGGGCAGGAGTCCTGGCGGATCTTCGCCCAGCTCGCCTCCCAGCGCGAGGCGCCGCTGAACGAGGTGACGAAACGCTGCATGCGCTGGCGCGACGCGACCCTCGAGGTGCTTAACGAGAGCGCCGCCGACCTCGACCTGGCCGACGAGACGCTGGCGGGGGCGCGGCGGATGGTCCAGCGCAGCCTTGACGTGACCCTGGTGCGGATGTGCCAGTCCTTCGAGGACGAGCGGCAGCGGGCCAGCGAGGAACTCTCCAGCCGCGAGAAGGAACTGGTCTTCCTGGCCACCCACGATTCGCTCACGGGGTTGCCGAACCGGACCCTGATCCTCGACCGGATCGAGCAGACGCTGAACCGGGCGCGGCTGAAACAGGAACCGGTGGCGGCGCTGTTCGTCGACCTCGACAACTTCAAGGCGATCAACGACTCGCTCGGGCACGGCACCGGCGACGAACTGCTCTGCGCGGTGGCCGAACGGCTGGAGGGCGTGATCCGCGAGACCGACGCGCTGGGGCGGCTCGGGGGCGACGAGTTCGTTGTCGTCGCCGACGGGCTCTCGCTGGCGGCGGGACCGGAGCTGGTCGCCGAGCGCATCTTGGAAGCCTTCCGCGAGCCGTTCGCGCTCGGCCCGCACGGCGAGACGCTGGTCCACGCCAAGACCAGCATCGGCATCGCCACCGGGGTCCGCGCCTCGGCCGAAGAGTTGCTGCGCGACGCCGACATCGCCATGTACCGGGCCAAGTGGGGCGGCAAGAGCCGCTATCTCGTCTTCGAGTCGGGGATGGAGGACGAAGCCCAGTCGCGGCTGGAAATCGAAATGGATTTGCAGAGCGCGCTCGGCAACGAGGAGTTCTTCCTCGTCTACCAGCCGACCTTCGACCTGCAGAGGATGGTCCCGACCGGGGTCGAGGCGCTGATCCGCTGGCGCCGCCCCGGGCGCGGCATCGTCCAGCCGGAGGACTTCATCCCGCTGCTGGAGGACTCGAAGCTGATCGTCGACGTCGGCGCCTGGGTCCTGCGCGAGGCCTGCGAGCAGGGGGCGAAGTGGCAGCGCGACGGACGGACACTGGAGCTCTCGGTCAACGTCTCCCAGCTGCAGCTCGACACCGACGACCTGATCGCCGACGTCAAGCTGGCGCTTGCCTCGAGCGGGCTGGCGCCGGAGTCGCTGACCCTGGAGATCACCGAGACGAGCCTGATGAGCGACGCCGGGGAGACCGCGAGGCGATTGGAAGAGCTGAAGGAGCTGGGGGTGCGGATCGCGGTCGACGACTTCGGCACCGGCTACTCCTCGCTCACCCACCTGCGCCAGTTCCCGGTCGACGTGCTGAAGATCGACCGCTCCTTCGTCTCGCAGCTGGCCGAGGGCGGCGAGAACGCGATCCTCCTGCAGACCCTGGTCCAGCTCGGCAAAGCGCTGGAGATCGAGACCACCGCGGAGGGGGTCGAGCGCCCGCAGGACCTCTCGGTGATCCGCGACAAGCAGTGCGACAACGCCCAGGGCTTCCTCTTCGCCCAGCCGCTGAGCGCCAGCGACGCGGAGTCGTTCTTCAGCCAGTGGTCGAGCGATAGTGTCCCGGGCGATGGATCGCTGGGGCCTGACGCTGCCGCTGCCTGGACTGACGCTCGCTGACCACGGGGACCTGGTCAAGCGCGCCGAGGCGGCCGGCTACACCGACCTCTGGACGGGCGAGACCGCCGGGCCGGACGGCTTCACGCCGCTGGCGCTGAGTGCCGCCTGGACCGAGCGGGCGCGGCTCGGGACCGGGATCGTCGGCGTCTTCCAGCGCGGCTCGGCGCTGCTGGCGCAGCAGGCGGCGGCGCTCGCCGACGCCTCGGACGGGCGCTTCGTACTGGGCATCGGCTCCTCCTCGGACCGGATCGTCGAAGGCTGGAACCAGATCCCCTTCGAGAAGCCGCTGAGCAGGGTGCGGGAGACGCTCGACTTCCTCGCGCCGGCGCTGGCGGGCGAGCGGACCGAGACCGGGTTCAAGCTGGAACAGAAGCCGGCACACAAGGTGCCGATCGTGCTGGCGGCGTTGCGGGGCAAGATGCTCGAGCTGGCGGTCGAGCGCGCCGACGGCGCCTTCACCAACTTCCTGCCGCTGGCCGGGCTGCCGAAGGTGACCGCCCAGCTCCAGGACGCGCCGGAGGGCTTCGAACTGCTCTGCCGCTTCTTCTGCATCCCGGGCGAGCGCGAGCAGGTCGAGCCGCTGGCGCGCTTCATGTTCTCCTCCTACATCACCGTCCCGGTCTATGCCGAGTTCTACCGCTGGCTCGGCTACGGCGAGCAGATCCAGCCGATGGTCGAGGCCTGGGAAGCGGGCGACCGCCAGGCGGCCGCCGCGGCAGCGCCCTGGGAGGCGATCGAGGAGATGTTCATCTTCGGCACGCCGGAGGAGATGAAGCAGCGCCTCGGCGAATTCGTCGCCGGCGGCATCACCCTCCCAATCCTCACCCCGATCGTCACCCCGGACAAGCTGGCCGAGACGATCGACGCGCTGGCGCCGAACTGAGAGGGCTTGGGTTAGGAGGGACGGGTGCCGGTGGGGGTGTCCCGGGCACTCAGCATGGAGCCGGGCAACTGACTCCTGAGGCGTTAGCAGCAGGTGTTCCTCCCGGCGGAGGTGCGCCCGGGGCCCCCCGGCATCCTCCACCCCTCCCCGTTAGCTGGCCGACGGTTCCGTCAGCGGACCGTAGGTATCGGGGCGTCGCGTAGCTAGGAAGGGAAATAGCTCTAGCCAGTCCCTTCTTTGATCCAGGTCCAGGTCAGCTACTAGAACGGCTGGTTCGTCTCTTGGGGCTTGGGCTAGGACTCGGCCGTAGGGGTCGGAGATGAAGGAGGAGCCGTAGAAGGTGAGGGGTTGCTCGGTGCCGATCCGGTTGACGGCGACCATGAAGACACCGTTGGCGATCCCGTTGGCGACGATCACCTGCTGCCAGAGCGGCTGGGTGTCGAACTCGGGGTGGTCGGGCTCGGAGCCGATCGCGGTCGGGTAGACGAGCACGTCGGCGCCCTCGAGGCTGTAGGCGCGGGCGACCTCGGGGAACCACTGGTCCCAGCAGGTCGGCAGGCCGAGGCGGAGGTCGCCGAGGCCTACCAGCGGGAAGGCGTCGGAGCCGGCGGGACCAGGCCGGAAGTAGCGGTCCTCGTGGTAGCCGGCGGTGACCGGGATGTGGAGCTTGCGGGTGCGGGCGATCAGCTCTCCCTCGGGCGAGACGACGATCGCGGTGTTGAAGCCGAGGCCGTCGTCGGCGTCGGCGCGCTCGAAAAGCGAGGCATGGACGTGGACCCCGTGCGCCGCCGCCATCCGGGTAGCGAACCCAAAGGTGGGGCCGCCGGGCAGCGCCTCGGGCTCCGCCCCGGCTGCCTCCGGGCCGGCAGGGTCGACGGCGAAGTAGCGGCTCAGGGTCAGCTCCTGCAGGCAGACCAGCTTGGCCCCCTCCTCGGCGGCGATACGAATTCCCTCCCCCAGCGCCGCCTCGTGCTCGTCGGAGTCCGGGTGCCAGCGGTGCTGGACGGCGGCGATCCGGAACGGCGGCCGCTGCGGCTCGCGGGTGCGGGCGGGCGACTCGGGCGGCTGCTCGGCACGGATCAGGCGGATCTCGTCCACTGGTTCAAGATAGAGGGCGGTGAGCGAAACCCTGAAATCCACGCCGGCGGAAGACGGCTTCCGCATGCCCGGCGAGTTCGAGCCCCACAGCGGCTGCTGGATGGCCTGGCCGGAGCGACCGGACAACTGGCGCCTCGGCGCCAAGCCCGCGCAGGAGGCTTACGCCGCCGTGGCCGAGGCGATCGCCGCCTCGGAGCCGGTGACAATGGCGGTCTCCGACGCCCAGTTCGAGAACGCGCGGGCGCTGCTGCCGCCGGCGGTGCGGGTGGTCGAGATCTCGACCGACGACGCCTGGATCCGCGACCACGGACCGACCTTCGTCGTCGATGGCAAGGGTGGCCGGCGCGGGGTCGACTGGCAGTTCAACGCTTGGGGCGGGACCAACGGCGGCCTCTACTTCCCCTGGGACCGCGACGAACGGGTGGCGGCCAAGGTGCTGGAGATCGAGGGCGCCGACCGTTACCGCGCCCCGATCGTGCTCGAGGGCGGCTCGATCCACGTCGACGGCGAGGGCACCGTGCTGACGACGGAAGAGTGCCTGCTCAACCCGAACCGCAACCCGGAGCTGTCCAAGGAGCAGATCGAGCGGGTCCTGCTCGACTACCTCGGTGCCGAGAAGGTGCTCTGGCTCGGCGCCGGAGTCTTCGAAGACGAGACCGACGGCCACGTCGACAACCTCGCCTGCTTCGCCCGGCCGGGGACGGTGCTGCTGACCTGGACCGACGACGAAGACGACCCCCAGCACGCGATCTCCCGCGACGCGCGCGAGCGGCTCGAAGCCACCACCGACGCCCGCGGACGATCGCTCGAGGTCGTGCTCCTCCCCTCCCCCGGCCCGCTGCGGAACTCAGCCGAGGAGGCCGGCGGCGTCGACGCCGCCGAGGGCAGCCAGCCGCGCCGGGGCGGCGACCGCCTGGCGGCCTCCTACGTCAACTTCTACCTCGGCAACTCGCGGATCGTGATGCCGCTGCTCGATCCCCGCCATGACAGCGAGGCGGAAGCGATCCTGCGGCGCGTCTTCCCTGGCCGCGAGGTGGTCGGCGTGCCGGCTCGCGAGATCCTCCTCGGGGGCGGCAACATCCACTGCATCACCCAGCAGGTCCCGCGAGGCTGAGGGCGTAGTCGCCGGCCTCGTCGGTGAACCAGCCGCGCAGCTGGAGGCCGGCGCCGGCGTAGACGGATTCGAGCCGCTCGCGGGTGAACTTGGTCGAGATCTCGGTCCGCATCTCCTCATCCGCGGTGAAGGAGATCTCCAGGTCGAGATCGTCGAGCCGGACCTCCTGGTCGGCGAGCGAGCGCAGGCGGATGTCCATCCGCTCCGCCTCCGCGTCGTAGCGGGCGACATGCTCGAAGGCATCGAGTTCGAAGTCGGCACCGAGCTGGGTATTGAGGACGGCGAGGACGTTCTTGTTGAACTCGGCGGTGACCCCGGCTGAGTCGTTGTAGGCGGCCTCGAGCCGGGCGCGGTCCTTGATCAGGTCGGTGCCGAGCAGGAGGTTGTCGCCGGGGCCGAGCAGCGCCCGGATCCGCTCGAGGAAGGCGTGGCGCTGGCGCGGGTAGAGGTTGCCGATCGTGCCACCGAGGAAGGCGATCATCCGCTGGTCGGTGCCGTGCGGCACTCGCTCAAGGTGCTGCTCGAAGTCACAGACCAGGCCATGGACGTCGAGGCCGGGGTACTCGTCGACCAGTTCGGCCGCGGTCCGCTCGGTGATCTCCTCGGAGATGTCGACCGGGACGTAGGTGTCGAGGCTGTCGCAGGCGCGCATCGCGCTCAGCAGGTGGCGGGTCTTCGCGGCCGAGCCGGAGCCGAGCTCGATCAGGGTGCTGGGGCAGCCGGCGGCGATGTGGATCTCGGCCGAGCGCCGCTCGAGGATCTGCCGCTCGGCCCGGGTCGGGTAGTACTCGGGCAGCTCGGTGATCTGCTCGAACAGGCGCGAGCCGCGGTCGTCGTAGAAGTATTTCGGCGCCACCTCCTTCGGGTAGACACAGAGGCCGGCGCGGACGTCGGCCGCCATCTTCGCCGCGGCGTCGCCGTCGAGGTGGACGTCGATCGCGATCGTCATACGTCCCTCGCGCAGCGCAGGCCGGCGAAGATCTGGCTGCGCTGCGGCAGGTCCCAGTTGCGGAAGGTCGGCCGGGCGACGCGCGGGTGGGTCGCCCATGAGCCGCCGCGCAGCACCTTGTACTCGTCGCCGAAGAAGACCTCGGAGTACTCCGGGTAGGGGAAGGCGGTGAAGCCCGGATAGGGTACGAAGTCGGAGGAGGTCCATTCCCAGCCGTGGCCGACGCCGTCGAGGCTGTCGCGCGCCGCCTCCCACTCGTGCTCGGTCGGCAGGCGCTTGCCGGCCCAGCGGGCGAAGGCGTCGGCCTGGTCCCAGGAGGCGTGGATGACGGGGTCGTCGCGGTTGATCGGCGTCCGGCGCCCACGGGAGGCATCGACCCACCAGTTGCCCTCGCGCTCCCAGTACATCGGCGGCTCGGCGCCGGTGTCCTCCATGAAGGAGATGTACGCATCGTTGCCGACCGGGGTTAGATCGATTTCGAAGCTGGCCAGCCCGACCGCGTGGCGTGGGCGCTCGTTGTCGTAAGCGAAACCGCGGGCGGGGGCGCCGATCTCGTGCTCGCCACCCTCGATAGTGATCATCTCCTGCCGCCCGAACGCGCGTGTCGCCGCGATGCAGGCGGAGCTGCGCCGGGAGGCGACTGCCGCCGGCGGCTCGTAGCCCTCGACCAGCTGCAGCAGCTGCAGCATCGTCTCGTTGTGCTGCAGCTCGTGGGCGAGCAGCATCTCGTAGACGAACCCTTCCCGCAGCAGCGGATCTTCGACCTCGGGACCGATCTCCACACCCTCCAGTACGTCGAGGGTCCGCTCGCGGACGTCCGCCAGGTAGGAGCGCAGCTCGGAATCGCGCAGAATTGGCAGCTCGCCGCGGATCTTGCGCGGGTTCTCGATCGCGTCGTAGAAGCGGCCAAGATCGCCGTGCAGCGGCCTGCGCCCGCCGATCGTCTGCACCAGCCACAGCTCCTCGAAGTTGGCGATGTGGCCCAGGTCCCAAGCGAGCGGGCTGAGGATCGGCGAGTAGACCGTGTTCAGCTGCTCGTCATCGAGCGGCTCGACCAGGGACAGGGTTTGCTCCCGTGCCTCGCAGAGCGCGCCAGCGATCTCTGCCTTCGACTGTGAGGACACGTCGGTGGGGATCGGAAAACCCTAGCGCTGATTGGAAACCCACCTGTGAATCAGGCGGTTCCCTGGGCCTCGGGATCCAGCCAGACCGTCTTCAGCCAGGGTGGCGAGACGGCGAACTGGGCGTCGGTCTCGGCGGCGATCCGCTCGAGCGGGATCAGGTGGACGCGGTGACCCGGAGTGAAGTGATCGACGCCTGCCTTGCCGACGGCACTGCCGGCGTGACTGCCTCCGGAGACGAACAGGTGGCGCGTCTCGGGACCCCAGCCGTCATGCGAAACGACCCCCGCGTCCGCCATCCAGTTGACGTCGGAGACGAAGTGGTTGTAGCCGTGGTGCGAGGAGGCGCGCTGGTCGACGCTGCCGTCGGGGCGAATCCGGAACTGGACGCTCTCCCAGTCGTCGCGGTGATAGCCCTTCTCCCCCGCGACCGGCACGCCGCGGAGGGTCGCCGAGTCGGCGTAGTAGGTCCAGTACTGCAGGTAGAGGTTGCCGGCGCGCTCGTCGGAGCAGTCGGCACCGCTGGCTTCGGTCCGCTCCGCCTCGCCCTCGCGGCAGTCGATCACGTGGACGAAGGCGGTGACCGGCAGACTCTCGTCCGTCCGGTGGATCGGGCCCTCCCCGGTCACGTCGCCACAGGCGCTGGCGCGACAGTGGCGGAAGTCGACCGGCACCGCGCTCGATCCCTGCTCGAAGGCGAGCATTGGCATGTGCCGGCGCACCATCCCACCGACCTCGGTGCCGTAAGCGGCGATCAGCTCCGGCTCGTCGCCGCAACCGCTCGCCAGTGAGGCAGCGCAGAGGAGCCGATCGGCCAACGCCCGCGCCAACGTCGCCCCGGGCACCCGCACCCCGGCCGCGACCGCCGCCAGCATCAGCAGCAAGAGAAGAAGGGTCAGACCCACCCACTCGACCGTTCCCTGTCCCCGCTCCGAGCCCATGGGCTGACGCTAGGCGGCGCCGGCATACACGTGTGTGCCTTGGGTGCCATCTCGACGACCGATTCGAAGCAACTCTGTGGCGCGCCGAAAGTACAAGCGGGTTCGCAACTGACCTGGCAAGGTCTCACCATGAAGTTCGTCCTCGCTCTCCTCGCGATTGCGGCCGCAGCCCTGCCGGCCGCTGCCGGCGGGAGTGACCTCACGCGGGCACCCGAACCACTGCGGGCAGCCATAGTCAGCCCCCGTGGAGTTGGCCCCGTCCACCTCGGCGACACGGTTCGGTCACTCCACCGCCGCCATCTGATCGGTCGTCTCAGGCCCGGCTGCGAACTGGACCGCGGGCAACGGGTGGCGCGCTTGCGATCGCCCCTGAACGGATTTGCGATCTTCAGCCATCCGAATACGCGGGTGCGGTCACTCGCAATCCAGGGCGGCGCTGAAACCGCCAAGGGCGTGGGGATCGGCACCAGTCCTGCCGAAGCGCAAGAGATCTACCCGAACGCCGAATACGATCCACCGGGAACGGTCGGTCCATTCGAGGACGGATTCATCTGGGTCAACAACAATCAATCGCCGAAGCTGACCTTCGTCGTCGACGCGGACAGCCGGGTCATCTCTCAGATCGACGTTCCATTTCCAAACTTCTGCGAGTAGCGTCCACGCTTCTCCTCTGCCTCTGCCTACTCCCAACTGGCAGCGTGTCCGCCGCAGACCGTGAGGTGATCGGACGATCGGTCGAGGGACGGCCGATCGTCGCCTTCGAGAGCGGCCCTCGGGACGCGGCGCTGAAGCTAATGGTGGTCGGCGCGATCCATGGCGACGAGACGGCGGGGATGCGCATCACTCGCCGCCTGATCCGTGCCGCGCCGATCGACCGCGTCCGCATGATTGTCGTTCCGACGATCAACCCCGACGGAGTCGCCGCCGGCACCCGCGGCAACGCCCACGGTGTCGACCTGAACCGCAACTTCCCCTACCGCTGGCAACCGCTCGGCGGCGGCGAATACTCCGGCCCCGGACCGCTTTCAGAGCCAGAGTCCCACGCGGCCCACAGGTTCATCCAACGCATCGGCCCCGACGTAACGATCTGGTTCCACCAACCCTTCGGCTCAATCGACCGCCCCGAAGGAAACCCCTTCGCCGCTCGGCGCTTCGCCGACCTGATCGGCCTACCCCTAGTCCGACTGCCAGGCCCCTACCCCGGCAGCGCCTCTCGCTGGCAGAACCACCGCCTCCCCCGGGCCACCGCCTTCGTCGCCGAGTTGCCTTCGCGAGTCAGCCCAGCACTCGTTCATCGCGGCGTTGCGGCCGCCCTCGCCCTGGCGGCCGAGCTGGCCACCCCAGAGGTATCCAGCGCGGGACGATCGTAGTAGTAGCCCCAGGTAACCCTTTTCTCTCCATTGCTACAGGCGACCCCATCGCTTCCGCCATCGCAGATGAAGCCGAGGGTTCTCGGAGGACGAATTCCGTCGTTAGCCAGATAGCGACGGGCGAGCTTCCGGGCCAAGCGGCAGGAGGCGTTTTTCTGAAATAGGCCGCGAGTGCGGGTGTAGACCCCACCATCCGAATTGCGGATGACAACGTCCCGACAGCGGTTGTAACCACCGCCCGCCCCACGCCCGATAATGGCGCGGTTCTGGTAAGCGGCAACCTTGCGCCCTTTGCGACAGGCCCCGCCGCCCGAGCCAGAAGTGCATTTCCATCCAGGAAAGCGCTTTAAAAGCACGTACCCGGCAGCACCCGAGCCTCCGTTGACGACAACCCTGCGCTCGTCTGGTCCGAGCCAATACTCCTTCTGGACCCTCATCGCCATACGGCAACTCATATGGCTCTCATAGACCTGGATTCTGTAGTCAGCATTGAAAGCTCCGCAGAATCGGTAGTCAGGCCCGTATGGACCATCTCCCTTGGCGGAAGGAGCACCCAGAGCCGCCAGCAAGACCACCCCAACGAGCAGAGCACTTCCCCACTTTCGCGACAGAGCCATGGGCGGGCATCCTAGCCCGCTCCAGGAAACCAGACTGTTTAAAGATTCCCGATCTCTGCTGCGATGTCCGCAGCCGCCTGTTTGGCGTCGGCGAAGAGCATCGAGGTGTTTGGTTCGTAGAAGAGGTCGTTGTCGATGCCGGCGAAGCCGGGGCTGAGGGAGCGCTTGATGACGATCACCTCTTGGGCTTCGGAGACCTCGATGATCGGCATCCCGGCGATCGGCGAGTCGGGGTCGTTTTTCGCCGCCGGGTTGGTGACGTCGTTGGCGCCGACCACGACGGCGACGCTGGTGCGCGCCATCTCCGGGTTGATCTCCTCCATCTCCTTGAGGTTCTCGTAGGCGACGTCGGCCTCGGCAAGAAGGACGTTCATGTGGCCGGGCATCCGGCCGGCAACCGGGTGGATCGCGTAGTTGACCGTTACGCCGCGGGCTTCCAGCTCGTCGGCGACCTCCTTGATCGCGTGCTGGGCCTGGGCGACGGCGAGGCCGTAGCCGGGGACGATCACGACCGTGTCGGCGTAGGCGAGCTTGATCGCCGCGTCCTGGGCGCCGATCGAGACGTGGGGCTTTTCCTCGCCCGTGCCCCCACCGCCGCCGGCCGGCGCTCCGCCGAAGCCGGAGAAGAGGATGTTGGAGACCGAGCGGTTCATCGCCGTCGCCATCTCCAGGGTGAGGATCGTTCCCGAGGAGCCGACCAGGGTGCCGGCGACGATCAGCGCGACGTTGTCGAGCGCGAAGCCCGCCGCCGCAGCCGAAAGGCCGGTGAAGGCGTTCAGCAGCGAGATCACGACCGGCATATCGGCGCCGCCGATCGGCAGGACGACGAGGTTGCCGAGGATCGCCGCGAGGACGAGGAGAAGGATGAAGAGGCCCTGCGAGGGCGACTCGTGGTCGACCGCGAGGATGACGCAGATGGCGACGATCGCGATCAGCAGGACGGCGTTGATCACCTGCTGGCCGGGCGCCGCCAGCGGCCGGGTCGGGATCAGGTCCTGGAGCTTGGCGAAGGCGATGTTCGAGCCCCAGAAGGAGACCGAGCCGACGACGCCAGCGAAGATGATCGGGATCAGCTCGTCAAGCGGGAAGTCCTCGCCGATCGAGATCCCGTGGCGGATCTCCGACCAGGCGATCAGGGCGACCGCGCCGCCGCCGACGCCGTTGTAAAGAGCGACCATCTGCGGCATCTCGGTCATCTGCACCCGGATCGAGGCGATCACGCCAACCGCGGTGCCGATCCCGAGGCCGAGGAAGATCAAGCCCCAGTTGCCCATCCCATCGAGCAGCAGGGTGGTGACGACCGCGACCGCCATGCCGACCGCGGCGATCAGGTTGCCGCGTTTGGCGGTGGTCGGATGGGTGCCCTGTTTGATCCCGATGATGAACAGCGAGAAGGCGACGATGTAGAGCGCGGTGGCGGCGTCGCCACCCGGCTGCAGCACGGCCTGGACCATCAGGAGCCGCCCTTCCCGTCAGAGGAGGCCTTCGGTTTCGGTTTTTTGCTGAACATGCCGAGCATCCGGTCGGTGACCATGAAGCCGCCAACGATGTTGATTGCGCCGAAGGCGACCGCGATCGTGCCGATCACGTACTCGAGCCCGTCGTTGGCGAAGCCGAGCACGATCAGGCCGCCGAGCATGACGATGCCGTGGATCGCGTTGGTCTGCGACATCAGCGGCGTGTGCAGGGTGGTCGGGACCTTCGAGATCACCTCGAAGCCGACGAAGACGGCGAGGACGAAGATCGTGATCTCGGTCATCAAGTCCATGGCTACTTCGCTGCCCTCTCGTTTTTGATCTCGCCGCCCTGGGTGATGCAGGCGGCGGCGATGATGTCGTCCTCGAAGTCGACCGTGATCTCGCCCTCGTCGCTGACGATCAAGCCGAGCAGGTTCTCGAGGTTCTTGGCGTAGAGCTGGGAGGCCGGCGCCGGCATCTCCGAGGGGAGGTTGCGGCTGCCGATCACTTTGACCCCGCCCTCGACCACGGTCTGGCCGGGCTGGGTCAGCTCGCAGTTGCCGCCGGTCTCGGCGGCGAGGTCGACGATCACCGAGCCGGGGGACATGTTGCGAACCGCCTCGGCGGTGACCAGCAGCGGCGCCGGGCGGCCGGGGATCGCGGCGGTGGTGACGATGATGTCCTGCTTCGCCGCGTTCTCGGCGAGAGCGTCGCGCACCTGCGCGTTCTCCTCGTCGGTCAGCGGCCGGGCGTAACCGCCCTCCCCCTCGGCGTCGGGGATGAAGTCCAGTTCCAGCGGCCGGCCGCCGAGCGAGGCGATCTGCTCCCAGGCGGCGCGGCGGATGTCGAAGCCGGTGACGATCGCGCCGAGGCGCTTGGCGGTGGCGACCGCCTGCAGGCCGGCGACGCCGGCGCCGAGGACGAGGACCTTGGCCGGCGGCACGGTGCCGGCAGCGGTGGTCATCATCCCGAAGAAGCGGCCCGACTCGCGGGCCCCGATCAGGGTCGCCGCGTAGCCGGCGGCGGCGGCCTGCGAAGAGAGCGCGTCCATTGCCTGGGCGCGGGTCGTGCGCGGGATCGCCTCCATCGCGAAGGCGGTCACCCCGGCGCTGGCCAAAGCTTTGTTGGTCTCGGCCGCGACCCAGGGGTTGAGGTGGGAGATCAGCAGTTGGCTGCCGTTGAGGCGGCCGATCGAGTCGACGCTCGGCACCGCGACGTGGAGGACGATGTCGGCTCCCCAGGCGGCGTCGGCGGCTCCGATCTCGGCACCCGCCTCCTTGTAAGCCTCGTCGGTGTGCCCGGCGGCCTCACCTGCGCCCGACTCGACGACTACGTCGACCTTCTCGTTTTTCTTCAACGATTTGACGACGTCGGGGATCAGAGCGACACGGCGCTCCCCCTCGGCGGTCTCTTTTGGCACTCCGATCTTCATAAGCGGCGCGGAAGGTTATGCGATTGGGCCGGAATCGCGTCCCGACCCCCGCCCTTCAGGCAGAGACTCCCGCCAGCGACGCTAGGCGCTCGAGCGTGTGCAGTTGCTGGTCGCGCTCGACGTGGACCGGCGAGCAGATCAGGCGGTCGATGCCAGCGCCGCGGAAGCGCTCGATCCGCTCCGCGACTTCGGCCTCGGTGCCGACCAGCGAGGTGGCCTCGACGATCTCGTCGGGCATCGCCTCGAAGGCGCCGCCGCGATCGCCGTCCTGGAACCGTTTCTGCACCTCGTCGGCAACCTCGCCGAAGCCGAAGCGGTGCGCGAGGTCGACGTAGAAGTTGGTTTTGCGGCTGCCCATGCCGCCGAAGTAGAGGACGAGGCCGGCCTTGACGACGTTCTTGGCCGCCTCCAGGTCACCGTCGATCGCCACCTGCAGCGAGGGACTGACCTCGAGGTCGGAGCGCTGGCGGCCGCCCTTGGCGAAACCTGCCTCCAGGTGCTCGCCCCAGGTCTGCTCGAAGGCGTCGACGCTGAAGAAGATCGGGATCCAGCCGTCGCAGATCTCCGCCGCCATCTCCACCGATTTGCGCCCGATCGCGCCGACGAAGACGGGGATCTCGTTGCGAATCGGGTGGAAGTTGAGCTTCAGCGGCTTGCCCTCGCCCCCGGGCAGCGGCAGCTGGTAGTGCTCGCCCTGGTGGTCGACGGGACCCTCGCGGGCGATGATCTCGCGGACGACTTCGATGTACTCGCGGGTGCGGCCCCAGGGCTTGGCGTACGGGACTCCGTACCAGCCCTCGGAGACCTGCGGTCCGGAGGGGCCGAAGCCGAAGAGGAAGCGGCCGCCGGAGAGTTTGTCGATCGTCGCCCCAGCCATCGCCGCCGCCGCGGGCGGCCGCGCCGGCACCTGCAGGATCGCCGCGCCGAGGTTGATCTTCTCCGTCTTCGCCGCCAGCCAGGCGAGCACGCTGACCACGTCGGAGCCATAGGACTCCGCCGCCCAGACCGACTCGTAGCCGAGTCCCTCGGCGGCAAGGACGACCTCCGCGGCCTCCTCGCCGGCGGGTCCTATCCCCCAGTAACCCAGGTTGAGTCCAAGCTTCAGGCTCATCGCCCCCGCACCCTATTGAATAGTGGGCGAATGGGTAACGGCCATCCCACGATGGATCAAGGGCTCTCCGCCAAGGAGGCAGCCGCGCGCCTGCGCAAACTGGGACCGCCGCCGGAGACCTCCTCGCGCTCGCTGGCGAGCATCGTCGCCGGCAACGTCTTCACCCTCTTCAACGCGATCATCGGCGCCTTCTTCGTGCTCGACATCGGGCTCGGGCTCTACGCCGACGCGATCTTCGGCCTGATCGCGGTCATCAACTCCAGCATCGGCATCTACCAGGAGAAGAAGGCGAAGGAAACGCTGGACGAAATCGCCGTCCTCGTCGCGCCGCATGCAAAGGTCGTGCGCGACGGCGAGGTCGTCGAGCTGGTCGCCAACGAGGTCGTCCCAGGCGACGTGATCCAGGTCGGGCCGGGCGATCAGCTGATCGCCGATGGCGAGGTGATCGCCTCGCGCGGGATGACGATGGACGAGTCGCTGCTCACCGGCGAGTCCGACGGGATCCAGAAGGGCGAAGGCGACCGAGTCCTCTCCGGCTCCTTCTGCGTGTCGGGCTCCGGCCATTACGTGGTCGACGCGGTGCGCGAGGAGAGCTACGCCGGCCGCATCGCCGGCGAGGCGAAGACCTTCCGCCACCCGCCCTCGCCACTGCAGGAAGAGGTCAACCGGGTGATCATCGCCTCCACCTACGTGATGCTGCCGCTGGCCGCGGTTCTGATCGTCAGCCTCGAGGTCCGCAGCGTCGGCCTCGAGGAGGCGGCGCAGACGGCGACGGCGGGGCTGATCACCCTGATCCCCGAGGGCCTGGTGCTGCTGATGAGCGTCACCTTCGCGGTCGCGGCGGTGCGGCTGGCGCGGCGCAACACCCTGGTCCAGCAGATGAGCGCGACCGAGAGCCTCGCCTCGGTCGACACGATCTGCGTCGACAAGACCGGGACGCTGACCGCGGGCGAGCTGCGGTTTGCGGCGGTCGAGTACGCCGACGGGGTCGATCCCAAAGCCGGGGCGGCGGCGATCGGGCGCTTCGCCGCCAGCGCCGGCGACCGCAACAAGACCCTGGAGACGATCGCCCAGGAGTTCCCCGGCAAAGCCGGGACGGTGCGCGGCGAGGTCCCCTTCTCCTCGGAGTGGAAGTGGAGCGGCGCCTCGATCGACGGAGCCGGCGGTGGCGCCACCTACCTGCTCGGGGCGCCGGACATCCTCGCCGAGTTGGGAGCGCTGAGCCTGCCGCCGCGGCTCGCCGCCAAGCTCGAGGAGGAGACCGCGGCGGGCCGGCGGGTGGTCGCCTTCGGCCAGACCAGCGAGGCGCTGCCCGACGACCCTGCGGCCGGCGGCGCGCCGAAGATGCAGCCGCTGGCGCTGGTCGTGCTGGAGGAGACGCTGCGCCCGGACGCGGCGGAGACGATCGCCTACATGCGCGAAGAGGAAGTCGACCTGAAGCTGATCTCCGGCGACGCCGCCGCGACCGTGACCGCGGTCGCCTACGCGGTCGGGGTGCCGCGCGACGCCGGGGTGGTCGAGGGCCCGAACCTGCCCGAGGACCCCGACGAGCTGGCGAAGGTGGCGCTGGAGAACACGATCTTCTGCCGGATCAAGCCCGAGCAGAAGAAAGCGCTGGTCGGAGCGCTGGTCGCCGCTGGCCGCTACGTGGCGATGATCGGCGATGGGGTCAACGACGTGCCGGCGCTGAAGCGGGCGCGGATGGCGGTGGCGATGGGCTCGGGGGCGCAGGTGACCAAAGGGGTCGCCGACGTGGTCCTGCTCAAAGACCAGTTCTCGCGACTGCCGGAGGCGGTTGGCGAGGGGCGGCGGATCGCCCGCAACATCCACCGCCTCGGCCGCCTCTACCTGACCAAGACCGTCTACGCGGCGGCGCTGATCCTGCTGGTCGCGGTGCCCGGCTTCGCCTTCCCCTTCCTGCCGCGCCACCTGACGATCGCGGCGTTCCTGACGATCGGAATCCCCTCCTTCGTGCTGGCTCTGATGCCCTCCGACGGGCCGCTCTACCGCGGCCGGCTGCTGCGGGCGCTGGCGGCCTTCGCCGTACCGGCCGGACTGGGGACGGCGCTCGGCTCGATCCTCTCCTTCTTCCTCGTCGACACCCTCGCCGGCGCCAGCCTCGAAGCCGGACGCACCGCGGCGACGACGACCCTGATCGTCCTCGGGCTCGCCTTCGTCCTGCTGCTGGAGCGCGGCCCCGGCCGCGAGCACATCGCGATCCAGGGCTACATGCTGGTGATGGTGATCAGCCTCGCCTCGGTCTTCGCCCTGATCCTCGGCATCGGCCCGGTCCGCGACTTCTTCGACCTGGTCCTGCTCAACTCGACCCAATGGTTCCTCGCCCTGTTCTCGGCGGCCGTGGGCCTGATCATCGCCAGCCTGATGTGGAAACTCCCTCAGATCGAACGCCTGGAAGCGCCCGTCGAGCCCGATTCGCCCGCCGGGCCAGTCGAAGCCACCTGATTTTCGACTGAGGGCCATGGGATGGCGGGTAGTCCGTACCTACCGTGCAGCCATGGCGACGACCTTGAAACCGGCCCGGCCCATCCGCGGCGCCGGCGAGTACCCGCTCGAAGCGGGGAACTTCGACGAGGCGTTTGCCGCGACCGGGGCTCCACGTCATCCCTACGCGGAGTTGCTCGGCGCGCTCGCGCGGCAGGACTTCATGGCGCTGCGCGAGCGCGTCCGGTCCCGGGTCGCCACCGCCGGCCTGACCTTCGGCCCGGGGCGGGAGATCGCCGTCGACCCGGTGCCGCGGCTGATCGCCGCGGCCGAGTGGGAGTCGCTCGAGCCCGGGCTGCTGCAGCGGGCGCGGGCGCTGAACGCCTTCCTGATCGACGCCTACGGACCGCAGCGGATCTTCGACGCCGGCATCGTCCCCCGCCACCTGCTCGAGACCGCCGAGGGCTACGAGCCGGCGATGCGCGGGCTGCTCGACCCCGAGGTGCCGCCCGCGACTGTCGCCGGGCTCGACCTGGTCCGCGACGAGGGCGGCGCGCTGCGGGTACTCGAGGACAACCTGCGGATGCCGTCCGGGGCCGCCTACGCAATCGCCGTACGCGAGGCGGTCGGGCCCGAGATCGACACCGCCGTTCGTCCGGTGAGCATCCGCGGCTACGGCGATCTGCTGGGAGCCGCGATCCGCGCCGCCGCGCCGCCCGGCCGCGACGAGCCAAGCGCGATGATCCTCTCCGACGGCCCCGAGAGTGGCGCCTGGTACGAGCAGCAGCGCTTCGGCCGCGAGTTGGGGATGGCGGTGGTGACGCTCGACCAGCTGGAGGCCAACCGCGGCCGCCTCTTCGCCCGGCGGGGACGCGAGCGCGAGCAGGTCGACGTGCTCTACCGCCGCCTCGACGAGGACCGGCTGAGCCGGCCCGACGGCTCCCCTACCGCCCTCGGCGAGCTGTTGCTGCCGGCGCTGCGCTCGGGCCGGCTGCGCTGCGCCAACGCCTTCGGCACCGGGCTCGCCGACGACAAGCTCGCCCACGCCTACACCGAGCGAATGATCGAGTTCTACCTCGGCGAGGAGCCGCTGCTGCGCTCGGTCCCCAGCTACGACCTCGCCGACGAGGCCGGTCGCCGGGCGGCGATGGAGCGGCTCGACCAGTTGGTGATCAAGCCGCGCGGCGGCTTCGGCGGCCACGGGGTGACGATCCTGCCGCGGGCGACCGAGCCCCAGCGCCAGCGCGCAATCGGACTCCTGCGCCGTCGTCCCGAGCGCTTCATCGCCCAGGAGATGGTGGAGATCTCCAGCCACCCGACCGTCTGCGACGGCGGGCTGGAGCCGCGCCGGGTCGATCTGCGCCCGTTCGTCGTCAGCGGCCCCGACGGCGGCGCGGCGATGGCCGGCGGGCTGACCCGCTACGCGCGGGAGGCCGGCGAGATGATCGTCAACAGCTCCCAGGGCGGCGGCTGCAAGGACACCTGGGTCGTCGAGGAGCGGCGATGAAGCGTCGTTCGTTAGCTTCGCTGCACATGCGTCCCCTGATCGGAGTCACTACCTCTGAGGTGCGCGCGGCGGAGCGCGTCCACCAGATCCCGGAGGGCGAGCCGCGCGTTCGCGAGATGGCCCTCGGCCTCACGTACCTGCGCGGCCTCGAGGAAGCGGGCGCCCTGCCGATGGTGATCCCGCCGATGGAGGAGGAGGCGATCGAGCCGCTGCTCGACCGGCTCGACGGGATCTGCCTCTCCGGCGGCCCCGACCTCGACCCCGCCAACTACGGCGCCGACCCCCATGACGAACTGGGGCCGACCGAGCCCGACCTCGACCGCTTCGAGTTGGCGATCGCCCGCCGCGCCGACGTCCGCCAGATGCCGATCCTGGCGATCTGCCGCGGCACCCAGGCGCTCAACGTGGTCCGCGGTGGCGCCCTGCACCAGCACCTGCCCGAGGTCTCGGAGGAGATCCTCCACCGCCAGCGGACGCCCGGGTCGGAGCCGAGCCACGCGGTCGAGGTCGAGCCCGGCAGCCGCCTGGCGCGGGCGCTCGGCTACGAGCAGGTCGAGGTCGCCGACGAGCTCGACGTCAACTCCTTCCACCACCAGGCGATCGACCGGCTGGGCGATGGCTTGGTGGTGACCGCGCGGGCGCCCGACGGGACGATCGAGGCGGTCGAGGATCCGAGCCGGGACTTCCTGATCGGCGTCCAGTGGCACGCCGAGACGCTCGTCCACCGCCCCTACGAGGCGAGCCTCTTCCGCCAGTTCGTCGAGGCCTGCCGGAGCGACGGCGCCGGCTTCCAGCGGCGCAGCGGCCGCGAGGTGGCGTGAGCGAGGGGGCCGGCACCCTGCCGGCCTGGGCGGCCTGGGCCGAGCCGCACGAGCTCGGCCCCTACACGGTCGGGATCGAGGAGGAGGTGATGCTGCTCGACGAGATCAGCTGGGCGCTCGCCCACCGGATCGACTCCGTCCTGCCGCGGCTGCTCGGGCGCGACGGCAGCTTCACCGCCGAGACCCACGGCTCGGCGCTGGAGATCCAGACCGGCGTCCACGGGACGATCGGCGACGCGATCGGGGAGCTCGGGGCGCTGCGCGGCGAGCTGGCGGCGGCCCTGCAGCCGCTCTCGATGCGGGCGGCCAGCGCCGGCACCCACCCCTTCGCCGTCTGGCAGGAGATCGTCGTCTCCGCCGGCGAGCGCTACCAGTTCGTCTACGGCTCGATGCGGGAGCTGGCCCGGCGCGAGCCGACCTTCGGCCTCCACGTCCACGTCGCCGTCCCCGGGGCCGAGGACGCGATCCACGTCGCCAACCGGCTGCGGACCCACATCCCGCTGCTGCTGGCGCTCTCGGTCAACTCGCCCTTCTGGCAGGGCCGCGACACCGGGCTGGCCTCGGCCCGGACTCCCCTCTTCCAGGCCTTCCCCCGGGTCGGGATCCCGCGCGACTTCGGGGACTACGGCGACTACGTCGAGTCGGTCGACGTGCTGATCCGCAGCGGCGCGGTGCCGGAGCCGACCTTCCTCTGGTGGGACGTGCGGCCGCAGCCGCGCTTCGGCACGGTCGAGATCCGGATCATGGACGCGCAGACGCGACTCGGCGAGACCGCCGCGATCGCCGCCCTGGTCCAGTCGATCGTCCGCGCCGAGGTCGAGGAAGGGACGCACCTGGAACGCTGGATGCCGCAGGAGGTGCTCTCGGAGAACCGCTTCCTCGCCGCCCGCGACGGCATGGACGCCGATCTGATCGAGCCCGATCTCAACCGGCGGGTGCCGGCGCGCGAGCTGCTCGCCGACCTGGTCGCGGTCTGCCGGCCGCACGCCCAGGACCTCGGCTGCGAGGCCGAGCTGGAAGGCGTGACCGAGCTGGGACGGCAGACCGGCGCCCAGCGGCAGATCGAGCTGGCGCGCTCGCTGGAGTCGCTGCCGCGGGTGGTAGGCGTGCTGGCTTCGGACTTCTTGGCGCGCGCTTAGGCGCCGGGCGGCGGCAGCACGAACTGCGACACGATCAGGTTCGCTGCGAGGCGCGGCGCGCTGCCCTCGCGGCGGCGCTCGATCCGGACCTCGATCACGACCGTGCTCTTGCCGACGTGCAGCGGCTCGGCCCGGGCCTCGATCTCGTCGCCGAGGACGCCGGCGGCGAAGACGTTCAGCTTCAGCTCGATCGTCGTGAAGTTGTGGCCGGGCGGGATGCAGCGGAAGGTCGACCAGGCGGCGACGGTGTCGCCGAGCGCCGTCCAGACACCGCCGTGGACGAAGCCGCCGGGGTGCAGGTGGCGTTTGTCGACGACGATCTGGCCGCGGGCGTGGGTGTCCTCGACCTCGAGCGGCTCGATCCCCAGGTCGCCGGGGAAGCTGCCGGGCAGGAAGGCCCGGACCGACTCCGGGGTGATCATCGAGCTCGGGTGCTGCTGGTCGCTCATTGCCGCGGCAGCCTATTCATAAAGAACAAGACCTAAAGAACAAGACCTACGGATCGAGGCCGAAGCCCTCGAGCCCGTGGTCGCCGAAGGGCTCGTCGCGTTCGCGGACCGCCTCGCGGAAGCCCGACTCGGCGGCGCGACGGACGAAGCCGTGGCCCTCCTCGGTGTGGCGGGCGATGCCGTCGAAGAAGGTGCCGAGCACCTGGGTCTGGGCGAGGCCCTGGGCGTGGACGGTCTGGTTGACCAGCAGCTTCATCATCACCAGCTGGTTGATCGGCATCCGCGCGACCCGCTCCAGCAGGCGCTCGAAGCGCTCGTCGAGCTGGTCGGCGGGCGCCGCCTCGGTCGCCAGCCCCCACTCCGCCGCCTCGGCCCCGGTCAGCGAGTCGCCGGTCAGCAGCAGGCGCTTGGCCCGCATCGGCCCCAGCCGGCTGGCCCACATCGCCGTCGTCGGCGAGCCCCAGACGCGGGCCGGCGGGTAGCCGATCTTGGCGTCCTCGGCGATGACGAGCAGGTCGGAGCAGAGGGCCATGTCGGTGCCGCCGGCGACGCAGTAGCCGTGGACCTTGCAGAGGACCGGCTTCTCGGAGTGGAAGAGGCTCATGAAGCCGCGCACGTTGCGGCTCATGAACTGGTAGTCGACGACCGGGTCCCAGTTGGTCTCCGGGATGTGGTTCTCGGCGATCGTCGCCGGGTCGAGGGGCGAGCCGGCCGGCGCCTCGCCGCCCAGCTCGCTCATGTCGCCCTCGGCCGAGGCGACCAGGTCATAGCCGCCGCAGAAGCCGGTGCCGTTGCCGGCCAGGGCGATGACGTGGACCTCGGGGTCGAGGTTGGCCCGCTCGACGCACTCGGCCAGCTCGACCGGCATCCGGGCGGTGATCCCGTTCCCGCGCTCGGGGCGGTTCAGGGTGATGCGCGCGACTCGATCGCCGACCTCGTAGGTGAGCGTCTCGAGTCGCGCCATCGGTACTCCTAGTTCATCCGCTCCACGAGCATGGCCTTGCCCTGGCCACCGGCGACGCACATCGTCTCCAGGCCGACCTGCTTGTCGTCGGTCTCGAGCACGTTCAGCAGCGTGCCCATGATCCGGGCGCCGGTCATCCCAAAGGGGTGGCCGAGGGCGATCGCGCCGCCGTGGGTGTTGAGCTTGTCTTCCTCGATCCCGCATTCGGCCATGATCGGGATCACCTGGGCGGCGAAGGCCTCGTTCAGCTCGACCCGGTCGACGTCGTTGATCGACATCCCGGCGCGGTCCAGCACCTTCTTGATCGCGCCGATCGGGGCGACGCCCATCAGCTCCGGCTCGTTGCCGTGGGTGGCGGCGGTGATGATCCGGGCCCGCGGGGTCAGGCCCAGCTCCTTGGCCTTGGTGTCGCTCATCAGCAGCACCGCGGCGGCGCCGTCGTTGAGCGGGCAGGAGTTGCCGGCGGTGACGCCGCCGCCGCCCTCGAAGGCCTCCGGCAGTTCGGAGAGCTTCTCAAGGGTCGAGGAGGCGCGGGGGCCGTCGTCCTTGGTCACCTCGGTGCCGTCCTCGAGCTTGACCGGGACGATTTCGCGGTCGAAGAAGCCGTCCTCCTGCGATTGGACGGCGCGTTCCTGCGAGCGCTGCGCGAACTTGTCCATGTCGGCGCGGCTGACCTCGTATTTCTTCGCCACGTTGACGGCGGTGATGCCCATGTCGATGTAGGCGTTGGGCTGGCCGTTCTCGCCGATCAGGTTGGGGTTGCGGTCGG
>DASTSW010000099.1:0-41730 GCA_035760445.1 Solirubrobacterales bacterium | reverse complement strand
GCCCGACTGGGTGGCGGCCTTCGAGAGGGTCAGGGTGCTTGAACCGACTTTTGCGATCGTCGTGCCGGCGGGAATGCCCGTGCCTGAGATCTGCATCCCTGGCTGGAAGACTCCCTGGCTGGTCGAGACACCGGTGACCTGCGTGGAGGCGGCAGTCAGTGCGGTCGAGCCCGATTGGGTGGCGGCGGCAGAGAGCCTCAGGGTGCCTGAACCGACTTTTGCGATCGTCGTGCCGGCGGGAATGCCCGTACCTGAGATCTGCATCCCTGCCTGGAAGACGCCTTCGCTGGTCGAGACACCGGTGACTTCTTTGGTTTCCGCAGTGAGGACGCCTTCGCCTTTTGCGGTTGCCAGGGTCCCCGTGCCTCTGGCACCGAGGGTGCCCTGGCCGCTGGCCGGCGCGATGGCGGCTGCGCCCTCGGAGTTTTCCCCGTCGAGCACACTCGGAGAGACGAAGTAGGCGCGGCTGCCGTCGTTGGCGACGTTGACCGCGACGGCGTCGCCGGTGGCGGCGAAGTCGATGACTTCTTCGCTGGCTACGTCGAAGGCTTTGAAGTCGCCTTCTTCGACGTAGAAGATGCGCGCCCCGCCTTCGGAGACGCCGGCGAAATCGACTTTCTCGCCGATTTTGTAGGTGGTTTCGTTGTCGACCCGGAGGTAGAGGGTGCCTTCTGCTCCCGAGGGTTTGGTGCTGATCGAGAAGGCGATTGCCTCACCGTCCTTCGAGGCCCCTTGGTAGCTGGCGTTTTCTCCCGCCGCGGGGGTCACGTCGCCCGGCAGCAGCGAGACCGTGTGGGTCTCTTCTTCGCCTTCAGGACCGATGGTGCGGTCGTAGACGGCCTCGGTGCCGGTTGGCGGTGCGTCGGGCTCGAGTTTGACGGCTTTCGAGGGGCCGAGGTTGATCGACTGGAAGATGACGTGGGTGGCATTCTCGGTGATCAACTTTCCTCTTGCCCTCGGTTCGGTGCCTTCGCTGCCCCGACCGATCAGCTCCGAGTGCCCATCGGGGTAATGGAGATATTCGTTGACGATGGGTTCGATGACCAGCGGGCCTTCACCCCGGGCCCGCCAGAAGGCGTAGCCCTGATCAGGGGAAACACTGGCCGGCGCCGAGATGGTTGCTTCCCAGCCCTTGGCGCCAGCGAGTTTGGTCTCCCAGCCAGCTGGGGTGCGCCTGGAGACATAGGGATCCCCCTCGAAGCTGCCAACCCCCGAGCTGTCCGGCAGGGAACCACCATCGATCTTGAAGGAGACGGCGTCGCCGGCAGGCGATGCCTGCAGGGTTGCGAAGGTGCTGCCGAGGAAGCCCGTTCCTTTTGGCGGCCGACCGCTGGTGTCGGGTGGGCTGACGAGCTCGTAGGCGCGGCAGTCGGGCAGAAGCGCCGAGGCTTTCACCCGCAGAGCTTGGTTGGGGCAACTGGCCGGCGACGAGATAACTGCGTCGTCGTAGGTCGTGAAGCTGGCTTCGTTTTGGCCTTCTTCTTTTGCGGGACCTTTTTCGTTTTCCGCCACAGCGCGGAACCGGTAGCTCTCCTGAGGAACCAAACCGGTAACGAACGAGCTGACTTCGGTCGCCAGGCTGTCAGCAGCGATCACACCTCCCGGTACCGTGGTGGCGTTGGTGAATCCGTTGGCTTCCCAGTCCGCCTGGGTGGTGATCTCGAAGTGGTATTCGGTTTCCACGCCACCTGGGAAGATCGTCGCCGAGAGCTCGGCTTCGGTCTGCCCGATGCCTGAAGCTGCCACGCTTTCGATCGTCGGCGGTACTTGACCGGGAGGACGGTAGGCGGCCACTCGGCCGGCCGATTTGAAGATCGGCGCGAACAAATAGTGCCGGTTACAGGCATCGCCCGCGGGGGGGGTGGGGCCGGTGGGGTATTTGCAAGGTTCCGCGGCAACGGACCGTGTCCCCTGGCTGATCGCGATCTGCGAGCCGATCTCCAGTTCTTTGTTTTCCCATTCGGAGAGAAATTCGTAGTTTTCACCGAACTGGTAGATCTTTTTAGGCGAAGGGTCTACGACTATGAGATCTCCGGTTCCTTCGTCAACTGCGACCGGCAGGCGTCCAGAAAAGGCCGCGAATTTTTGCGCTGGGGTGTTCGAGCCGTCGAGAGCAGGCGCCAGTTCTTCCTCCGGATCGTCGGCGTTGAGGATTTTGATACCGCATTCTTCGTTTGCTTCTTTGCAGTAGCTGGCGAATAGCCGTCTGCGCTGCGAGTCCAGGGCCAGCGTTTCTGACCAAAAGCCCAATCCCGCAGGTTTGTAGGTTTCGATTACACCATTGGGTTCTGCGTCGGCGGCCGACTTGTAGCGGATAATGGTCTCGCTGCGCGAGATGATGACCTGATCCAGATGGGCAGGATCGGTGTCTACGGCCACAGCACCACCGAAGGATCCACTTGCCACCAGCACTGGCTCATTTTCGTATTTGATGTTTCCTTCTTCGGGGTTGTATTCCGAGGGTTCGTAGCGAACGACGTCACCGAAGTCCTGGAACACGTAGAAGTTGCCTTTGCTGTCGATTGCAGCCGTCCTGGCTTCGGGGGCAGCGAACTCCGTGATGAACCTGCCTTCGTCGTCGAAGACGTCGGCTCTGCCTTTGGCTTTATCTCCCCCTTCGAAGCTGGCGACGTACTCGTTGCCGTGCTGATCGACAGCTATTGCCCTTGGTTCCACAAACCGCCCGGCGGGTCCGTTCGGCGGCGAAGAGTACGGACAACTGGGATCTGGAATGGGATCGACCGAATTGGTGCTGCAGTTCCCGACCAGAGAGAGCGTTGGGTCGTATTCATAGGGTTCGGCAGCCGACGCGGGAACCGCAGCACAAGCGGTAAGAACCAGCCCCAGCAAAACCGCGTAGACCGTCCGATAGCTAGAAATACTCATCCCCTGCCTCCTCCTGCTTGTCCCTTTGGGTTCTCCCCCTCGAACCGGCCGGAACAATAGTTGCTGCCGGTGGTTTCGTCAAGGAACTGTCGTGTAGAACAGAGCGCGGCCGCCCAAGGCGGCCGCGCATGACTGCTTTAGCTCATTTACTGAGCTGACTAACTACGGCGCGACGTAAAGCGCTGATGTCGTGACGTAGGAGCCGGACCATTTGGCGTTGCCGCTGCCGCAGAGGCCACTGCTGCCCGCTGCGATCGGAATGCTGGCGCTGATGTCCAGTGTCGCCGTGGCACCACCTGTAACGGTGCCGATGGCGGTGTTTTTGGTTTCGTAGTTGCAGGTGACGCCGAGTCGTGTCGTGGTGACTTTGGCTTCGTTCGAGACAGCCGTGCCGTTGTGACCGCTACTCCAAGTCACCGAGAGGGTACCCGGGGCAGTGACTGTCACGTGCCAGCTGTTTGTGCAGCCGGTGAACGACAGGCTGCTGAGTTTGCCACTGGCCGGGACGCCGGCTCCGTGGGTTTCTACTTTGCCTTCGGATGTCGAGGCGCATTCGATGTTGGCGATCGAGTTGGCCAGGACGACGTGGCCGCCCTCGTTGACCGCGTGAATGGTCGGTGTCGCGGCTGCGCCACCTGTGGTCGTGGTGACGGAGGTCGCCATAGCGGTACCGGCGAACGCCATCAGAGCGGCTGCGGCAACGGCCAGCAGCCCGAGAATCTTGACGTACTTCATGTGTTTTCTCCTTGGTCCGGTGCCAATGGCACCGGGTTGCGTTACTGAGCAGGAGTCACTCCCCTCGGGAGGACCCCCGAGGGGCTTGGGCGCCTATGCGCCCTTCCCCTAACTGCGTGCCAGGCACTTGACTGCTTGACACGCGAGTATTCCTATCAGGCTGATCTTGAACAGTCAAGTAGTTTTTGGCTATTCAGGGAATGGGTCCTGCGAAACTGCCGCTATGAGCACTGCGCAAAGACCAGACCCGACCGAGTCGGTCCGCCATCAGCTGAGACCGCTGTTCGACCAGATCGTGATCAAGGAGCTCGACCAGGACCGGGTACGGCGCTCGGGCCTGGTGGTGCCGCCGGGGACGCACGAGCCGCCGCCCGAGCAGGGAATGGTGCTGGCGGTCGGCCCGGGACTCGACTGGTGGGCTGGAGCCGGCGTCGAGATGCCGGTCCAGCCCGGCGACCACGTCGTCTTCCCCTCCAGCGCCGGAGTCTGGGTCGAGGTCGACGAGGAGCGCCTGCTCGTCTGCCGGGTGACCCAGATCCTCGGCGTGCTCGAGTCAGCCAGCCTCTGAGAGAGCGGGCTCCGGCTCGCCCTCCCCAGCTTTCTCCGGTTCCATCCCGTGCGCCGGCATCTCCCCGGGAGCGGGTGCCCTCAGAACGAAGATGGCAATCGCGGCGGCGATCGCGGCCAGCCCGGCGCCGATCAGATAGGCGACGTGATAGCCGGAGTTGAGCGCCTGCAGCTGGCCCTCGCCGTCGGCGAGCAACGAGTTCGTGCGCTCGGTCGAGAGGGTTGCCAGGACCGCCAGCCCGATCGAGCCACCCACCTGCATGCTGGTGTTGACCAGGCCGGAGGCGAGGCCGGCGTCCTCGGGGGTTGCTCCCGACATCGCCAGGGTCATGATCGCCGGGAAGGAGGTGCCGACACCGACGCCGATCAGCAGGAACGGTGGCAGTAGATCGGTGAAGTAGTTGCCGTCGACGGGCGTGCGGGCGAAGAGGAGCAACGCGACGACGACCAGGCAGACGCCCGGGATCAGGGTCGTGCGCGGACCGAAGCGCATGATCAGTTTTTCGGAGAAGCCGAGTGAGAGGCCGCCCATCACGATCGTCGTCGGCAGGAAGGCGAAGCCGACCTCGAGCGGGCTGTAGCCGAGCACGCGCTGCAGGTAGAGGGCGCCGAGGAAGAACATTCCGAACATTCCGGCGACGAGCAGAGCCTGCAGGACGTTGGAGCCGGCGACGTTGCGCGAGCGGAAGAGGCGCAGCGGCATCAGCGGGTTGGCGATCCGTGCCTGGCGGAAGATGAACAGCGCCAGCAGGATCGCCGAGATCGCACTGAGGAGAAGGGTGCGGGAATCGCCCCAGCCCCAGTTCTCGATCTGCAGGATCGTGAAGACCCCCAGCATCAGCGAGCTAGTCAGCAGCAACGCGCCGGGGAAGTCGGCGCCCTCGCTGAGCCCGATCCCGTCGGGGTTGGCGACGAGCCTTTTCGCCATGTAGGCAACCGCGATCCCGATCGGCAGGTTGATGAGGAAGATCCAGTGCCAGCTGATCGCGTCGGTGAGCACGCCGCCGAGCAGCAGCCCGATCGAGCCGCCGGCGGAGGCGACGAAGCCGTAGACGCCGATCGCTTTCGCCTGCGCCGCCGGCTCGGGGAACATCGTCACGATCATCCCCAGGATCACCGCCGATGCCATCGCCCCGCCGATGCCCTGGACGAAGCGGGCGCCGACCAGCATCTCCTGGTTCTGCGAAACCGCGCAGACGAGTGAGGCGGTGGTGAAGATCGCCAGGCCGACGAGGAAGATCCGCCGCTGCCCGAGCAGGTCGCCCATCCGCCCCGCCAGTAGCAGCAGGCCACCGAAGGGGATCATGTAGGCGTTGATCACCCAGGCTAGGTTGTTCTGGGAGAAGTCGAGGTCGTCCTGGATCGAGGGCAGGGCGACGTTGACGATCGTCGCGTCGAGGACGATCATCAGCATCCCCGCGCAGAGGACGTAGAGGGCTAGCCAACGGGTGCGGTCGTGCTCAGTTGCGTTCATGCGAGTAAGGACTCCTGGGCTGGGGGAAACTCATCGCCGCCTGCGTCAATCGACGTGGTCCGGCAGGCCGAAGCGCCGGAAGACGGCCTCCACGCGGCTGGGGTCGGCTGCGCGGTCGGGCCACCGAGAATAGCCATCCGGAGTGTCCGCCGGTCGGACGACGAAAGCGGTTACTTCCTTGATCCGGTCGCCCTCCAGGGTGATCACGTCGAGGGAGAACGGAAGGTGCGTTTTTTCATCCTCCATCCAGGTATAAGTGCCGACCGCAAGTTGTCCGTTGGCGATAGCCGGGCGGTGCTGCCAGCGCCACTCGCCAGAGAGCGGCTTGGTGCGGAGGAAGACCTCGACCTCGTCGATCCCGCCGTACCAGCTGGCCAGCGGCGGCATCGACCAAGCGACGTCCTCGGCCAGCATCGAGACCACGCGCTGGACGTCGCCACCGCGCATCGCCTCCATGTACTCCTCGACGATCTCCTTCATCCGGGCGTCGCCGAGCGAGCGCAGGGTGACCTGCTGGCTGCGGTCGGGGAGGCGCTCGTCGACGATCTTGCGGGCGCGCTGCAGGGCGCTGTTGACCGAGGGGACCGAGGTGTCGAGCGTCTCGCCGACCTCCTTGGCTGAGAAGCCGAGGACCTCGCGCAGGATCAGGACCGCGCGCTGGCGCGGCGGCAGGTGCTGCATCGCGGCGACGAAGGCCAACTCGACCGCCTCGCGCTCCTCGTAGCTCGCGTCCGGCGAGGCGTAGCCGTCCTCGACCTCGAGCACCTCGTCCGGGTAGGGCTCGATCCAGACCCCCTCGGCGACCGGCTCGCCGGGCGGTGCGTGCGGGTCGGCCTTGGGCCCGTACTCCTCCGGCAGCAACCGGCGCTTGCGGCGGGCGAGCGCGTCGAGGCAGGTGTTGGTGGCGATCCGGTAGAGCCAGGAGCGCAGGGAGCTGCGTTCCTCGAAGCGGTCGAGCCCACGCCAGGCGCGCAGCATCGACTCCTGCATCGCTTCCTCGGTGTCGTGCAGGGACCCGAGCATCCGGTAGCAGTGGGCGTGCAGCTCGCGGCGGTGCGGCGCGACCAGCTGCTCGAACTCGGCTTCGTCAGGTCTCGCCATCGAAGTAGTCGACCTTGCTCTCGCGGCGGACCAGGACGTCGGTCTCGGGGTCGCCGGTCCAGATCCCGACCTTGTCGCTGTCGGGGTAGACGCTGGCGGAGGGGACGACGACGGTCGAGAACATCAGGACCCGCGCCGTCTCCTCGGTCTCGTTTCGAATGCCGTGCGCCCCCGCCGGGCCCTTGGGGAAGAAGACGGCGTCCCAGGGGTCGAGCCGCTCCGACCCCTCGGGGTGGCGCAGGGTGGGGTTGCCCTCGATCACCAGCAGCCACTCCTCCTCACCGCACTCGTAGTGGTAGGGGCAGACCGCCTGCCCCGGCGGCAACTCGTAGACGCTGATCCCGGATTCCTCGGCGCCGCCGAACAGCTTGCCGAGGCGGGCCAGGCCGGAGCGGAAGCCCTCGGGGTCCTCCGCGTCGTACTCGAACTGGGGCGATTTGATGTTGGTCCGCTGCATGGCTCGAAGCTAGCAACGCCTCAGCGTCCGCGACGGCCGAAGGCGTGGCCGGCGGGGGCGACCGCGCGGAGCTCGGCGGCGGGGCCTTCGGGGGTGGTCTCGGGATTGGGATCCGCGGCGGCGACCGGCTGCGGCTCCAGCGGCGCCAGGTCGGTGACGACGACGTTGACGGTGCCTTCGCGGCGCTCGAGCCGGCCGCGGGCGCGGAGCAGGGGCGCCGTGCGGACCAGCGGGCGGTGGCGATCGTAGACCGGGGGCGGCACGATCAGGTTGACCGCGCCGCCCTCGTCCTCGAGCAGCATGAAGGTGATGCCGTTGGCCGTCTCCGGGCGCTGGCGGGCGGTGACCATGCCGGCGATCTCGATCGCGGTGCCGTGGTCGAATCGCTCGAGGTCGGAGCTGCGCAGGAGCCAGGGGGCGAGACCGGGGCGGAGCAGCTTCATCGGGTGCTTGGCGATCGTCATCCCGGTCGCGCGGTAGTCGGCGATCATCTTTCCCCACTCGCCCAGCGGCTCCAGCTCGGGCGAAGGCGGCGGCTCCATCGGCAGTGCCAGCTGGGTGCCGCTGCCAGTAATTCGCCCGGCGCCGGTGACGCCAACGCGCCAGAGCGCCTGGCGGCGGTCCTCCTCTGAGTCCGCCGGAATCTCGTCGAGGGCGCCGGCCCAGGCGAGGCGTTCGAGGCTCGGCAGGCCGACGCCGGAACGGGACGCCAGTTCGGCGATGCCCTTATATGGGCCGGCGCGTTCGCGCTCGGCCGCCAGCGCCTCCATCTCCTCTTCGCGCACGCCCTTCACGTAGCCGAGCCCGATCCGCACCGTCAGCCCGCCGCGCACCTCGCCCTCGGACCGCGGCGTTTCGACGTGGCAGAGCGCGCGGCTGCGGTTGACGTCCGGCGGCGCCACGCGGATGCCCCGGCGCTGAGCCTCGTGGACCAGCGAGTCAGGCGGGTAGAAGCCCATCGGCTGCTCGTTCAGCAGCGAGCAGAGGAACTCGGGGCCGTAGTGGACCCGCAGCCAGGCCGACTGGTAGGCGAGCAGGCCGAAGGCGGCCGAGTGCGCCTTCGGGAAGCCGTAACCGGAGAAGCCCTTGATCTGGCTCCAGACCCCTTCGGCGGTCTCCTCTGAGACGCCGTTGGCGGCGGCGCCGGCGAGGAAGCGCTGGTGGTGCTCGCGGACCGCCTCTTCGGAGCGCCGGCGGCTCATCGCCCGCCGCAGCCCCTCCGCCTCCGAGGAGCTGAAGTCGGCCAGGGCCATCACCGACTCGATCACCTGCTCCTGAAAGACGATCGTCCCCAGCGTCTCCTCCAGGACCGGCTCCAGCAGCGGGTGCGGGTAGGGGATCTCGTAGTTCGGATTTTCGCGGCGCAGTTTGCGCCTCTCTATATAGGGGTGGATGGCGCCGCCCTGGATCGGGCCCGGCCGCACCAGCGCCACCTGGACGACGACGTCGTCGATTTCGCGCGGCTGGGTCCGCGGCAGCATCTGCATCTGGGCCCGGCTCTCGATCTGGAAGACGCCGGTGGTCTCGGCGGCGCGGATCGATTCGAAGGTCTCCTCGTCGTCGAGCGGGATCCGCGAGAGGTCGAGATGCTCGCCGCGGGCGCGGCCGATCTCCTCGGCGCAGCGCTCGACCGCCGAGAGCATCCCCAGGCCCAGCAGGTCGATCTTGAGGAAGCCGGCGTCGGCGCAGGAGTCCTTGTCCCACTGAACCGTCTGGCGGCCCAGCATCGCCGCCGGCACGACCGGGCAGATATCGATCAGCGGCCGGGTCGAGATCACCATCCCGCCGGGGTGCTGGGAGGAGTGGCGCGGCAGGCCCATGATCTCGTCGGCGAGCTCCAGCAGCACCCGCCAGCGCGGCTCCCTGGCGCGCTCGGCGCCGAGCGAGGCGACCAGGTCGCGCTCGATCTCCTCCGCGGTCTCGTGGAAGCCGACCGTCTTCGCCACCCGGTCGATCTCCACCTCGGGCAGGCCGAGCGCCTTGCCGAGATCGCGGACGGCGCCCTTCGGGCGGTAGGTGGGAAAGGCGGCGACCAGGGCCGAGCGGTCGGCGCCGTAGCGGTCGTGGACGCGGGGGATCAGGGCCTCGCGGATGTCGCGGGGGAAATCGAGGTCGATGTCCGGCATCGAGGTCGTTTCCTCGTTGAGGAAGCGGCCCGAGAAGAGATCGGCCTCGACCGGGTCGACGATCCCCAGCCCGGTCAGGAAGCAGACGATCGAGCTGACGCTCGATCCCCGGCCGCGGGCGGGCGGCAGGAAGCGGCGTGCCGACTCCGGCCCCCGCACCTCGGCCGCGACCTCGCGGGCCAGCTCGAGCAGGTCGCGGTGGAGGAGGAAGAAGCCGGAGAGGCCGAGCTTGCGGATGATCGCCAGCTCCTCCTCCAGCCGCCACTGCGCTTCGAGCAGGCGGGAGCTGCCGGTGTAGCGCTCGCCGAGGCGGTGGTTGCAGATGCGGGCGAGCTCGGCGTCGGCGCCCGCGTCGTCGTCTCCCGGGTAGCGGTAGCCGAGCTGCTCGGTGAGGTCGAAGCGGAGGCGCTCGGCCAGCCGCTCGGTCTCGTCCACCGCCTCGGGGTATTCGGCGAAGCGGGCCGCCATCGCCGCCGGCGAGGTCAGGGCCGAGGTCGAGTTGCCGCGGCGGTGCGGCTCGGACTCCTCCAGGGTCTCGCAGAGGCCGATCGCGACCAGCGCATCCTGCAGCGGCGCCCGGCGGCGATCGTGGCAATGGACGTTGCCGGTGGCGACGCAGGGCAGGTCGAGGCGCTCGGCCAGCAATGCCAGCCAGCGGTTGCGGGCGCGGTCGCGGCGCCAGTAGGGACGCTGCAGCTCGATCCGGAAGCGGTCGCGCCCGAAGGCGGCGAGAAGACGGCGGGCGAGGCGCTCGCCGGTCACGGTGTCGCCGCGCTCGAAGGCTCCCGCCGCCGCCCCGTCGCGAGCACAACCGGAGAGGCAGACCAGCCCCACGGCGTGCTCCTCGACCTGCTCGAGAGTCGCCCACGGCTGAGTCTGGGTCCGCGCGGGGTTGTCCCGCGTATGCGCGTGGGCCAGGGTCAGCAACCTGCACAAGCTCCGATATCCGGCCTCGTCTTCCACCAGCAGCGTCAGGTGGAAGTGACGCTCACCCTCTCGCACGGTCAGCTCGGCGCCGGTGATCGGGCGCACGCCGAAGCCCTTGCAGGCGTGGGCGAACTCCATCGAGCCCCAGACGCCGTCGTGGTCGGTGAGGGCGAAGGCGGGATAGCCCTTGGCGGCCGCGGCGGCGGCCAGCTCGATCGGGGCCGAGGCGCCGTCGAGGAAGGAGAAGGCGGAGTGGGCGTGCAGCTCGACGTACATCGATGATCGACCTGAGCCTCAGGCCCGCTGCCGGTACCAGCGCTGGGCGCGGGCGGTGCGGAAGACGGTCAGCGCCCGGCCGTCGCAGAGGGCCAGCTCGAAGTAATGGCGCCGCAGCGGCTTCGGCGTCCACCAGCGGTCCTCGACCAGCCACTCCTCGCGGACGTTCTCGACTGTGGTCCCCTCGACCGTCAGCGGAGCGCCGCCGGGGTCGCTCCGGACCGCCACCCGCTGGGGGGCATAGAGACGACGGAGGCCAGGCATCAGAGTTCCGGAAAGGGGGTCAGCATCGCCCAGCGCTCCGGCACCCGCGAGGTGCCTTCCACCGGGAGGATTTTCAGCAGCGCCTCCGCGCCCTGCGCGGCGCGCACCTCCCGCACCGCCGCGCCGAGCCGGCGGCGGCGCGGCTCGCTGCCGCCGACCGAGAGCTCGAGCTGATCGCGGGCAGGAGGCCCGACCCCAATCGCTCGCAGGCGCAACGCCGTCGCCGGGCCCGGCAGCTCTCCGAGGCGGGAGGTGAGGACATTGCGCAGGACCAGTGGCGAAGCGCTCGGCCGCCCCAGCCCCTGCTCGACGCTCCAGCTGCCTCCGCTTACCAGCCGCGCCCCGAGGCGGAGGCCGAGCAACGTCCTCCCCTTTCGCCGCGGTGACGCCAGCAACCGGTCGACGAGGAGCTCGAGGGCGCGATCGAGTTGACGACCGGCGGTGCCTTCCGGCAACTCGATCTCCTCAGCGAGCTCCTCGTAAGGGACGCGTGGCCGCAGCGGATCCTCTTCACCGCGGCAGAGGCGCAATGCCCGCAGGCCGAGGGGGCCGAAGCGATCGGCAACCTGGTCGTCGCCAAGACGTACGAACGTCTTCAGGCTGGAGATGCCGAGGCGCTCCAGCGCCTCGATCAGCTCAGCGGCCTGACGCTCCCGAACCCCCAGCCGGGTACGCAGCGCCTCGACCGGAACCGGTCGCTGCCACCCGCCGGCGGCGAGGAAGGCAGCGAAGCGGGAGCTCCCCGTCGCGATCGTCCATTGCTCGCCAGCTGCCCGTCGGGCAACGGCGAGGACCCCCCGCGAAGAACCGCCATAGATGGAACGCAGGCCGTCGACCGCGAAGAACGCCTCCCCTGGCTCTCCCGGCTCGACCGCGGCGCCGATCGACTCCAGCCCGCGCACCATCGCCTCGGTCGCCTCCAACACCTCGACCGGATCGTGAAGAGCGGCGCGCCCGGACCGAGGCCCCCCGGCACGATCCGGGCGCGGCGGAGTCGCCAGGCGCTTGTCGATGACGCAGGCGATCTCCATACGAACATATGTTCGGGTCTAGCTTAGCCGATTTCAAGCATGCTTGAGCCCAACTGCAAACTTCTTAATCTTCGCGCGGCGAGAAGTGGCGCTCAGGATTGGCGGGCGACCTTGGCCGCCTCGGCGCTGCCCAGGTAAGGGGTCAGCGTGAACTCGACCAGGTCCGGGAGCAACGACTCGAGCTCCTCGGTGCGATCGGCGAAGACGCGGCGTGAGATCAGCGAGACCATGCCGCCGACCAGAGCCTCCTCGGTCGTCGGCGAGAGGCCGGCCAGGACCTCGGCCGGGCGACCCTCGCGACCCGCCTGGAAGTAGGGGACCAGACTCTGGATCGCCTCGTCGTAGCGCTCGACCACGACCGGTCCGGCGACCAGCGCCTCGACCATGCTGAGGCGGGCGAGATGTGGCTCGGTGGCGAGGAACTCGAGCATCGCCGCGATCCCAGCGCGCACTGCCTCGGGCCACTCGTCCTCCTGGTCGAAGGCCTCTCCCACCTGCTCACGCAACTGCGTCATCACGGTGTCGTAAGCCGCGGTAAAGCACTCGTCCTTGCTGTTGAAGTGCTCGTAGAAGGTGCGACGGGAGACGGCAGCGTGCCGGGTGATGTGAGCGATCGTCGTTCCGGCGTAGCCGTTTTCAGCGACGGCCTCGGCGAGGCCAGCGATCAGGCGCTCCCGCTGGTTGTGGGCGACGAACTCGCGCGGCAGTCCGTGCCGCCCCGGGGGAAGCCGGGCCAACTCGGGCGGGTACTCGGGAGAGTCGGCGGGCGGATTGGCTGGATCTCTCAAGAGAACCGACGATACCGATCCAGACGCGTTGAGCCCGTTTTGGCTAACTGGCCAGTTTTTTGTGTCACCGGTCATCCCCCACCCCCCTGATCGGGGGCCGTATCCGTACTGCCGGTCGCGATTTCGTTTGCCTCGTCGGCGCCGAGATAGGGAGTGAGGATGAACTCGGTCAGCTCAGGCAGCAGTTCGCCGATCTTGTCGGCCTCCGGACCGGTCAGGCGCTGGTAGAGAATCCAGAAGACCCCACCGATCAAAGCCTCCTCCAGCGTCTCCGGCAAGTCCCCTCCATGTGGTGAGACATCGCGTCCAAGTTGGAACAGGGAGACGAAGGCTTGCTGCGACTCCTCGTAGTACCTGACGGAGGCCGGACCGGCCGAGAGCGACTCCACCATGCAGGTCCGGGCAAGGGCCGGCTCTTCTGTCACGTAGGTGAGGAAGGCGGTGAGGCCCGCATGGACCCGTTGAGGCCACTCGTCGATCTCGCCGGCAGCGGATACGACCCGCTCCAAGGCAGCAGACATCGCATAATCCTGCGCTGCGAGGAAGCACTCCTCTTTGCAGCCGAAGTTTTCGTAGAAGGTGTTGCGAGCGATCCGGGCTCGCTTGACGATATGGGCGACCGTTACCGCCCTGTAGCCCTTTTCGGCGATCTCCTCAGCAAGCGCAGAGATGATCCGGACCCGCTGATGCTGGGCGATGAACTCGCGGGGGAGCTCATGCCTTCCAGGAAGTGGACGCGTTGTTGACCTAGCAGCCACGAACGAGAGAGTACCGCAGTCTGATCGCGGGGCTGTTGGGGCTTCTGAATGGATACCGTGTAGGTACCGAAAAACAGACAACCTGTTTATTACTCGAAATCTACCGGGCGGGGACTTTGACCGGAAAGCGTGAGCGCATTCTCGAAGGAATGCTCGAAGCAGTAGGCAGACGGGGCTACGAGCAGACCACGGTCCAGGATGCGATCGAGGCCGCCGGCCTTTACAGACAAGCGTTCTACGACAGCTTCAGCAGCAAGGAGGACTGCTACCTGCAGGCCCTCGAAGCCGGGTCGGTCTGGGCCGAGTCGGTTATGCGCGAGGCCGCCGGCGCGGAGGAACCGACCTGGCGGGGGCGGCTGCGAGGCTCCTTGCGGGGGCTGCTCGAGTTCCTCGACAACCGGCCGCAGATCGGCCGGGCTCTACTGGTCGAGGTTCACGCGGCCGGACCGCTGGCTGTGGAGCGGCGCACGGAAGCGATGGTGCGCGCGGCGAAGCTGGTCGACCTCGCCCGGGAAGAAGGCGACGGCAGCGCTCCCGCGATCTCGGCCGAGGCGGTGGTTGCCGGCATCCTCGCCGTCCTTCATTCGCGTCTGGCCAAATACCAGGAAGACGGTTTCGGACTGCTGCTGCCCGAGCTGATGTACCTCGCAGTGCTGCCCTACTTCGGGGCGGAGACGGCGGCCGACGAGCTCGGCTTCGACGCGGTCTGAGCGCCTATAGGCCCTGGCCGTGGCGGCCTTCGCCGGCGGCGAAGCGAGACGCCCCCGCGACGGCAACATCGAGGACCTCGCGGCCGAGGCGATGCTCCAGATCCAGACCGGCGGCGAGCGGCAGGCCGGCGCCCTCGAGCGCGGCGCGGCGGTCGCTCAGCATCGTCTCCTGGGGGAATTCGGCAAGCTTCTCGGCCAGCTCCAGCGACCGCTCCAGGTGCCGGCCCGGGTCGACCGCCTCGGTGATCAGGCCGATCCGCTGCGCCTCCTCCGCATCCACCGGCCGGCCGGTGAGGATCATCTCCATCGCCCGGCCCATCCCCACCGTGCGCGGCAGCCGCTGCGTACCGCCGTCGATCAGCGGTACCCCCCAGCGGCGCTCGAAGCAACCGAAGACCGAGCTGGAGGTGGCGATCCGCAGATCGCACCAGAGGGCGAGCTCGAGTCCGCCCGCGAGACACCAGCCCTCGATCGCCGCGATCGTCGGCTTCGAGGGGGTGAGGCGGGTGAAGCCCATCGGCCCCGCCGGATGATCGACGTCGAGGTCGATCGCTTTCAGGTCTGCGCCGGCGCAGAAGGCCTCGCCGCCGGCTCCGGTGAGGACCAGGACGCGGGCGCCTTGATCGGCCTCGAACTCCTCCAGACCCTGGCGCAGGGCGGTGGCCGTGGCGGCGTCGACCGCGTTGCGGCGCTCCGAGCGGTCGATCGTCAGGACCGCCGCCGATCCCCGCCGCTCGTAACGCACTTCGTCGCTCATCGCGCAGATCGTTCCATACCCGCGGCGGTCTGCCCAAGAAGCGGGAGCGGGCGGGCTAGTCGCGGCGCGGGTCACGGGGTTCGCAGCGACGCCCGGCTCCCAGAAGTGCGCCCCGGTCGCCGATCTCGGAAGGGCAGGGCACCCGAGATCAGGGCGCAACGTTAAGCGGCGCTGCGGACGAACGAAAACGGACCGGGGGTGACGCTCGTTGCCTGCCTCGCGCGTAGCCTTCGCGTTCAGAAGCTCGTGGCGTCACCTTCGAGACCTTCCTCCCGCTTGGCTTCCGCGGGACCCGGCCTCTCCCGGTCACAGAACGAACATAGCCCCGCCTCCCGCGCGGCGCTAGGGGTGGCTCCAGGACCTTGCCGCAAACACCGTAGGTATTGGTGATCTTGCGGCCGCCGAACAGCCGGATAGGTTTTCCTGACGATGGAGGGATCGGAGGCGTCCGCGCGGCGGGCGCGGCGCAACGTGGTCCTGACGGCGGCGATCGCCGGGCTCGGCGGTCTGCTGTTCGGCTACGACACCGGCGTCATCGCCGGAGCCCTGCTCTTCATCAAGACCGACTTCGACCTCGGCAGCTTCGCCCAGGGGCTGGTCGTCGCCGCGGTGCCGATCGGCGCCGTCGCCGGAGCGGCGATCGCGGGGCCGGCGGCGGACACCTACGGCCGCCGCCTGATGATCCTGATCGCCGCCGCGGTCTTCATCGTCGGCGCCCTGGCCAGCGCCGCGGCCCCCGGCGTCGAGGTGCTGGTCATCGCCCGGATCGTGATCGGGGTCGCGATCGGCCTCGCCTCGGCTGCCGCCCCGGTCTACATCTCCGAGGTGGCGCCGCCGGAGAGCCGTGGTCGCCTCGTCAGCTTCTTCCAGCTGGCGGTGACGATCGGGATCCTCGTCGCCTACCTGGTCGGCCTCGCCTTCGACCACGTCGAAGGCTGGCGCTGGATGCTCGGCCTCGGCTGCGTGCCGGCGCTGGCCCTCGCCTTCGGGATGCTGCGGATGCCGCAGAGCCCGCGCTGGCTGGTGATGCACGGCGACGATTACGCGGCGCGGGCGACGCTGGCGAAGATCCGGGTCGACGACCCCGACACGATCGACCGCGAGGTCGAGGAGATCAAGGAGAGCATCGAGGAGAAGCCCGGCCAGTGGAGCGAGCTGCTGCAGCCGGTGGTGAAAGCGGCGCTGGTCGTCGGCGTCGGCTTGGCGATCCTGCAGCAGGTCACCGGCATCAACACGGTCATCTACTACGCGCCGACGATCGTTGAATTCACCGGCGTCGACTCTTCTGCCGGCTCGATCCTCGCCGCCGTCGGGGTCGGGGTGATCAACGTGGCGATGACGATCGTGGCACTGCGGCTGCTCGACCGCGCCGGCCGGCGGACGCTGCTGATGATCGGAGTCTCGGGGATGGTGATCTCGCTCTTCGCCCTCGGGCTCGCCTTCGAGGTCGGCGGCAGCGGCACCTTCGGCTCGGCCCTGGCGATTGCCAGCCTGATGACCTACGTCGCCTCCTTCGCGATCAGCCTCGGGCCGATCTTCTGGCTGCTGAACGCGGAGATCTACCCGCTCAGCGTGCGCAGCAAGGCGGCCGGGATCGGGACGATGGCGAACTGGACCTTCAACTTCATCGTCTCGCTCACCTTCCTGCTGCTGATCGAAGCACTGGGGCAGTCCGGCGCCTTCTGGTTCTACGGCGCGGTCGGCGTCCTCACTCTGGTCTTCTGCTGGAAGCTGGTGCCGGAGACGAAGGGCAAGCCGCTGGAGGAGATCCAGGCTTATTTCGAAGCCCGGGTGAAGGCCCGCGGCTGATCGGTCCGGTTACCCTCATCGGGTGCGGATCGACGAAATCATCTCTGAGCAGCGGCCGACCTTCTCGGTCGAGTTCTTCCCGCCGAAGACGGCGGAGGCGACCGAGCAGCTCTACGAGACCGCGCGCGAGCTGCGGGCCCTGGAGCCGGACTTCGTCTCCGTCACCTACGGCGCCGGCGGCTCGACCCGCGACGGCACGGTCGAGATCACCAAGGCGCTGAAGGACGAGATCGGGTTCGAGACGATGGCCCACCTCAGCTGCGTCGGCGAGACCACCGAGGGCCTGGGGACGACGCTCGACCGGATCGCGGCGGCGGGGATCGAGAACGTCTTCGCTCTGCGCGGCGACCCGCCGCGGGGCCAGGAGGACTTCGTCCAGCCCGAGGGCGGGCTGGGGAGCGCGGCCGAGCTGGCAGCCTTCATCTCCGTCGGGTGGGACTTCGGGATCGGCGGCGCCTGCTTCCCGGAGGTGCACCCGGAGGCGCCCGACCTGGAGACCGACCTGCGCTACCTGAAGACCAAGGTCGACTCCGGCGCCGGCTTCCTCATCACCCAGCTCTTCTTCGACAACCAGGTCTACTTCGACTTCGTCCGGGCGGCGCGCGAGCGCGGGATCGAGGTGCCGATCCTCGCCGGGGTGATCCCCGTCGCCAGCTTTGCCCAGACGAAGCGGATCTGCGAGCTCTGCGACGCGACCATCCCAGCGCCGTTGGAAGCCGCCTTCGAAGCCGCCGGTGGCGACCCGGAGCGCGAGTTCGAGCTCGGGATCGCCTTCGCCGCCCAGCAGTGCGCGGAGCTGTTGATCGCCGGCGCGCCGGGGATTCACTTCTACGCGCTCAATCGGGCGCCGGCAACGCGGGCCGTGCTCGGGGCACTGAAAGCGTCGCGTCCGTGGGAGCGGGTCCGGGGGGACGCTGCCGAAATGGAGCGAGCGGATTAACCTTTGAGCCATGGGTAAGGGAGAGCGCGAAAGAGAACGGCTGCGCCAGGAGCGGATCGAAGCCGAAAAACGCGAATCGCGCGGTGGCGGCAACCGGATGATCATCGGCTACGCGATCGCCTCGACCGTGGTCCTCGCGATCGCCGTGCTGGTCTTCGTCCTCGTCAGCGGCGGCGATGACAGCAGCGGCAACGGCAACACCGATGACGGCGGCGCCCACATCAACGGCGACGAAAACTACGGCAACACCAACGGGGTCTCGCCGGACGAGCGCGCCGGCATCATCCCCGTGCCGGTCAAAATCACGAACCTGAAAGCGGCGGCCGACAAAGCCGGCTGCGAAGTGCGCCTCAAGCTTCCCGACGAGGGTCACACCCATCTGCCGCGGAACTCGCAGCCGCCCGCCTACAAGACCAGCCCGCCGAGCTCCGGCAACCACGTCGAACCTCCGTACCAGCAGGCCGACGGCGCTTACTCCGAGGAACCGCAGCAGCTCGACGTGGTGCACTCGCTCGAGCACGGGCGGATGGCGATCGAGTACTCGCCCGACCTGCCGGAGAAAGCCCAGCTGGAACTGAAGGGCCTCTACGACACGATGTACGGCGCGGCGCTGATGTTCCCCTACGACGAAATGGTCTACGACGTGGCGGCAGTCAGCTGGACCAACACGCTCACCTGCCGGGAATTCAAAGGCCAGCCGACGCTCGACGCGATCCGCGCCTTCGGCAAGGAGACCTGGGGCAAATACGGCGGCGAGCCCGTCTTCGCCTTCAAATTCACCGGCCCGACCCCGGCCGAACCGGACGAACCGAGCAGCTAGCTTCAAGCGCGGTAGGCGGGGAAGAAGCTCCCTGCCTCGCGGCCCTCGCTGAGTTGCGCGTAGGCCTGGGGGTCGCAGACCAGCTCCGAGGTGAGCCAGGGCTGCTGGCGGTTGGCGAAGCCGCGCTTGAACTCCTCCAGCGCGTCGCCGGGGGCGATGCCGCCGCCGAGGTTGAGCGGCAGGCCGAGCTCGGCCGAGTGCTCGACCAGGCGGGTGACGATGGTCTTCATCGGCGCCTCGCGCAGGTGCGAGTCGGCGCTGCCGCTGAGGTAGTAGTGGAGGTAGCCGTCGCTGACCACCGCGATCGAGGCGGCGGCGAGGGTGCCGTCGGATGCGGTGGCGAGCGCCAGCCAGGTGCGATCGGCTTCGAAGATGCGATCGAAGTAGGCGGCGCCGAAGAAGTAGTGCGGGGCGGCGGCGGTGCGGTGCATCGTCTGCTCGTAGACGCTGAGGAATCCGGCGCGCTGGTCGGGGGTGGTCTCGGCGCCGGGGACGAGGTCGAGGACGTAGCCGGCTTCGAGGTTGCGGCGCACCTGGCGGCGGTCGCTGGGCCGGCTCTTCGGCGGCAGCTCGGGGTCGGCGATCTGGACGACGTTGCGCTCGCTGGCGCCGGTGAGCGGCGAGGGGCCGAGGGTATGGCGAACGAAGGCGCTGACCAGGCCGGTGGCGGAGAAGTCGATTGCGGTGGGGTCGAGATCTTCGAGCGAGCCGACCAGGCCGGGATAGCCGTAGGGGGAGATCGCGTCGCGCTCGTCCGTGCCCTCGATCTCGCGGACGATCAGGGGGGCGACGAGTTTGCCGTCGTCGACCTCGATCCACAGCGTGTGGGTGACGCCCTCGGCCTCGAGGAAGGGGCGCGAGCGGAAGAAGTGACCATCGGCGGCAGCCGCGCCATCGTCCTCGATCAGCTCGGCCTTGGCGGCGAAGGTGCTCACTCGAGCAGGTCCGCGGCGGCGGCCCGGAACTCGTCCGGCAGCACGCCCCAGACCTCGCAGTCGTCGGGGGGCCCGTCGTGGCGGGCGAGGTGGGCGCGCATCGTCCCCTCGTGCTTCCAGCCGAGCCCGGCGACGGTCTTCTTGGCCACCTCGTTGCGGGCGGGAATGCGGCCGTAGACGCGGTGGGCGCCGTAGACGTCGAAAGCTTTGGCGATCGTCAGCGCCTCGGCGCGGCGGCCGACTCCCTTGCCGCGCACGTCGTCGCCGATCAGGGCGCCGAGCTCGGGCGCGGTCTGGCGGAAGAGGCCGTAGAGGGCAGTGAAACCGACCGGCTCGTCGTAGCCCTCGACGACGATCGCGAACTTGCGGTCCTCGCCGGAGTCGTCCATCGCCCGCTCGGCCCAGGCTTCGGCCTGCTCCAGCGTGAACTCGTCGCGCTGCTCCATCAGCGTCTGCGTCGCCTGCGGGTTGTTGAACCAGCGGTGGACGGCGGCAGCGTCGCCGGGCTCGAACGGGCGCAGGCTGACGGCGGGACGGTCGGCGCTCATCGCGGAAAACCCTACCCCGCTCAGTCGGGGGCGAGCCCCTGGCCGGTTAGGACCAGCCAGGCGGTCCTGAACAGGATGCGGAGGTCCAAGGAGAGGGAGCGGTGGTCGACGTACCAGACGTCGAGCTCGATCCGCTCCTCCCAGGGGATGCCGGCGCGTCCCTGGACCTGGGCCCAGCCGGTGATCCCCGGCAGGACATCGTGACGGCGTTTCTGGTGTGGGGTGTAGTCGTCGACCTGGGCTTTGATCGTCGGCCGCGGGCCGACGATCGCCATCTCGCCGCGCAGGACGTTGACCAGGTTGGGGAGCTCGTCGAGCGAGGTGCGGCGCAGGAGGCGGCCGGGGCGGGTGACGCGGGGGTCGTCGCGGTAGACGACCTTGCCGACCCCGACCGGGTCGGAGCCCTGGACCATCGTCCGCAGCTTCCACATCTCGAACTCGCGGCCGCCGAGGCCGACCCGTCGCTGGCGGTAGACGACCGGGCCGGGGCTGGTCAGCTTGATCGCGATCGCCGCGACGAGCAGGACCGGCGAGAGGATCGCCAGGGCGAGGCCGGCGATGAGGATGTCGAGGGCGCGCGGCATCAGCGGGTGCCCTCGGCCTTCTCCCAGCGCCCGCTGGCTCCGCGGCGCCAGCGGTCCCAGAGGCCGGCGGCGATCGAAACGGTGGTCATCGCGTAGTAACGGGCGATGCGAAACGGGGCAATCGGCAGGACGCGGCCCAGCAGTGCGGCGGCGATCAGAGCGACCTGGAGGGCAAAGGTCAGCGCGTAGAACCAGCCGTCGCCGAGCAGGAGGGCGTTGGCGACGAAGGCGACCAGGTGGAGCAGCGGGCTGAGGTAGCGGAGCAGGCGGTGGGAGGCGATCTCGAAGGCGAAGAGCGGCGGGTAGCCGCGCGGCGAGACCATTCCCTCGCCGACGACGATGTCCCAGAGGCCGACCATCATCCGGCGTTTGCGGGCGAACTCGCCCTCCAGGGTGGGGACCATCTTCTCCTCGGCCCGGGCCGCCGGCGCGTAGAGCGAGCGCAGGCCGCGCTTGGCGAAGGCGAAGGGGAAGCTGAGGTCGTGGCTGCCGGAGGGGGCGAGCGGGACGTAGGCGTCGCGGCGGACCGCGTAGATGGCACCGTTGCCGGCGGTAACCCCGGCCAGCGCCGACTCCATCTCCCGCACCGCCATCTCGTAGTGCCAGTAGGCGCCCTCGAGGTTGCCGCCGCCGGGGTCGAGGAAGCGGACCTGGCCGCAGACGTAGCCGACCTCCGGATCGGCGAAAGGGGCGACGAGCGCGCGCAACGCGTCGGGCGCCCAGACGCTGTTGGCATCGGAGAAGGCGAGGACCTTGCCGCTCGCCTGCTCGGCGGCGGCGTTGAGGGCGGCGACCTTGCCGCCCGGTGGCAGCTCGAGGACGAGGTCGGCGCCGGCGGCGCGAGCGCGCTCGGCAGTCGCGTCGGACGAGCCGTCGGAGGCGACGACCACCTGCAGGAGCTCGCGCGGGTAGTCGAGGGCGAGGGCGTTGGCGACTTTGGCGGCGATCACCTCCTCCTCGTCATAGGCGGGGATAAGAAGAGAGACGGTGGGTAGAGCGTCTGCTTGCCATGCAGAAGGTCGAGGGTTCGAATCCCTTTTCAGGTGGGTCAGCGCCCAGAGCACCAGCGGGTAGCCGAGGTGGGTGTAGACCAGGAGGCCGGCGCTTAGCCAGAAGAGGATTGCAGCGAGGGTGGTCATGAGCGCGCCTCGATCAGCTCGCGGTAGAGGTCGAGGGTTCGGCGGGCGGCCTCGTCCCAGGAGAAGGGTCCGGCTGCGGCCTGGGCGGCTGCGGCGGCCAGCTCGGCGCGGGCGGCCTCGTCGCCGATCAGATCCGACAGGGTCGCGGCGAGGGCGTCGGTGTCGCCCGGGGGGACCAGGCGGGCCGCGCCGGCCTTGGCCACCTCGGGGAAACCGCCGACGGCGCTGAGGACCAACGGCTTGCCGAAGGCGAGGCCGGTGTAGAGGACGCCGGAGTGCTCGGCGTCGAGGTAGGGGAGGACGACGAGGTCGGCGCGGCGGAAGATCGCCGGGATCTCGGCGTCGTCGACGAAGCGGCTGACGAAACGGACGCGCGCGCCAGTCTTCTCCGCCTGCCGCCGCAGCGGCTCGGCGTCCATACGGGGGTTGCCGACGACCCAGAGCTCGGCGTCGCTGCCGGCAACTTGGCCGAAGGCGTCGAGCAGGTTCTCGATCCCCTTGTAGGGGCGGAGCAGGCCGAAGGAGAGGATCACCGGCCCCTCGGCCCCCTCCAGCTCCGCCGGCAGCGGCTTCTCCTCCGGCAGCCGGGTCAGGTAGTCGAAGGCGCCGTGGGGGATGACGCGGACCCTGGCCGGGTCGAGGCCGACCTCGTCGCGCAGCCGGGCGGCACTGTGCTCGGAGTGGGCGACGACGGCGTCCATCGCACCGAAGACGCGGCGGGCGCTCCGCACCTGCCGCCTGCTCGCTTGCGGCGGCAGGATGTAGTGGGCGGTCATCACCCGTGGCCTCAGCGACGGCAGCAGGCGCACATCGAGTGAGGGGACCGACAGCCACTGGTAGTGGACGACGTCGGCGGCGTCCTCGCGGCGGAAGCGGAGCATGTCGGGGAGGTGCTCGATCGCCTTGAACGGCAGACGCGCCGGAGCTTCGAGGCCGCGAGCGGCGGAGCGGCGGTAGAAGCGCTCCTCGACCCGGTAGCCCTCGGCGGGCGGGACCGGCCCGTAAAGGAACTTCGTGGTGAGCAACTCGACCTCGGCGCCGGCACGCGCCAGCGCGGCCGCCAGCGCGCGGTCGTAGGGCGGCGTGAACGCCGAGGGATCGACGAGTTGGACTTTCATGGATGTTGGGAACCTGTCCAGCGCTGGACGATCATCCAGCAGGTCGCCGATTATCGTGACCACCTTGCCGCCCACGCTCTCCTACTGCGTCGTGAACACGAACGGCCGCGATTACCTGCTCGCCTGTCTGGCGGCGATCGAGCGCACCCACCCGGCCGGGATCGAGCGCGAGATCCTCGTCCTCGACAACGCCTCCGACGACGGCTCGGCCGACGCCGTGCGGGAGCTGGGCGGCGAGATCCGGCTGATCGCGTTGGAGCGACGGACCGGCAAGGCCGAGAACGACTCGACCCTGATGCGCGAGGCGCAGGGGAAGTACTGCCTGCTGCTGAACGAGGACTCCGAGCTGCGGCCAGGAGCCGCAGAGGCGCTCGTCGCCGCGTTGGACGCCGATCCGAAAGCGGCAGCCGCGACCGCCCAGCTGCTCGACTCCGGCGGCAACCCGGTCCCCTCCGCCTGGCGCTTCCCCGGGGTCGGCACCGCGGCGATCGGGGCGCTCTTCCTCCACCGCCGCTTCACCGTGCAGAGCGTCGGCAACGAGACCCGCCGGGTCGACTGGGCCCAGTCGAGCGCCCTGCTGGTCCGGCGCGAGGCGGCGGCAGAGGTCGGCTACATGGACCCGGCCTTCTTCGTCTACTACGACGAGTGCGACTTCGCCAAGCGGCTGGACGACGCCGGCTGGCACTCGCTCTTCGTCCCGGGCGCCGAGGCCGTCCACCACGACCAGCTCTCCACCGACCTCGCCAAGGGCCTGCCCCGGATCGTCGAATTCCACCGCAACCGCGACCTCTACATGCGAAAGCACCACGGCCCGGTCGCGGCACTAGCGGTGCGCGTCCTCACCGCTTGGTCATACGCGCTGCGAGCGTTGGCCGCGACCGTCCTCCCCAACCGTCCGGCAAAGATCTTCTGGGCCCACGCGCGGCAGGCGCTCTTCCCCACCCGCGGTGAATCGATCCGCGACCGTGCTCGCAAACCCGGGTGTTCTTGATCACTCGATCTTCGTCCGCTTAGGGTCATTCCCGAAAGGAGTGACACATGGCGAAAGCAGTTGAGGTTACGTTCGAGGAGACGGAGCTCGGCCCGGCGCGGATCGCGACGATCTTCGGGGTGGAGGGAGACGAACTTCAGGCGCGGATGCGGGAGCTCGCGAAAGCAGCTCTGGAGGAGTACGAGCTGGCGCTCGGTGAGCGGTTCCCTTCAACGATCAAAGAGCAGCGCGAGCTGCGGTTGAGATTGCTCTACAAACACCTGCCGGACGAGTTGCCGACCGATGAGCAGATCGGCGAGCTGTTTCAAATGACCCGCCCCCAAGTGGCGACGCTGATCGCCGGGACCCGGGCCCGCTTCGGGCCGGAGATCGAGAAACGAATGAAGGCTGCCGCCGTTGCGGCTCTGGCAAATGCGAGCGAAAGCGACGGGGACACGGTGCGGATCTTCGCCCCCGACTCCCTGGCGAAATACATGGGCGACCTCATTTCCCAGACCCAAGCGCCCCCGATGGAAAAGCTGCGAGACGCTGGACAGACTTACGACCTTCGCCGCGACACCATCAAGGCGCTCTGCAAGAGGCTGGACGTCGAGCCCGAAGCGGTGGTCACCGTGCTGGATTGGTCATGAGCACCGACATCTCTTCAACCGTCACCGCAACCAGCGTGATGCTCGGCGCCTACGGCTTCTTCTACGGCGCCCTTCGCGACACGATCGCCACCGGGTTGGAGGTGGGGAAGCCGGCAGGCAACCCGACTGACAAGGAGGCGCAGCGGAAAGTCGTCGAGACGGCCAAGAAGACGGCGCTACTCCTCGGTCTCGTCCCCCTCGCGATCTGGCTGATCTTCCTCGAGCCCGCCGTCAACGAGATCGAAGCGGGCTTCGACGTCGGCTTCTCCCTCGAGCACTATTCCGCCCTCGACATCGTCTTCGTACTGCTCACCTTCAGCTGGCTGTTGATCGCCTTCGTCCTCTTGGACCAGTACTCGAAGCTGCGGCGAAAGGAAAAGAAGCTCATCGGTTAGCGGCGTCTTCATCCATACGCGTCGCCTCGTAGACCTCGGGGATTCGGCCGTCGACCGCGGGCTCCTCGGCCCGGAGGCTGGCAATGAGGGCGCCTGGGTGTCGCAGGCGGGCCAGCCAGCCGCGCTCTTCCTCGCTGAAGAAGCCGCTGGCGAAGAGGGCGAGGGGGTAGGCGGCGAAGAGGGCGGCGCGGAGCAGCAGGCCGTCGGCGCCGGAGGTCGGGACCAGCAGTTCGGCGAAGCCGACGATCGCCGCGACGATGAAGACCACGCGCAGCAGCCGCCCCCACTCGTAGGGCACCGGGAAGAGGCGCTGGGTGAAGACGTACATCAGCCCCAGCACCACCAGGTAGGAGGCGACGAGGGCGAGGCCGGCGCCGACGATTCCCAGCGGCGGGACCAGCACCAGGTTGAGGGCGACGTTGGCGACGAGGGCGCCGATCGCCGCTGGGAAGTTGAACTCGGTGCGGCCGGTGCGGCCGAGGATCACGACGAGGACGAGGTAAAGGGCGTAGAGGGTGACGGCGGTGGAGATCAGGCCGATGACTTCGTAGGAGTCAAAGAACTCCGGCGCGGCCAGGGCGCGGACCATCCAGCGCGAGAACAGCCACATGCCGGTGACCGCGAAGGCGCAGCCGGCGACGAAGAGGGTGACGACGGTGGCGTAGGTGCGGCGCGCCTCGTCGTCGTTGCGGATCGAGTAGGCGAGCGGCGGCCAGGCGAGCTGGAAGCCGCGGACGAGGACGTTGACCCCCTGGGCGAACTTGACCGCCAACGAGTAGAGGCCGGCCTCGGCGAGGCCGAGCGAGCGGACGATGATCAACCGGTCGACGAAGTTGAGCAGGTAGAGCGAGACCTCGGCCGGCATCGTCGGCAGGCCGAAGCGGAAGAGGCGGCGCAGCAGCGGCACGTCGGGGCGCAGCGAGAGGCGGCGCCACTGCAGGGCGATCAGGGCGACTACGAAGGCGGCGCCGGTCGCGTAGCTGCCGAGCAGCAACCCTCGGGCGCCCTCGTCGAGACCGACGACGAGGACCACGGTGAGGGCGATCGCCGCGACCACGTTGAGGATCGTGGTGACGAAGAAGGCCCGCGCCCGCTCGTCGAGCCGGAAGAGGGTGAGCAGGAACTCCCACATCGTCAGCACCCAGAGGCCGCCGATCGCGATCCGCGCCAGCTCGGGGGCCGATTCGTCCAGCAGGGCTTCGGAGATCGGGCCGGCGAAGGGAAGCGCCAGCAGGGCACCGAGGGTCGAGAGCCAGAAGAGCCCGGCGAAGGTGCTCTTCACGACTTGCTGCGGGTCCTCGTCGTCCTGGTAGTAGAAGCGCAGGATCGCCTCGATCAGGCCGAAGCGGACGACGATGCTGACCAGGACGACCGCGGCAAAGAGGATCTCGGCGGCACCGTAGTCCTCCGGCGTGAGATACCGCGTGTAGAGCGGCAGCAGGGCGACCGCGATGACTTTGGAGAGGATGCTGGCCGCGGTGTAGGCGGCGCCGGTCGTCGCCAGGCGGCGCAGGTATCCCGACATGTGGGGACCCTACGCGGGGTCGCGGACCGCCGGCGCCTCAGCCCACGCCAAAGAGGCACCCACAGCCAACAGGACCCAAGTGATCGGGTCCTCGAAGAAGCCCGCATACGACAGCGTGTGGACCAGGAGCGCCACGAAGGCGGCGAGTAACGCCGCCCGGGCAACGTCGGTTCTGCCGCCGAAGAGCCCACCGCCCAGGGTTCGGAGCGCGACGACGATCAGGGCGAAGTAGACGAGGAGGCCGATCAGTCCCTGCTCGGCCGCGACCGTCACCGGCTCCGTGTGCGAGACGATCACGGGAGCGTCTTTGTTCTCGCGATTGTCCCGGTAGGCGGCCTGGAAGGAGCCCGAGCCGTAGCCCCAGAGCGGCCGGTCGGAGAAGAGGTCGAGGCCGCCGGAGACGAGGCTGCCGCGGCCGCTGAGGTCGACGTTGAGGCGGTCGCTGGTGACCTTCCCCGAGCCACCGGCGAAGAGGATGACCAGGGCGGCGCCGACCGTCCCCACCGCGACCGCGACCAGGGTCCAGCGCCAGCTCCAGCGGATCGCCGCCAGCATCGCCAGCCCGGCCAGCAGGGCGAGGAAGCTCGACTGCGAGTAGGTCGTGAGCAGCCCAAACCAGAGAACCCCGAGCAGGCCGGTGAGCCACCAGAAGTTGCTCCGGGTCCGCGCCCAGAGCATCGCCCCCGTGGCCAGCACCGCGACCAGGGCCAGGTAGCGCCCGTAGACGTTCGGATCCCAGAAGACCGAGTTGACCCGGAAGTAGGTGTGGAATTCGTTCGAGCGGATGATCTGGTCGTTCCAGAAGAGGCTGCGGGTCGCCAGCTCGACGGTGCCGATCAGGACGAAGGCGCTGGCCTCGGCTCCGAGCAGGATCAGGGCCCAGGTCAGCAGCCGGCGGTCCCACTCCACCTCGCGCAGCAGCCGGTAGGCAACGGTGAAGGGGATGAAGAAGAAGCAGACGTTCTGCAGGCCCTTGGAGAAGTCCTCCGAGTAGAGCGTCTGCAGGGCGTAGAGGACCACCGCCGCGGCGAGGATCCAGGCCAGCGCCCGCGGTGAGTGGACGGTCGGCGGGTCGTTCCAGTCGCGCAGGAGCGTGGCGAGAACCGCCGCGGCGATCACCAGGTAGAGCGGGACCAGCAGGTTGGCCGTGTCCCCACCCGCCTCGAGCGGCACCCGGAACGGCAGGGCGACGATGATCGCCAGTGGCATCAGGATCGGCCAGCGCCGGAAGACATAGGTGAGGGCGCCGATCACGATCGCCGCGACCGCCAGCAGGGCGACGATCCTCCCCTCGTCGTGGCGCAGGTCGACGATCTGGGTCGTGTGCCACTGATCGCCGGCGATCAGAACCGGGAAGAGAATCATCGCCAGGACCATCGCGGCTCCGCGCACGCGTCCGGGGGGCAGCAGGATCGCGGCGGCGCTGGCGCTGGCGGCGGCAACGAGGCCGATTCCGGCGAGGACATCGCTCAGCATTTGCGCTTACCGTCCTGTGGCGCCGGATGGAGGCGGATCACGCCCGGGGTGACGAGGGTGCGGCCGTCGAATTTGACCCGCAGCTTGTAGCGACCGGGGTGGGCGGTGCCGCCGCCGCGCTGGCGCCCGTCCCAGTAGTAGGTGTGGAAGGTGTAGCGCTTGAGGAACTCGTCCCGCGCCAGCGTGTAGACGACGCGGCCGCCGGGCTTGATCACCTGGACCACTCCGTCGCCGGAGACGGTGGTGCGGAAGCGGATCCGGATCAGGTCGAGACGGCAGTCCCGGTTCGGGGTGAAGGCGTGGACGACCGGCTGACCCTGGTGGCGCGGTGCGCCGATGAAGCTGACCCGGTCGAGGACCAGCGGGTCGCGCTTGACCCTCTGGGCGTAGGCGAAGGCGGCTAGCGTCGCGAGGACGAGGAGCGCGAAGACGATCGCGGGAGCGCGGGAATCATTCAATCGTTTCGGCATTGTCCTCGCCGACGACCACCGCGACGTCGGCGCCTGCCGAGACCGATTCGATTTCCCCGCTCATCGGCTGCACTTTCGCGATCCCCAACTGCTTCGCCACCTTGCGCGCTTCCGGCTTGTGGCCGACTTTGAACATCACGACACTGGCTTCGAAGCTCGAGCTGCTGTTGGTGACGGCGCCGAGGCTGAAGCCCTTGCCCTCGACCTTGTCGCCGTAGGTGGCGGCGAGGCCGGGGACCGAGGTGCCGTTGAGGACGCTGACTTCGATTTCGGCCGGTTTGATCTGGGCCGCCGCCTGCTTGGAGCCGTTGCCCTTGGCGCCTTCGTCGTCGCCGCTGACCAGCAGGTAGGCGACCCCGCCGACGATCGCGATGATCACGACGAAGAGGGCGATCAGGGTGCCCGGCTTCGAGGCGATCTCGCCGAAGTTGGAGAAGCGGCCGCGCAGCCGTTCGCCGAAGGTCTGTTCCGGCAGGCCCTCCTCGCGCCGCTTGCGCCGCTCCTCGCGGCTGGAGACCGCCTCCTGTTCGGCGGTCCGCGCTTCCTCCAGCGCCCGCAGCTCCTCGGCCCGCTGGGCGGCGATCGTCGAAGTCTGCTCCTTGCGCTCGGCGTCGCGCTCAGGGGCCGACCCCGCCCACTCGCGCAGGCGGCGAATGTCCCGTCCCTGGGTGAACGAGATGAGCACCAGGACGGCGAGCCCGAGGAAGGCAGCCAGCCCAGCGAAGGCGCCGATTTGTTCCATCGCGTGGATCAAGGGGCTGCGAGAGGCTATTCGTTGGAGACGACCGTCGCGGCGTCGCCGCCCGGTGCGGCGATCAACTCCACGACCCGTTCTGCCAAGTTAGCCTCGTCGCCGGCCAGAACCAGGTGCTCGAGCGAGTTCATCGTCGACTCGACCCACTCCTGGTCGAGCGGCGTCTGGCGCACCGCCCGGTTGATCCGCCGCGCCGCCGTCGGCTGCAGGTCCTCGTTGGTCGAGAAGAGGATCTCGCTCAGCTTCTCGCCCGGCCGCGGCTTGGTGAACTCGACCGCGATGTCGCGCCCAGGCTCGTAGCCCGCCAGCCGGATCATGTTGTGGGCGAGGTCGACGATCTTCACCGGTTCGCCCATGTCGAGGACGAAGACCTCGCCCTTGCCGGCCCCGATGTCGCCGGCGCGGATCACCAGCTGCACCGCCTCCGGGATCGTCATGAAGTAGCGGGTCATCTCCGGGTGGGTGACGGTCACCGGTCCCCCCCGCTCGATCTGGCTGCGGAAGATCGGCACCACGCTGCCGGAGGAGGCGAGGACGTTGCCGAAGCGGACCGAGGCGAAGCGCGTCTCGGGGAATTTCTCGCCGGCGGCCTCGACGATCCACTCGGCCATCGCCTTCGAGGCGCCCATCACCGTCTTCGGGTTGACCGCCTTGTCGGTCGAGATCAGGACGAAGCGCTCGACTTTCGAGGCGGCGGCGGTCTCGGCGGTGACCCGGGTGGCGATCGCGTTGTTGCGGACCGCCTCCAGCGGGTTGGACTCCATCAGCGGCACGTGCTTGTAGGCGGCGGCATGGAAGACGACGTCGGGTTTGAAGCGCTGCATCACCTCCAGCATCCGGTGCGGCTCCTTGCAGTCGGCCAGCACCGCCTCGCAACTGGCGAAGTGCCGCTCCTCGACCATCTCGCGGTCGATCTGGAAGAGGTTGTCCTCGGCGTGGTCGAGCATCACCAGCAGCCGCGGTTTGACCTGGGCGATCTGGCGGCAGAGCTCGGAGCCGATCGAACCGCCGGCGCCGGTGACGAGGACGATGCGGTCGCGCAGGTAGGCGCCGACCCGGTCCAGCTCGCGGACGATCGGCTCGCGGCCGAGAACGTCCTCGACCCGCACCTCGCGCAGCTGTTTGTTCAGCTGGACGCCGCCACGCAGCAGCTCGAAGACGGTCGGCAGGGTGCGGACCCGGATCTCCCGCGCGCGGCAGGCGGCGACGATGCGGCCGCGCAGGTCGCCCGGCGCCGAGGGGATCGCGATCACGACCTCGTCGGGGCCGGTCTCGTCGAGGATCGCGTCGATCTGCTTGGTCGAGCCGAGCACCTTCAGGCCCAGCATCCGCATCCCCCGCTTGCGCGGGTCGTCGTCGACGAAGCCGATCGCGGTGGCGCCGAGGTTGGGGTTGAGCTGCAGCTCGCGGACCACCATCTGGCCACCGGAGCCGGCGCCGACGACCAGCACCTCGTGCTTCGGCAGGCGCGAGGCGCGGTTCGGGCGCTCGAGGGCCAGCCGCACCGCGAGGCGGGCGCCGGCGATCAGCAGGGCGGTGAGGAGGAAGTCCATCACCTCGACCGAGCGCGGCAGGGTGGGCTCGAAGGGCTTGGCGACGGCGAAGATGACGACCAGCAGGGCGCTGGCGACGGCGACGGCGCGAAGGATCAGGAGGAAGTCGCGACCGCTGACGTAGCGCCACCACTTCTGGTAGAGCCCGAAGGCGTAGAAAACGATCAGCTTGCCGGCGACGACGAAGCCGACCGACTGGGCGAAGAGAGTCTCGTAGCGCTGCGGCCAGCCGTGCGGATCGTCGAGGAAACGCAGCTGGAAGGCGAGGAAATAGGCCAGCGCGACGAGCACGGCGTCGGCCGTTATCTGCAGGACCCGGTTGCGATAGACGGGGTGGTTCAACCGCCGCATGAACCCGCCAGTTTAGTTGCTGTTCAGCTTCGTCCCTAGAATCACGCCCTCACGAATGCCGCCCCTCGTCCTCGCCAGCGTCACCGACTTCTTCCTCGACCCGATCGTCAACTGGGGAACCGACTTCATCAGCAGCACCGGCCTGCCCGCCGTGTTCATCCTGATGACGCTCGAGTCCGCCTGCCTGCCGGTCCCGAGCGAGGCGATCATGCTGTTCGCCGGCTCCAGCGTCGCGGCCGGCGACCTGACCCTGTTTGGCGTGGTTGCGGCCGGCGTGCTCGGCAACCTGGTCGGCTCCTGGATCGCCTACGCGGTCGGCTACTACGGCCGCATCGACCTGCTGGAAAAAAACAAGCTGATCCACATCAGCCCCAAGCACCTGAAATGGGCCGACGACTTCTTCGCCCGCTACGGCGACGCGACGATCTTCTTCTCGCGGATGCTGCCGATCATCCGCACCTTCATCTCGCTGCCGGCCGGGGTGGCGAAAATGCCGTTCTGGCGCTTCACGGTGCTGACCACGCTCGGCTGCATCCCCTGGGTCCTGATGCTGGCCCTGATCGGCAAGAGCGTTGGCCAGAACTGGGAAGAGTGGCGCGACCACCTGCACTACCTCGACTACCTGGTCGTCGTCGCGGTGATCGCCGGCGGCGTCTACTGGCTGATCAAGCGCCGCCGGCGCGGCGGCCCAGGCGAGGGCGAGGCCGCGGCCACCTCCGAGCCCGCCGGCGCCACCGAGGCTTGACCGACGCCGGTACGGCGCGTTTGCCCGCCCGGCGCGCGGTCGCGCTCGGGCTGGTCCAGGGCCCGGCCGAGCTGCTGCCGGTCTCCAGCTCCGCCCACATCGTCCTCGTCCCCTGGCTGGCGGGCTGGGACTGGGAGGCGATCGATCCCGAGCTGCGCAAGAGCTTCGAGGTGGCGCTGCACACCGGCGCCGCAGCGGCGCTCTTGATCGGCCAGCGCAAGACGATCGCCGAGGAGATGCGCCAGTTCGACGGCCGCCGGGCGCTGCTGCTGGGACTCTCCTTCCTGCCGGCGGCGGTGATCGGCTACGCGCTGGAGCGACCGATCGAGCGGCGGCTGGGGGGACCCAGGGCGACCGCCTACGGGCTGCTCGCCGGGGCGGCGGCGATGCTCGTCGCCGACCGCCGACCGCAGCGGCGGGGGCGCGGCGACGCGACCCCGATCGACGGGCTGGCGCTGGGAGTCGCCCAGGCGGCGGCGCTGGCGCCGGGCGTCTCCCGCAACGGCGTCACCCTCGCCGCGGCCCGCTGGCGCCGCTTCTCCCGCGACCAGGCGAACCTGCTCTCGCGCACGATCGCGCTGCCGATCATCGTCGGCGCGACGGGGCTGAAGGGCGCCCGCTTAGCCCGCCGGGGTACGACGCCGGAGATGCGCCGTTCGCTCGCCGTCGGCATCGGCGCCTCCTTCGCCTCCACCCTCGCCTCGCAGCGCCTGATCCACCTGGTCGAGCGCGACCGGGCGCTGTGGCCCTACGCCGCCTACCGGATCGGCCTGGCGGCCGTCGTTCTTGCAAAGCTAGGGCGCAAGTGAGCGCGAGCGACGCCTACGCGAAGGCCGGAGTCGACCAGGGGGCGGCGGATTCGGCCGTGGCCGGCCTGGTGCGGGCGCTGGGGGCGATCCAGCTCGGGCGGCCCTCGGCCCAGGTGCCGCTGCCGGGCCACTACGCGAGCGTGATCAAGATCGACGAGCGGACCGGGATCGCGCTCTCGACCGACGGCGTCGGCACCAAGCTGGTGCTGGCCGAGCAGCTCGGCCGCTTCGACACGATCGGAATCGACTGCGTGGCGATGAACGTCAACGACGTGATCTGCGTCGGTGCCGAGCCGCTGGCGATGCTCGACTACATCGCGATCGAGAAGGCCGACCCTGCGGTCTGCGAGGAAATCGGCGTCGGCCTCGCGCGCGGCGCCGAGCAGGCGGGGATCGAGATCCCCGGCGGTGAGCTGGCCCAGCTCGGGCAGCTGGTCCGCGGCGTCGACGTCTCCGGTGCCTGCTTTGGGACCGTCGCCCTCGACGCGATCGTCGACGGCTCGACGGTCGAACCGGGCGACGTGGTCATCGGCCTCCCCTCCACCGGCCTGCACTCCAACGGCTACACCCTGGCCCGCTCGGCCCTGGCCGAGATCCCCCTCGATGACGACCGGCTCGGTCGGCCGCTCGGCGACGTTCTCCTCGAGCCAACCGAGATCTACGTCAAGCCGATCGTCGAGCTGCTGCGCTCCGAGGCCGAGGTCCGCGGCCTCGCCCACATCACCTCCGGCGGCACCAAGAACCTGCTGCGCCTCGCCGCCGAGGTCGGCTACGAGATCGACGACCCGCTGCCGGTTCCGCCGGTCTTCGAGCTGATCCAGGGGCTCGGCGGCGTCTCCGACGAGGAGATGCAGGAGGTCTTCAACCTGGGCTGCGGCTTCTGCGTCGTAGTCCCGGCCGGGGACGAAGCCGCTGCGCTGGACCTGCTGCGCGCCCACTACCCCGCCGCGAAGCGGATCGGGCGCGCGATCGCCGGTCCGGCGCGAATCGTCTGAACCGGGTCAGGTTTCGGAGAACACCGTGCTGCAGGCAGGCAGCCGGTAGTGCACTCGGAGCGGCGGCAGGTATTCGCCGTGCTGGCGGGATCCCCGCAGTCGCATCCTCAGCGAGGTGTAGACGGGCAGGCCGCACGTTTCGCGGATCTGAGAGGCGACGAGACGGGCTCGCCGGTAATAGCAACTCCCCATCCCGCAGTAGCGCCAGGTGGCGGTGGCGGTCGTCCGCCGCGAACCCCAGCCGTGCCACACGATCCCGGTGAGCCAGGCTTCGGTGCAATGGCATGGTTCATTCCCCTTGTACTCCACGCAGCGACTCGGCTTGTGGCGGAGCCTGAACACGTAGGCGCCGTATTCGCCGATCGAGGTGTCGTACTCGGCGCAGGGAAGCCGGGTGGACCCGGGGTCGGCCGCCTGCGCCGGAGCCGCCGCCCAGCCGGCGATCGATATGGCGATCAGCGCGAGGGCGACGGGGAGAACTCGGGGGCGACGCATCGTGAGCATCTTATTTCTCAGAAGACCTCAACCGCTCGCTCGGCTGCATGGACCCGTGCTCAGCACACCTCGCGCCGTCATCCTGGCCCCACGGCGTCGTAACGTTCGGACCGCAAGTGAGCGACCGCCCCCCGACCAGCTCCCAGATGATCGGCACCGTGCTCTCCGGCCGTTACAAGCTGGAGGCGAAGCTTGGCAGCGGCGGGATGTCGACCGTCTACCTGGCGCGGGACACCACCCTGGACCGGGCGGTGGCGGTGAAGGTGATGCACCGGGAGATGTCCGAGCAGGCCGACCAGCTCGAGCGCTTCCGCCAGGAGGCGCGGGCGGTGGCGAAGATCTCGCACCCCAACGTCGTCGCCGTGATCGACGCCGGCGAGGACGGCGGCCACCCCTACATCGTCTTCGAATACGTCGAAGGCGAGACCCTGAAGCAGCGGATCAACCGGGTCGGCGCGCTCGACGCCCAGGAGGCGCTCGCCTACGCGATCGAGATCGCCCGCGGCCTGACCGTCGCCCACGCCCGCAACATGGTCCACCGCGACATCAAGCCGCAGAACGTCCTGATCGACTCCGAGGGCCGGGCGAAGCTGACCGACTTCGGCATCTCCCGCCAGCTCGAACAGGACGGGATGACCGCCACCGGCCGCGTCCTCGGCACCACCGACTACGTCTCCCCCGAGCAGGCGATGGGCCACGCGGTCGACCAGCGCTCCGACATCTACTCGCTGGGCGTCGTCCTCTACGAGATGTTGAGCGGCGGGGTTCCGTTCAGCGCCGACAGCCAGGTCGGGGTGGCGATGAAACACGTCAATGAAGAGCTGCCCGACGTCCAGCAGCAGCGGCCCGAGCTCTCCGCCGCGGCGGCGATGGTGGTCGAGCGGGCGACGACCAAGGACCCGGCCCAGCGCTACCAACAGGTCGGCGAGATGATCGATGACCTGGGAACGGCACTGGAGGTCGAGGCGGCCCGCGCTGGTTCGACCACCGGCGAGGCGACCAGCGTGCTGGAGGCGGTACCCCCAGCGGAACGCAAGCTCTCCAGCGGCGGCCGTTGGTCGCGGCTCTGGCTGGCGCTGCTGGTGCTGGCCTTCGCCGGCGCGGTGGCGGCGGTGATCCTGATCAGCAGCGGCAACGGGCCGGGCGGCGGGGGCGGCGCACTGAGCGACAAGGGTTCGCCGCTGCCTCTGGCCGAAGCTTCCGACTACGACCCGCAGGGCGACGGCGAAGAGGACCCCGAAGCGGTCAGCCTGGCGATCGACGGCAACCCGACCGGGACCGCCTGGAGCAGCGAGCACTACGACGACACCGAATTCGCCGGCACCAAGACCGGGCCCAACCCCGGCGTCGGCCTCTACGTGGTGACCAAAGCGACGGCGACCCCGAAGGAGATGATCATCCGCGGCGCCCCCGGCTGGGACGCCGAAATCTACGCGGCGCCGGCCGGCCCGCCGGAAGAACTTTCCGAATGGGGCGAACCGGTCGGCGAGGTGACCGACGCCGGGGAGGTCGAGGAGGTCGAGCTCCACCTCGGCTCGCCGGCGAAGTACTTCCTGATCTGGTTCACCAAGGCGGCGCCCTCCCGCGATCAGGAAGGGCGTTACCGGATCGAGATCAGCGACGTGAAGGTGATCGACTGAGTTCTGCCATGGCGGGTATAGGAGCGGTTCGGTGGTTGTGTAACCTTTACACCGATCCGTGTAACATTCGACAATGGCAGAGCGAGGCGCCGTACCCAACGTTCCGAAGGCGCGACAGCGCGCCCTTCATGCCGTCCGCTCGCTGTTTACCCCGCTGCTGCCGGACGACTACCTCGAACTGATCAACCCGCTCTGGTCGACGCAGGAGCTGCGCGGCCGGATCGAGCGGATCGAACAGGAGACGCCGGATGCGGTCACGGTGCTGATCCGGCCCGGCTACGAATGGGCCGGACACCAGCCCGGGCAATACCTGCGGATCGGGGTCATCGTCAACGGCGTTCATCATTGGCGCGCCTACTCGCTGACCACCGACCCGGGCCGGCCCGACGGCTTGATCGGGATTACCCCGAAGCTGGTCGATGCGGGCAAGGTCTCGCCCTACCTCGTCCACCGCGCCCGGCCCGGCGACATCGTCCGCCTCGGAGGCGTCGAAGGGACCTTCGTCCTCCCCGATCCGCCGCCCCGCAAGCTGCTCTTCATCAGCGCCGGCAGCGGGATCACGCCGATCATGAGCATGCTGCGCAGCCTCGATCGCGGCGAGGCTCTCGAGGACGTCGTGCACATCCACTCCGCGCGCACCGCCGACGGCGTCATCTTCGGCGAGCAGCTGCGCGACCTCGACTCCCGCTGCTCCGGATATCGCCCTCATCTACGCATCACCGGCGAGGCGGGACGGGTCGCACCGCCCCACCTCGACGAGCTCTGCCCCGACTGGCGCGATCGTCACGCCTTCGTCTCCGGCCCCGGCGAGATGCTCGACGCCCTGGTCCGGCACTGGCGCGAGGAGGGCGACCCGGAGCTGCTGGAGATGGAGCGCTTCCAGCCGGTGATCGGCGGCGACGCGGTGGCCGGCGAGGGGGGCAAGGTTCGCTTCGTCTCCAGCAACGTCGAGACCGAGTGCGACGGCGGGACGCCGATCCTGGTCGCCGGCGAGGAAGCCGGCGCGGAGCTGCCGTTCGGCTGCCGGATGGGGATCTGCCACACCTGCATCGGGCGCCTCTGCGCCGGCGAAGTGCGGGACCTGCGGACCGGCGAGGTCTACGGGCAAGAGGGAGAGATGGTCCGAACTTGTGTCAACGCGCCGGAAGGCGACGTTGCAATCGCACTATGAGAAAGAGGAGTACGAGATGAGCACGACTGCGACGACCCCGATCGACACCCACATGGAGAGCCCGCTTGCGCACCTCTCCGAGGAGCAGCTCGATGAGCTGGGGCGGGAGTTCGACGCGATCCGCGACCGCGTCATGGCCGAGCTCGGCGACCGCGACCGCCGTTACATCGAGAGCATGATCGAGATGCAGCGCCGCTTGGCCGTGCTCGGGCGGGCTTTGCTGCTCGGCTCTCGCAACAGGGGCGTCTGGTGGGCTGGAACCGCTTCCCTCTCCGCCGCGAAGATCCTCGAGAACATGGAGATCGGGCACAACGTCATGCACGGCCAGTGGGACTGGATGAACGACCCCCGGATCCACTCCTCGACCTGGGACTGGGACACCGCCTCGACCGCCGAGGCCTGGAAGCACTCCCATAACTTCGTCCACCACACCTACACCAACATCCGCGGTAAAGACAAGGACCTCGGCTACGAGATCATGCGGATCGATCCGGAGCAGAAGTGGCACCCGGTCTACCTCGCGCAGCCGATCTACAACCTGATCCTGGCGGCGCTGTTCGAGTGGGGCGTGGCGCTGCACGACCTGGATTTCGAGGCGATCCGCAAGGGCCACAAGCCGATGCACCAGGTGAAGCGGGAGCTGAAGGGGATCGCGGGCAAGGCCAAGAGCCAGATCGTCAAGGACTACATCGCCTGGCCGTTGGTCAGCGCCTTGGCCGCGACGGCCGTCGACGTGGTGGTGGAGACGCGGCGGCAGCGCAAGCAGCCCCGTGGTGTGCTCGGGCGAATCAGGCGCAAGCGGCAGAGCCGCTGGGCACCGGTGATAGAGGCCGCGCTGAATAGCGGTAGCAAGACCTTCCGCGCCACCGCCAAGGCTGACGCCACGGCGAACATCGCCCGCAACGTCTGGGCCTACGCGATCATCTTCTGCGGCCACTTCCCCGACCAGACCTACACCTTCTCCCAGCAGGAGGTCGAGGACGAGAGCCGCGGCGGCTGGTACATCCGCCAGCTGACGGGCTCCGCCAACATCGAGGGCGGCCCGCTCTTCCATGTCGCCAGCGGCAACCTCAGCTACCAGGTCGAGCACCACCTCTTCCCCGACATGCCGAGCACCCGCTACGCCGAGATCGCCCCGCAGGTGAAAGAGATCTGCGAGCGCTACGGCCTTCCCTACAACTCAGGCCCCTTCAGCCAGCAGCTGGGAATGGTGCAGCGGACGATCCTGCGGCTGGCCTTCCCCGGCGGCAGTCCCCGGCCGAAGCCCGGCCCCTACCGCGGGGAGATCTAACCGCCGGAGACCGGCAGGATCGGCGTGCAGATCGGGTTGCGCGGGTGGGCGGGGTCGAGCGCCGTCAGGACGTCGGCCGCCACGATGTGGTCGTAGGGCATCGAGAGGTGGTCGCCCAGGTCGAGGATGCACTGGTTCTGGAGCAGGATGTTTTTTACGTTGGACCCCGAGAGGAAGGCCGAGGTGTAGGGGGTGACGACCGTGTCGTAGCGGGTCTGGATCACCGTGTAGTCGACCCCGGGCACGGTCTCGCCGCCGCTGTTGAGGTTGGTGATGAAGGCCGAGCCGGCGCGCTGCTGCTCGCAGGCGGGACAGAGGGCACCGGTGAACTGGTTTGCCCCGGGGAAGAAGTTGGAGAGGATGAAGAGGCCATCGAGGGTGGTGCCGTGGTTCGAGGGGGAGAGCCCGACGAGGGCGCGAACCTCGGCGGCACCCCCCAGGTACTCGAGGTAGTAGCGGGGCATCATCCCGCCCTGTGAGTGGCCCACCAAGTCGACCTCGGCAGCCCCGGTCGCTGCCCGCACTTTGTCAACGAAGGCGTTGAGTTCACCGGCCGAGGTCGGGATGTCGTCGACGCCGTAGACGCCGATCGCGCCGCTGCCGTTGTAGTCGCCGTAATTGAGGGCGAAGACGCAGTAGCCGTTGTTCTTCAGCAGGGGCGAGATCGCCTGCCAGCTGTTCGACATGTCGGCGAAGGTGCCATGGACGAGGACGACTGGCCGCGGGTGGGCGGCCGACGGTTTGCAACTCCAGTCATTGGCCCCGGGCGGGCTCGCCGTCGGGCTGGTGTGGGCGTAGCCGTAGACGCCGTTGTAGATCACCGGCAACTCGGCCTGGGCAGCGCTCGCCCCTAGGCCGAGCATCGCCATGACCACCGTAAATACCGCCGCGCATCGCCGCATGGACGTTTCTCCTCTACCCGAAATGGCTACTTAAAAGTTACTATAAAGATACTTGAGCTTTCGTGGCTCTTTCTTGTTCTCACTCGGGAGGAGAGATGATGGAAAAGACGATCACGTTCCAACGCCTGCGCGCCGGCCTGCTGGCCCTCGTCGCAGCGGCGCTGTTGCTTGCCGGGTTCGCCGGTGGGGCAGCGGCCGCCAACTACACCGCCCTCGGCGATTCCTACGCCGCTGGGCCGCTGATCCCCAACCCGCTGCTGCCGCTCGGCTGTCTCAAGTCGAGCAACAACTACGCGCACCTGGCGGCGCCGGGGATCGGTCTGACGCTCCGCGACGCGACCTGCAGCGGGGCGGAGACCGAGGACATGACCAACCCGCAGAACGTCGACCCGGACGGGCCGAACCCGCCGCAGTTCAACTCGCTCGACGCGAGCACGACGGTCGTCTCGTTGACGATCGGCGGCAACGACATCGGCTTCTCCGAAGTGGCGCAGAGCTGCATCACGATCAACCCGTTCAGCCATCCCTGCCTCGACAAATACAACTCGGGCGGGGTCGATCAGCTGAAAGCGCGGATCGAAGCGACGGCGCCGAAAGTGGCGGCGGTCCTGCAGGGGATCAAAACCCGCTCGCCCTCGGCGAAAATCTACGTCACCAACTATCCGGCGATCTTCCCGGAGAGCGGGTTCGGTTGCTGGCCGCAGATGCCGATCGGGTTCCAGGACGTTCCCTACCTGCGAGCAACGCAGCAGCGCCTGAACAACATGATCGCGACGCAGGCTGCGGCGAACGGCGCGACGCTGGTCAATTGGTACAGCGCCAGCATCGGCCACGACGCCTGCAAGGGCACCTCGACCCGCTGGGTCGAACCGCTCGTGCCGGGCACCTCGGCCGCCCCGATCCATCCCAACAAAGCGGGAATGCAGGGCGGCGCCAACGCGCTCCTCGCGGCGGTGAAATAGTCGGGTAATGCGTATCGCCAGCCTCGTCCCCTCCGCGACCGAGATGCTCTTCGCGCTCGGCCTCGGGGGGGACGTGGTCGGCGTCACCCACGAGTGCGACTTCCCGCCCGCGGCGGCCTCCCTCCCCCAGCTGACCGCGACGGTCCTGCCGGAGGGGCTCGACGCCGGCGAGATCGACGCCGCGGTGAAGGAGATCGTCGGCGAAGGCCGGGCGCTCTACAGCCTCGACGAGGAGCGGCTGGCGCAGCTGGCGCCCGACCTGATCGTCACCCAGGCGGTCTGCGAGGTCTGCGCCGTCTCCTACGAGGACGTGGTCGCGGTGGCGGCGCGGCTGCCGGGACAGCCGCAGGTCATGCAGCAGGACCCGAGCACGCTCGGCGAGGTGCTCGAGGACGTGACCCGGCTCGGCGCGGCGGCCGGGATCGAGGCGCACGCCGCCGAAGTCCGGGCGGAGCTCGAAGCGCGGCTGGAGCGGGTGCGGGCAGCGGTTGCCGGGGCGGAGCCCCCACGCGTGCTGGCACTCGAGTGGCTCGACCCGCCCTTCCTCGGCGGCCACTGGGTGCCGGAGATGATCGAGATCGCCGCCGGAGCCGACGTCGCCGGCGTGTCCGGGCAGAAGTCGCCGCAGGTCGAGTGGGAGCAGCTCGGCGGCCTCGATCCCGAGGTGATCGTGGCGATGCCCTGCGGCTGGTACCTCGATGACTCCCGCGCGCAGGCGCTGAAGTACCGCGAGCGACTGGAGAGCCTCGGAGCCGATCGCTTCTTTGCCGTCGACGCTGCCTCGACCTTCTCGCGGCCGGGGCCGCGCCTGGTCGACGGGGTCGAGCTGCTCGCCCATCTCTTCCACCCCGACCGGGTCGAGCCGCCGGCCGGGATCGGCTTCACCGAGCTGGCGCTTCAGAGCTCGAGCTCGTAATAGAGCATCGCCGGACCCTGCGGTCCTTCTTCGTTGGTGAAGCCGAGTTTGCGGTAGAGGCCGCGAGCGGCAACGTCGGTCTCGCCGGTGTTCAGTTCGATCCAGCCGGCGTCGTGGGCGCGGCAGGTTGCGATCACCTCGTGCATCAGCCCTTCGCCGATCCCCTGCCCGCGCAGCGGCGGCACCACGTAGAGCTCCTGCAGGTAGGCCTCCCGCTGCTCGGTCCAGACCGAGGGCCGGAAGCGCAACAAAGCCAGCCCGTCGGGGCCATCCCCGGCCAGCAGCACGGTCATCTCCCCCTCGCGCAGCATCCGCCCGGCGTGCCGGGTCAGCTCCACCACCGGCGGCGTCTCCTCCTCGTACTCGCTGTTGAAGTCGTGCAGGAGGCGGGCGATATCCGCGGCGTCCTGCACGGTCGCCTCGCGAATCTGTATCTCTGGCTTGGTCATGTCGTCAGTTTCCCTGCCAGACGAAGTGCGCGCCAGCTGCGCCTGGGTCGCCGAGCGGGCGCGCTTCGTCCGCATCGACGAGGGCGAGATCGAGGCCTACGCGGGAGGCCTGGCCGGCGCCGCCGAGCCCGAGGAACCCGTGTCCGCCGCGGACCCTGAAGCCGCCGCCGCTTTTGCGATCTGCATGAACGCGATCAACTTCGGCTCCGGCTGGTGGCCGACGGTCCGCAAGCGGCCGGGGCTGAGCGGCTACTCGACGATGGCGGCGGGGGTGGAAGAGCGCTTCGCCGCCGCGGGCGCCTGGACCGCCGGGGAGCTCGGGGCGATGGACGCGCCCACGATCGCCGCCGTCCTCGGCCAGGACCCCGGGCATCCGCTGATGACCCAGTTCGCCGCCGCCCTGCGCGACGTCGGCGGGCACCTGCTGCGCGAGCACGGCGGCCGCTACCTGGCGGTGGTCG